>NZ_CP031415.1:3370000-3686911 GCF_003367315.1 Saccharospirillum mangrovi
ATACCGCCGACAAACACCAGCAATTCACCCAGTCGCGGGTCAAAGTTGCAGTCAAAAAACTCACTGGAAATGTGCTGACGGAAAAACTGGTGAACGGGTCCGTTTTGTATCCAGCAGAAATCGCGCGATATCTTGGTTTGAACCTGATTACCGGGCAACCGCTCGAGCACCCCAAGCGATTCGAGTTGCGCCAACAGCTCACAGGCCTCGTCTTCTTCAATCTGGTAGGTGGCGATGATGTCTTCGTACGGCCAGCGGTTGACCATCAACTGCGCCATCAACAGCAATTTGGGGTTGGAGACGAGTTCCGCTTCACCGGCTTCGGTCAGCTCGTCCAGGTTCATCGCCCGTTCGTGCATGCGCGCCATCAAATAACCCAGATCGGTACCCGCCAGGGAACAGACTTCCTCCAGCCGCGCCAGCGTGAAATGGCGCTTGGAAAACATCCGTTTGACGTTTGCCTCGCTCAGGTCTAGATGTTGGGCAACGTCGGCATAAGTAATCTTACGCTCGCGCAGAATGCGTTTGAGGGTTTCGACGAGTTGGGCAGTTTGAGACATGATTGCTGGGCATTAGGTAGTCATAAACGCGACCAATCGTCGCACATCCCAACGATAAAAACAGGGCGATTCAACTGAGCGTCGCTATTTTGAAACTCGATCAACTTTCCGCTAACAACGATTTCAACGCCGAATGAATGGCCGGTGTGCTGATCAGCCAGTGGTGCCCATCCAGCTCATCCGGAAGCTCGCCGGAGATTGGCAAAAAGTGACTCAACTGAGCACCCGCTTCGCGTGCCACCAGCTGCCCCGCCGCGCCATCCCAGGGGCTGACGGTTTCGTAATAGGCGTCCAACCGGCCACAGGCGACCCAGCAAATGTCCATGGCCGCCGAGCCCAGGCGACGCACATCGGAGCAGTGTTCCAACACACGCGCCAGGCGCGGCAACAATTCTGCACGGGCGTTGCGATCATAAGGAAAGCCGGTACCCACCACAGCACGCGACAACTCGGTCTTGCCCGACACCTGAATCGGTTGACCGTTCAGCCAGGCGCCTTTGCCGCGAATGGCGGTGAAGCATTCTTTCAAAAAGGGGTTATAAACCACGGCTACCTGCGCCTCACCACCGTCGTACCAGGCGATGGACACGCCGACCATGTTATGGCCGTGGGCGAAATTAACGGTGCCGTCGATGGGGTCGATCACCCACAGCGGGCCGTTCATTTCCGCCTGGCTCAACGCCCGGTTGCTTTCCTCGGCCAGAATGGCGTCGTTCGGATAGCTGGCGGCAATGGCGCTGGTGATCAGCTGTTCCGAAGCCAGGTCCGCATCGGTTACCAGTTCAATACCACCTTTGAAATCGGTGCTCAGGTCGCCGGCTTCGCGCCGTTTGCGAATCAATTGGCCGGCCTGGACAGCCAGATCTTCAGTGAATGACAAACGCGCGCTCAACGACATGAAAATTCCTCTGGCGGCCAGGATTCATGGCCTTCGGCGGTGGACAGCCCAGCGGTTTCTTGGGTAGAATCCCCGAAATTTGGGCACGGCGCCCGGTTCGCTGCACGCGATCGCGACCTTTCACATCGCAGACGAATTCCGAGCGGGATGGAGGCTACTTCATCTCGCTTTTTTGCGAAAGGGGGCGAGTAAATCGTCCAGCCGGTCAGGTTGCAATCGCAGCTTCGGCAACCGACCGCAACCGCGCTGTGTCCAGGACATCCATTCGCACGAACAGAGGAACGGATCCTTGAGTACGCCAGCCATACTTGCTCTCGCCGACGGCAGTCTGTTCCGGGGGGTCAGTATTGGCGCTCCCGGAGAATCGATCGGCGAGGTGGTGTTCAATACCGCCATGACCGGTTACCAGGAAATCCTGACCGACCCATCCTACGCCCGACAAATCGTCACTCTCACCTATCCCCACATTGGCAACACCGGCACCAACGATGAAGATAACGAATCCGACCGCGTCTGGGCCGCGGGTCTGGTGATTCGTGACTTGCCGTTACTGCATTCGAATTTCCGCAGCCAGGGCTCGCTGAGCGAATTCCTGATCAGCAACAACGTCGTCGCCATCGCCGATATCGACACCCGCCGCCTGACCCGCATTCTGCGCGACAAGGGCGCACAAAACGCCTGCATCGTCGCCGGCGACAACATCGATGAAGCCGACGCCCTCGCCAAAGCGCGCGGTTTTGCCGGTTTGAAAGGCATGGACCTGGCAAAAGAAGTCAGCGTCAAAGACGCCTACGACTGGCGCTCCGGCAGTTGGCAACTGGGTGAAGGCCACAGCAACAAAACCGACGCCGACCTGCGCTACCACGTCGTCGCCTACGATTACGGCGCCAAGCGCAACATCCTGCGCATGCTGGTCGATCGTGGCTGCAAACTGACCGTCGTGCCGGCACAAACCCCGGCTAAAGACGTACTGGCGCTGAACCCGGACGGCGTCTTTTTGTCGAACGGCCCAGGCGACCCGGAACCGTGCGATTACGCCATCGAAGCGATTCAACAAATTCTCGAAACCGAGATCCCGGTATTCGGCATCTGCCTCGGCCACCAATTACTGGCGCTCGCCAGCGGCGGCAAAACGGTGAAAATGCCGACCGGCCACCACGGCGCCAACCACCCGGTGGAAATTCTGAGCGACAAAACGGTGATGATCACCAGCCAGAACCACGGCTTCGCAGTCGATGGCAACAGCCTGCCGAGCAACCTGGAACTGACGCACCGTTCCTTGTTCGACGGCACCGTTCAGGGCATTCACCGCACCGACAAAGCCGCGTTCGGCTTCCAGGGACACCCCGAAGCCAGCCCCGGCCCGCACGACTGCGCGCCCCTGTTCGACCACTTTATTGAGTTAATGGATCACGCAAAACGCTGAACGGAAGACGCCGGACGCTAGCTTGCGTCTCCCGTCTCCCGCCATGCGTCAAGCGTCACAAAGCGAAGCGACTGACCCATGCCCAAACGCACAGACATACAAAGCATCCTGATCCTCGGCGCTGGCCCCATCGTCATCGGCCAGGCCTGTGAATTCGACTACTCCGGCGCCCAAGCGTGCAAAGCCCTGCGCGAAGAGGGTTACCGCGTCATCCTGGTGAACTCCAACCCGGCCACCATCATGACCGACCCGGCGATGGCCGACGCCACCTACATCGAACCGGTGGTGTGGAGCGAAGTCGCCAAGATCATCGAACAGGAAAAACCCGACGCCCTGCTGCCCACCATGGGCGGCCAGACAGCGCTGAACTGCGCACTCGATCTGGAAAAACACGGCGTACTGGAAAAGTTCGGCGTACAGATGATCGGCGCCAACGCCGACACCATCGACAAAGCCGAAGACCGCGAACGCTTCGACAAAGCCATGAAAGCCATCGGCCTGGAAACGCCGCGCTCAGGCATCGCCCGCTCCATGCAGCAAGCCTGGGACATTCTGGAATGGATCGGCTTCCCGGCGATCATCCGGCCATCTTTCACCATGGGCGGCAGCGGCGGCGGCATCGCCTACAACAAAGAAGAGTTCGACGAAATCTGCGAACGCGGTTTGGACCTGTCGCCCACCAACGAACTGCTGATCGACGAAAGCCTGATCGGTTGGAAGGAATACGAAATGGAAGTGGTCCGCGACAAAGCGGACAACTGCATCATCGTCTGTGCCATCGAAAACTTCGATGCCATGGGCGTGCACACCGGCGACTCCATCACCGTCGCGCCGTCGCAAACGCTGACCGACAAGGAATACCAGATCATGCGCGACGCCTCGCTGGCGGTGCTGCGCGAAATCGGTGTCGAAACCGGCGGCTCCAATGTTCAGTTCGGTGTCGATCCGCAAACCGGCCGCATGGTCGTGATCGAAATGAACCCGCGCGTCAGTCGCTCCTCGGCACTGGCGTCGAAAGCAACCGGCTTCCCGATTGCCAAAGTCGCCGCCAAACTCGCCGTCGGTTATACGCTCGACGAATTGCGCAACGAAATCACCGGCGGTGTGACACCGGCGTCGTTCGAACCGAGCATCGACTACGTCGTCACCAAGATTCCACGCTTCGCGTTCGAGAAATTCCCGCAAGCGAACGACCGCCTGACTACTCAGATGAAATCGGTCGGCGAAGTCATGGCCATTGGCCGGAATTTTTCCGAATCGCTGCAAAAAGCACTGCGCGGTCTGGAAGTCAGCGCCGCCGGTCTTGATCCGAAAGTCGACCTCAACGCCGACGGCGCCATCGACACCATCGTGCGCGAACTGAAAGAACCCGGTGCCGAGCGCATCTGGTACATCGGCGATGCCTTCCGTGCCGATTTCAGCGTTGACGAAGTGCAGCGTTTAACCGGCATTGATCCGTGGTTTTTGGTGCAGATCGAAGACCTGATCAACGAAGAAAAAGTCATCAGTGAATCAGGCCTGAAAGACCTCGATGAAACCCGTCTGCGGCAATTAAAACGCAAAGGTTTCAGCGACGAACGCCTGGCAACATTGGTCGGCGTCAGCGAACAGGAAGTGCGCAAAAAACGTTGGGCGCACAACATTCGCCCGGTCTACAAACGCGTCGATACCTGCGCCGCCGAATTCGCCTCCAGCACCGCCTACATGTATTCCAGTTACGACGAGGAATGCGAAGCCGCGCCGAGCGACCGCGACAAAATCATGGTCATCGGTGGCGGCCCGAACCGCATCGGTCAGGGCATCGAATTCGACTACTGCTGTGTGCACGCCGCACTCGCCGCGCGCGACGACGGTTTCGAAACCATCATGGTCAACTGCAACCCGGAAACGGTATCGACCGACTACGACACGTCCGACCGTTTGTACTTCGAACCGATCACGCTCGAAGACGTGCTGGAAATCATCGAGCTGGAAAAACCCAAGGGCGTTATCGTCCAGTTCGGCGGCCAGACACCGCTGAAACTGGCGCGCGCTTTGGAAGCCGCCGGCGCACCCATCATCGGCACCGCACCGGATGCGATTGACCGCGCCGAAGACCGCGAACGTTTCCAGGTGATGGCGGAAAAACTCGGCCTGTTACAACCGGATAACGGCCTGGCGCGCAGCCAGGAACAGGCGCTCGCCGTGGCCGCAAAAATCGGCTACCCGCTGGTGGTGCGTCCGTCGTATGTACTGGGCGGCCGGGCGATGGAAATTGTCTACGAAGAAAGCGAACTCGAGCGTTACATGAACGATGCGGTGCGCGTCTCCAACGACGCCCCTGTGCTGCTCGACCATTTCCTCGACGCGGCCATTGAAGTCGATATCGACGCCGTCAGCGACGGCCAGCAAGTCGTCATCGGCGGCATCATGCAACACATCGAACAAGCCGGTGTTCACTCCGGTGATTCGGCTTGTTCATTGCCACCGTACAGCCTGCCGCAAAAAGCGCTCGATCTGATTCGCGAACAGGTCACCGCCATGGCGCTGGAATTGAACGTTATTGGTTTGATGAACGTGCAAATGGCCTGGCAGGACGAGCAGCTGTACATCATCGAAGTAAACCCGCGTGCATCGCGTACCGTGCCGTTTGTCTCCAAGGCCATCGGCGTTTCCCTGGCGAAAATTGCCGCTCAGGTGATGACCGGCAAGACGCTGGCCGAACTCGGTTTCACCCAGGAAATTATTCCGAATTATTACTCGGTCAAAGAAGCGGTGATGCCGTTCAATAAATTCCCTGGCGTCGATCCGATTCTGTCGCCGGAAATGAAATCCACCGGCGAAGTCATGGGCGTAGGCACCACCTTTGCCGAAGCATTTTCCAAAGCCTTGCTCGGCGCAGGCACGCGCTTACCGGAAGCCGGCAAGGTGATCGTATCGGTGAAAGATCGTGACAAGAAAACCATTCTGCCGACGGCGCGTTCGCTGGTCGAATTGGGCTTTGAATTGTGCGCCACGCGCGGCACCGCTCAGTTCCTGGAAAGCGAAGGCTTGAGCGTAACCGTGGTCAACAAGGTGAAAGAAGGCCGGCCGCATCTGGTGGACATGATCAAGAACGGTGACATCGCCTTTATGATCAACACCACCGAAGGCCGCCAGTCGATCATCGACAGCTCCGCCATCCGCCGTAGTGCATTGCAACACAAGGTTTACTACACTACGACGATGGCCGGTGCAGAGGCCTCCGTCATGGCAATGCAGTTCGCTCAGAACCCCGCCGTGCGCCGCTTGCAACATCTGCACGAAAAGCACACTGCCTGATTCGACAGCGCTCCAAAATGACAAAAAGGGCGCTGCGGCGTCCTTTTTTATTTGCCCATCAGTCAGCCAGCGAATTCGAACGATTTTTCCGTGACGGTCTGCCGTCCGGTTTTAACAGGAAGCACCCCTATGCAACGCCACCCGATGACTTTGGAAGGCGAAATCGCCTTACAAAATGAACTGAAAGAACTGAAACAAATCAAACGCCCGGCGGTGATCAAAGCCATCGCTGAAGCGCGCGAACACGGCGACTTAAAAGAGAACGCCGAGTACCACGCCGCACGCGAACAGCAAGGTTTTATTGAAGGCCGCATTCAGGAAATTGAAGGCAAATTATCGAACGCCCAGGTCATCAACATTCAGGACATCCCGCACACCGGCAAAGTCATTTTCGGTTGCACTGTCACACTGTTGAACCTGGAAACCGACCAGGGTGTGACTTACAAAATCGTCGGTGAAGACGAAGCCAACGTGAAGGTGAATAAAATCTCTGTCACCTCGCCCATCGCCCGCGCTTTGATCGGTAAAGAAGAAGGCGACGAAGTGGTGGTAAAAACACCCGGCGGCGACGTGGAATACGAAATCGAATTGGTCGAACATAAATAATCCGGACTGAATTGTCGCAGTCGGATTGCACAGGGAGTTTTCGATGAATGCCTTGATTTGGATCGTTGTCGGCATCCTGCTGATTTTGTCGGAATTATTGGCGACCAGTGTGGTCGCCGTCTTCATCGGTTTGGGTGCACTCGTCACCGGCCTCGCCCTGTGGGCCGGCGTGATTCAAAGCCTGGCCTGGCAGTTGATCGTATTCAGCGTCGTCAGCCTCGGTACGCTGATTTTGGCGCGCCGCCGCCTGAAAGCCTGGTTCGGTGGTTTCACCGCTAACCAGGGCGAAAACCACAGCGCCTTTCGCCAGGACATCGGTGAGCGCGTTATCGTCGAAACCGATTTTGCCCAAGGCGCCGGCCGCGTCATTCTGAACGGCGTCGCCTGGGATGCACTGAGCGACGACGACCTGAAAGCCGGTGACATTGCCTGGGTGGTCAGCAACGAAGGCATTCGTTTAACGGTCAGCCGCAATCGCCCGGCCTGAGTTTTCCACTCCCAATCCCCCCACGATAAGGACATACCATGAACGGCTTCTTTGATATCGGCACCATCCTCGCACTGGGCATTGCCATCACCGTCGTCATCGTCATTCTGAAGACGGCGCGCATCGTGCCGCAACGGTCTAATTTCGTGGTCGAACGTCTGGGTAAATATTCCAAAACGCTCGACTCCGGTTTCCACATCCTGATTCCCTTCATCGACAAGGTGGCTTACCAGCACACTTTGAAAGAGGAAGTCATCGACGTGGCCCAGCAGGAATGCGTCACCAAAGACAACATCCAGGTCGGCATCGACGGCGTGTTGTACATCCAGGTAATCGACGCACACAAAGCCAGTTACGGCGTCGATAATTACCGCAACGCCGCCAGCCAATTGGCGCAGACGACGATGCGTTCAGTAATCGGCCAGACCGATCTCGACAAAACCTTCGAAGAGCGCGCCAAGATCAACGAAGTCGTCGTCAAAGCACTCGACGAAGCCGCCGCGCCCTGGGGCATTAAAGTGCTGCGTTACGAAATTTCCGACATCGCACTGCCGGCCAGTATCCGCGATGCGCTGGAACAACAAATGCGCGCCGAGCGCGAACGGCGCGCCGCCATCGCCAAATCCGAAGGCGAACGTCAGGCGATGATCAACGTCTCGGAAGGTCAGAAACAGGAAGTGATTAACCTGTCGGAAGCGGAAAAGCTGAAGCAGATTAACGAAGCTGAAGGCCGCGCCAAGGAAATCGAATTGATCGCCAGCGCCACCGCCGATGGCCTGCGCAAAATCGCCTCGGCGATTCAGGAACCCGGCGGTAAAGACGCCGTCAGTCTGCGCATCGCCGAGCAATACGTCGGCGAATTCGGCAAGCTGGCGAAGACCAACAACACGCTGATTCTGCCAGCCGAACTGTCGAACATCGGCGGTGCGGTTGCGGGTCTGTCGGAAGTGTTGAAGAGAACCGGTCAGTAAGACCGGCAGCCCGCCTCAAACAAAATGCGGCTGCGACGGCCCGCCAATCTGGCGGGCCAGATAGCTGGCGTAGTTATCGGTCATCCCCGCTATGTGATCGATCAGCCGGTGGTAAATCGTTTCCAATGAACTCTGCGCCGTCGGGGCTTCGTCGCCCATCAAATCGAACACGCGCTTGGCGCGATAGCTCAGTTGCTTGTAATCGCCCTTGTTGTGCAATTCAAAACCGGCGGTGATGAACGCCTGCAATAAAGTACTCAACACCGCGTAGGCGCCAATTTCGGTTTCGGTTTTCTGGGTGTCGAGAAACACCTTGGTGTAGGCCAGTGTCTTAGCTCGTTGAATGCCTTCGACGATGCGCGGCGGGCAACTGGCGATCAAATCGCCTTCAAAGGTGCCGGCTAAAATGGCGTCCTGTTGTTGGATAAAGGCATCGACCACGGCATCGACAATCACGCCAATGGTTTTGCCGCGCAGCGCGGCCAGTTGCCGACCCGAGGAAATGCCGTTGTCGGCGCTGTCGAGTTTTAAATCGCCGGCGCCTTGAATCTGTTGAAACACATCGCGCACTTCTTCGAATTCCAGAATGTGCAATTCCACCGCGTCTTCCAGATCGATCAGGGCATAACAGATGTCGTCGGCGGCCTCCATTAAATAACTCAACGGATGGCGCGCAAAACCGAACTCACCGCGCGGCACCAAACCCAATTGCGCGGCGAGTTTTTGCAGAATCGGCTGTTCACCAGTGAAGCAACTGAACTTGCCTTTCGGCCCCATGCCAGCCGCCGTCCACGGATATTTGATCGAGGCGCCGAGCGTTGGGTACGTCAGCCGCAAGCCGCCGCGCCCGAGGTGATATTCCACTTCCGCGACGATGCGAAAGCCCTGGGCGTTGCCTTCGAAATGCATCAGGTCGCGTTTGGTTGCTTCGCTCAACGGCTCCATCAGGTAGGCGTTTTCCGGCTGTTTGAACCAATCCTGAATCGCGTATTCGCCGGCGTGGCCAAACGGCGGATTGCCGATGTCGTGCGCCAGGCAAGCGCTCTGCACGATGACGCCCAGGTCGTCCGGCTCGATAAAATTCGGCAACTGATCGCGTATGCGTTCGCCCACCCGAATGCCCAGACTGCGCCCCACACTGCCCACTTCCAGGCTGTGAATCAGCCGGTTGTGCACGTGGTCGTTTTTCGCCAGCGGATGCACCTGTGTCTTGCCGCCGAGTTTGCGAAAGGCACTGGAGAAGACGATGCGGTCGTGGTCTTTGTGGAAATGGCTGCGACCGAGTTCCTCGGCGTCGATGGCCTGATGGCCGTAGCGTTCGGTGGTCAGCAGTTGGGTCCAGTCCATGTCGGTCTCTCAAAACAATCGTGCGTGAATGATCCCGGACGGCCAGCGTGCTGGCAAGCAAAGGCCGTTTATGAGGTTGATCGGCTGTGTCAAACTTGGCGCCCATTTCATCGATTTCGTCATCACCGAGGCAGCCTTCTTTGGCCAAGAGCAAACTTCAGTTCGTGTGCAGCGAATGCGGCGCTGACTATTCCAAATGGCAGGGCCAGTGCACCGAATGCAAAGCCTGGAACACACTGAAAGAATTCCGTGAAGCCACCGGCGTGGCGGCGCGCCAACCCGATTTCAGCGACACCCGCCGCGACGGTTTCGCCGGCAGTCGCTCGCGCATTCAGAAACTTTCCGATGTCGATCTGGCCGAACAGGCGCGCATTGCCACCGGCATGGGCGAATTCGATCGCGTGCTCGGCGGCGGTCTGGTCGGCGGCAGCGCGGTGTTGATCGGCGGTCATCCCGGTGCCGGTAAATCGACGTTGTTGTTGCAGACGCTGTGCCATCTGGCACGGCAGATTCCGGTGCTCTATGTCTCTGGCGAAGAATCGGTGCAGCAGATTGCGCTGCGCGCCAAACGCCTGAATTTGCCGATGGACGAGCTGTCGATTCTGGCGGAAACCTCGGTCGAGTCGATCACCGAAACCGCCAAAGAGGTCGCGCCGAAAATTCTGGTTATCGACTCGATTCAGGTGATGCACGCGCCGGATGTGGAATCCGCGCCAGGCTCGGTGTCGCAGGTGCGTGAATCGGCCGCCTGGCTGACGCGCTTCGCCAAGCAGACCGGCACCATCCTGATTCTGGTCGGCCACGTCACTAAAGACGGCAGCCTGGCCGGACCAAAAGTCTTGGAACACATGATCGATGCTTCAGTGATGCTGGAAAGTTCTGGCGACAGTCGTTTTCGCACCTTGCGCGCCATCAAAAACCGTTTCGGTGCAGTCAACGAACTGGGCGTGTTCGCCATGCTCGACAGCGGTTTAAAAGAGGTGAAAAACCCTTCGTCGATTTTTCTGAATCAGGGCAGTGACGACGCGCCGGGTTCGGTCGTGACTGTCGTTTGGGAAGGCACCCGGCCGTTGCTGATCGAGTTGCAGGCGTTGGTAGACGGCACCAGCATGGGCCATCCACGTCGCATTGCTGTTGGTCTGGACACCAATCGGCTGAGTCTGATTCTGGCCATTCTGAATCGCCACGGCGGTGTTTTTACCGGCGATCAGGATGTGTTTCTGAACGTCGTCGGCGGTGTGCGCGTGACCGAAACCAGCGCCGACCTGGCAACGCTGTTGGCCGTTCTTTCGAGCCTGCGCGACAAACCGCTGCCGCGCGATTGGGTGGTGTTTGGCGAGCTGGGTTTGAACGGCGAATTGCGGCCAGTGCCGAACGGTCAAGAACGCTTGTCGGAAGCGGCCAAACACGGTTTTAAAAAAGCGATTTTGCCGAAGGCGAACTTGCCGAAAAAACCGATTGAGGGAATGACGGTGATCGGCGCCCAGCGTCTTGATGAAGTGCTGGCCGCCTTGCAGGAAATCTGATTCGTTTAAGCGGACAAGATTTAAGCAGACAGAGCCGCCAGATAATCTTCCGACTGCGCGTGCTTAGCGACGATTTCCGCCAGCGTCTGGCCCTCGAGATTGGTCGCCTGAACGTTGCGGCCCTGCTCACGAAACAGTTGTACGAAACGAGCGAAGGTTTCTTCGTTCATGCGGGTATATGCGCGGTAAAGGCAATGGAAATCCGGGTCGGTGCCGTCGTATGTTTTGAAGCCCAGATATTCCGCCAGCCGTTCCTCGCTCCAGGTTTCGCCTTCAACACGTTTCTTGTCTCGTTTCATCGGTGGCCTCAATCGAGTCGGCAGGTTGGGTTTTGGGGTGAATGCTGACTTGGCTCAACGGAGCCAAAGCGCGGCATTCTAAAGTTATCGTCGGCTTGGGTGAAATGCTCTGTTGGAATAAATGCGCCCAAGCCGGCTATATGCGTTATTTTTGTTGGATAAAATCTTCAGGCCGAGTTCAGGCTTGCTGACGACACTGAACGGCGCATTCACCATCCACATTGAGACTGCATTGCATAAGGGGTTCGTCATCACTGCCAACCGTTTCCTGCCGACCGTTCTCGGTGTCGCGCTGGTGATGACGATCAGCCTGGCCCGGGCGGAAGAATTGCCCAGCATTCGACGCTCGGATATTACGGTGTCGCCGGGCAATCGTGCCTTGCAGGGCGAGTTGCTCGATCAGTTACGGCAGTACCGCGATTCACTGCGCGCCATTCAACTGTCCCCCCGCTCCAACCGCCTGGCCGAAGGTGAACGCCAGCGCATGACGCAATGGCTCGATTCGCGCGGCTATTACGACGCCGAGATTCTGCACCGCATCGAAGAAACCGACGACGGCGAACAGCTGCATTACCGTGTCGATACCGGGCCGCGTTATCAGGTGCTGTCGGTCGATATTCAAGGCGTCGAACTGGAATTGCCGGACGACTGGCCGGAAGCCAGCGTCGGTGAACCGCTTGATGCCGAAACCATTCTGGCCGACCAGTCAGCGTTGCAAACCATCGTCGATGACCAGGGCTGTTTCTTTCAATTGTCGCTCAGCCACGAAGTGCGCCTGGTGCCGGAAGAAGCCGGCGGCCATGTGCGCTATCGCGTCAACGCCGGCCAGGTGTCGCGCATCGGCGACGTTCAGTTCCGCGGCGCGGACGAGATCAACGCCGCCTATCTGCTCCGCCAGACCGGCCTGAAAAGCGGCGCCTGTTTCCGCCGTGCCGATCTGGACCAGGCGGTGATCAACCTGTATCAGACACAACTGTTTGCCACGGTGCGTCGTTCATTGAGCCGCGATGCCGACGGCAATGTCCTGGTGACCTTTGATTTAGTACAGCGCTCACCACGCACCATCCGCGCCGGTATCGGCTGGGACACCGATCAGGGCCTGGGTCTGACGCTGGGTTGGGAAAACCGCAATCTGGCGCACCGCGCCCAATGGCTGGAACTGGGCACCAGCCTGCAACAGGAACGCCAGAGCGCAAACGTCATTTTGACGCTGCCGGGCTTCCTGGAAGCGCGCAATACCTTGACGGTGAACAACAGCGCCAGCCACGAAACGCCGGAAGACGACGAGTATTACATCTACGAAAGCCGCGCCACGATCGACCGCCGCGCCTCCAGCCGCGACACCTACAGCTACGGTCTGGCGTACCGGCGCAGTGACGAACGCGTGGACGGCGAATGGAGCACCTTCAGCCTGGTGCGGGTGCCGCTGGCGTATCAATTCGATGGCTCGGCCGGCAGCCTGAACCCGGTTGACGGCAAGCGCTACAACGTCGGCGCCGAGCAGGTGTGGAGTCTGTCCGGCTCCAGCGATCCGTTCTGGATCGGCACCCTGGGTTGGTCCGGGTTCACGCCGGCCAGTGATGAGCTGGTCATCGCCACCCGGGTGGAATGGTTTTCGTTGTGGCCGCTGACCAGGACGGCCGATCTCGACAACGTACCGGCGTCCGACCGCTTACTGGCGGGCGGCGGCGGCTCGGTACGCGGCTACCCGTACCGCTCCATCGGCATCAACGGCACCGACCAGAGCGGCACCCAGCAATGGCAGGGCAGCCTGGAATTGCGCGCTCAGGTCAGTGACAACTGGGGGCTGGTGTTGTTCGCCGACAGTGCCAGCATCAGCGACAACTGGGACCCGACATCCAGCGATCAGGACTGGTACAGCGGCGCCGGCGTTGGCCTGCGCTACTTCACCCGCTTTGCGCCGATCCGCGTCGATGTCGCCATGCCGCTGCGGCCGCGCGAAGGCGACCCCACCTATCAGCTCTACATCAGCCTGGGACAGGCATTCTGATGGCCTGGCGACTGCGACAGGGCGCCGCCCGCGCCTGGCTGATCGGCCTCGGCAGCCTGCTCGGTCTGGTGTTGATACTGGCGCTGACACTCGCCTGGTTGCTGGCCAGCGAAAGCGGCCGGTTGACAGTGCTCAGCCTGGTCGAATACGCGCTGCCCAAAGTCACTCAGCAACATCTGGACACCGAGGGCGCACGCAGCCCATCGCTGGGCGAATGGCATTTTGAACGCCTGAGCTGGCGCAGCGGCGACACCGGCCCGGCCGTAGACGCCACCGATCTGCAACTGCATTGGCAACCCAGTTACCTGTGGCAGAAACGGCTGTGGCTGGAACAACTGAAAGCGGCCGACATCGATGTCCGCATTCCGGCAGCCGAACCCAGCGAAGACAGTGAAGACAACACCGGCAAACCGTTCAGCATTCCCGACGTCGCCGCCCTGTGGGCAAAGCTGCCCAGCGCCCGTCTGGATCAACTCGACGTTGACCGGCTGAGCCTCCAACATCCGGCCCTGCCCGACTTAAGCACTACGGTGCGCGGCGAACTGGCCGTCAACTGGGGCAGCTGGCCGGCCCGGCTGGATGTCACCTTAAGCGAAGGCGACACCAGCGAACTTCGACTTGAAGTCAACGTCGATGCGGTTGACGCCCTGCGCATTCAAGGCGAGCTGAACGCCCCAGCCGACAGCGCCTGGGCGCGTGCCTTCGAGTGGCCGCTGCCACAAGCGGTGACTGGCGAGTGGGATCTGGAGCTGAGCCAACGCCAGGGCCAGATTCAACTGAGCATCGACCAACTGGCGCTGCCCTGGCGCGAGCAATCGCTGCGCGCCAGCGGCGACATCAGCTTCGATCCCAACAACAGCCGATTGTTTTTCTCCGAATTCGACGTCAGCGCCGACGGCCAACCGGCCCGGGTGCACGGTTTCATTCAGGCCGATCGGGCCGATTTATCGCTGCACGCCGATGCTCTGCCGCTGGCACTGGCGCGGCCCTGGCTGCCGCTGGACGGGCTCGACGGCGCGGTCTCGGTTAATGGTCAACTGACCGGCGGCTGGCGCACGCCGCGCTTTGCCGGTAACGCCGCCTTCACCGGCGAATGGCGTGACGAAGCCGTGCAACTGACCACCCGCTCCAGTGCCACACTCAGCGCCGTCACCATCGACCAGCTCGATCTGAGCTGGGGGCCGGCGCAGTTGCAGGCCGTCGGCCGCGTTGACTGGACGCAGCAACGGCTCGATTTAACGCTCGAAGGCCAACACATCGCCGACCGCCATTGGCGCCCCTGGGTGCCGGCCTGGCCCAGCGCCATTCACATCGACGACGCCAACGTCAGCGGCGTGATTAACGGCCCGCTGCGCCAGCCGGTGCTCAATGCCGACCTGAGCGCCAGCGGCGCCTATCAGGACCAGCCGCTGCAATTGCACACGCCGGTGCAACTGAGCGTGCAACAACTGACGCTGGCCGACATCGACCTGCGTTCCGATCTGGGCACAGCAACGGGCCACGCCACGATCGATTTCTCCGCCCTCACGCTGACGGCAAACAGCCGTTTCAGTCAGGTGCATTCCGACTGGCTGCCAGTGTTTGGCGCACGTCTGCCCGGCGATCACGACTGGACCGTTGACGGCCAACTCGACTGGCACGGCGACCTGCGCAACCCCGACGCCGAAGGCGCGCTCAACGTTAAGGGCCAATGGCAGCAGCAACGCCTGCGCGCCGAGGTCGCGGTGAACGCACTGAACCTGCATCGGGTGCAACTGGGCGCCAGCCAGGTCGAACTCGGCGACACCCAAACCGGCATCGAAGGCACAGTGAACTGGCGCGAGCGGCGCATCGATCTGAACGCCACACCGCAAGGCGTCCGCTTAGCCAGCATCCGCCCATTCACACCAGCCTGGCCGACACTGTTCGACGAACTGAGCGGCCAGATTGACGGCCAACTGAGCCTGAACGGCCCCTGGGCCCAACCGCGTTTGCGCTCCGATCTGACACTCAACGGCCAATGGCAAAGCACGCCGTTGAACGCCCATTTGCAGGTTCAGGCGCAGCAACGCCAGCACTGGCAAATTGATCACAGCTGGGTGCGCTGGGGCGACGCCGAAGTGCGCTACGACGGCTGGCTGGAACCCTTCGCACCAGCACTGGACGGCGACTTCGAGGTCCAGGATTTCACCGTCGAGCAACTGCAATTACTGCCGCTGACGTTGCCCGAACCGCTCGACCAACTGACCGGCCTCGCCAACGCCAGCGGTCACATCAGCGGCCCGTTACTGCAACCGACGCTGAGCGACAGCCAGGCCGACTTCACCGGCCAACTGGCGCAAACGCCATTGCAACTGCAACTTGAATTGAACGCCGCCGGCGCGCAGCAACTGGACATCGAACGTCTGCAACTGAACTCCGAATCGGCCGCGCTGACGCTGAGCGGCCAGTACCAGCGAGACAGCCAGACCGTCAATATGGACGCCGATCTGACGCAACTCGACTGGGCCCGCGTCGAACCCTGGCTGCCCGACAACCTGCGTGCGCCGCTCGACACCTTAACCGGCGAAGCCTCCGGCCGACTGTCCGCCCAGGGCCAATGGCCGCAATTAACGCTCGACGGCCAACTGCGCGCCGACGGTCGTTTCCGTGAGCGCAGTTTCTGGTTGAACTGGCACGGCAAAGGCGAGTGGCAAGGTGCACTCGACCACAGCCTCAATCTGCTCTGGGGCGACGCCAAACTGGACGGCGAACTGAGCAGCAGCGGCGAACAACTGGACGGCCAACTCAGCGTCATCGACCTCGACATCGAGCAACTGCGCGCCCTGGGCATACCGCTCGATCGCGGCGTCAGCGGCCGACTGAACGCCGACCTCGGCCTCGCCGGCTCGATGATGGACCCGGCCATCGACTTACAACTGCAAGCCACCGGCCAATGGCAGCCCGTCAACATCGGCCTGACCGAAGCCACCGCCTGGCGCATCGACATCGACGGCGCCGGCCGGCGCGACGACTGGAAACTGACGCGGGCCGAAGCGGATTTAGGCCAGGCCGGCCAGTTGTCACTCAGCGGCGCGGGTTCGATGAACGCCTTAACGCTGAACGGCGACGTTAACATCATCGACAGCCGCTACTGGCTCGCCAACCGACCCGAGTGGGCCGGCGAACTGGCCGGCGATTTCGAACTGACCGGCTCGACCGACAAACCGGAAGTGCGCGCCGATCTCGACTGGCAATCCGAGCGCTGGCCGCTGACGCTGCACCTGGATCTGGACACCCTGGACGGCGAACACCGTCTCAACGCCCGCCTCAACGAAAACGACATCGAGCGTTTGAGCGTCGCCGTGCACACCGCCCAAACCGCGCTCAGCGACTGGAAAGGCGAACCCACCGACCGGCCGTTCAACGCCGAATTCCGTTTCGATACCGACTCCACCGTCTTCGATCCGTTCTTCCAGGGCCGCCCCGATCAGGATTTCAGCGGCCAGTTGCAAGGCCGTCTGACCATCGACGGCAGCCTGACGCAACCGCAATGGAACGGCGATCTGCGCTTAAGCGGCGGCCGCTATGAAAACGCCACCTACGGCGCCGTATTGTCAGACATGAACGGTGAACTGAACGCCGACAACCGCACGCTGCAACTGACGCTCGACGCCAGCGACGACGGCGGCGGCCGCGTCGGTCTGGCCGGTTCCGTGGTGTGGCCGGAAGAGCGCGAAGTCTGGTGGATGCCGGACCTCGATCTGACCATGACCACGCGCAACGCCCACCTGCTGCGCCGCGCCGATATGGACGCCAGCGTCAGCGGCGAAATCAGCGTCGCCGGCCCGTGGCGCGACTTACTTGCCTCCGGCAACGTCGAGGTCTCGCCGTTAACCATCCAGCTCAATTCGCTGCTGCAAAGTGGCGCGCCCAGCCTGAACATCGTGCGCAACGACAGCACCGCCACCGACGAAGACGACGCAGCCGCACCGCGCCCACTGGCACCGCAAGGCCAATGGCAAGTGCGACTGCGCGCCGACCGCCGGGCACAGATTTACGGCCAGGGTCTGGAAGCGGAACTCTCGGGTGAACTCGATTTAAGCGACGAACTGACCAGCCCGCAGGTCGGCGGTCGCTTCCAGGTGATTCGCGGAACCTACACCGCCTTCGGCAAAATCTTCCAGATTACCGACGGCAACATTCAGGTGCAGGGCAGCCAGATTCTGCTCGACATCACCGCCAGCTACAGCAACCCGGAACTGAGCGTCGACCTGCGCATCACCGGCACTCAGGATCAGCTCAACCTGACGCTGACCTCGACACCCGCGCTGGCCAACGACGAACTGCTGGCACGACTGCTGTTCGGCACCAGCCTGAACGAAATGAACGCCGTCCAGGCGTTCCAGCTGGCAACCGCTCTGAACAGCCTGCGCGACCCCAATTCCGGCCTGGACCTGTTCGGCACCACACGCGAACTGCTCGGCCTGGATTCACTGTCGCTCGACAGCGACGTCAACGAAGCCGGCGAAACCGGCGTCAACGTCCAGGCCGGCAAATACCTCTCCGACCAACTCTATCTGCAAGTCGAATCCGGCGTACGCACCGAACAAAGCTTCGCCGGCCGACTGCAATTCCAGGTCACGCCGCAAGTCAGTTTGGAGCTCTACACCAATGGGCAATATGGTTCAGGCGGCTTGGAGTTGAACTGGAGTGAGGATTATTAGGGCGCCGGTGGGCGCCCGGGAGACGCTTGACGGGAGACGGGAGACGCTGAAGTGCTTGCGCCCGGAAGACGCTGGGGTGCTGCGCACCCGGGAGCGGTACGCCGCCCAGACGTGAGACACTAGACCATTAAAACCAGCCCGTCGCCGCTATTTAGCGTCTCCCGTCCGGGCGGCGTACCGCTCCCGTTAAGCGTCTCCCGTTGAAGCCCTGGCGTTAACGCCAGGACTTTAACCCCAACAACTTCTCCCCAAGCTCCGTCAGCTCCGCCCGCCCATACTTCACCTTCTCCCACTCACGCGGATCGCCCGGGAAGGCGTAGCCTTGTGGCGGTTCGCGGTCGCGCCAGGATTGCACGCGCCAGTCGCGCATTTCAGTGTTGGCTTCGTCGGCCGGCACCATGGCGATGTATTGCGCCATGCGCACCCGGTCGGAACGGTTGGGGCGAATGCCGTGCGCCAGCAGCGAGTTGAAGATCAACAGATCGCCGGCGCGCATGGGAATGGACGTCGGTTGCAACTCGCCCAGGTCGGGGCGGTACGGGTCGCGATCAGCCGGTTGGTTGGCGCGCCAGGCGTCGAAATCGCGGAACAGTTCCGGCACGCATTGGAAGCCGCCGGTGTCGTCGTCGGTGTCGCTCAGCGCCAGCACGCCCTGGACGTTAATCGGCAACGGGTCGAGCGTGGTGTTGGCGTCCCAGTGAATAAAGCCGCTGAACGCGCGCTGGCTGTTGTTGGGCGGGTTGAGATTGGCGCGGTCGATGGTGACCCACAAATCCTCGCGGTCCCAGATATCGACAAAGGCGTCGTAGACGCGCGGCGTCTGGCGGTTGGCCCACAGCAGCGGATGGTTGTAGCACTCGACCATGCCGGAGTTGTTCAGCTCGACCATGGCGTGATCGCGGCGCTGATCCTGATACCAGGTCGCGCTGTCGTTCGGGTCCATTTCCTGGAATTCCCACAGCAGCGCGCGGGTGCGTTCGACGGCATCGGCATCGATGGCGTTGCGCACAATCACATAACCGTTGCTCTGCCAGTGCGCGAAATCGGCTTCGCTGAGCACACGCAGCGGCCGCTGTTTGCGCAGGTCGCGCAGTTGCACATCGCCGGTATTGCCGATGGAATTATTGCCCGGGGCGTTGTCGCCGAAGCCGTAGCGGTTGGCGGGTTGAGCACTCATGGAATCACCTTTGCGTCGAGCTTTGTTGTTGGAGTTTGCATTGTGGCTGGCGGCGCGACGGCGTGTTGTTCAAAACGCGCAATGAATGATACTTTCCGATCAACCTTGCCAAGCTCAACGGTCGATATGCATTGCCATGCGCGCCTTCCACGAACACATTGAAACCCCGGCCGACGCCTCCTGGCGCTTCTTTCATCGCCAACTGGACGCCTTGCCATTCGAGTGGCATTTCCACCCGGAATACGAACTGACGCTGACGATCAACAGCGCCGGCAAGCGCTACGTGGGCGACCATCTGGGCAGTTATCAATCGGGCGATCTGGTGTTGATCGGCCCCAACCTGCCGCACTCCTGGCAATCGTTGCAGCGACCCGACCCAGCCGCGCCACACACCGCCTTCGTGCTTTGGTTCAGTCAGGATTGGGTGCAGCGGCTCAGCGCCGGCTTTGCCGAATACCGCGCCTTGCCGGCGTTGCTGAACCGGGCACGCCAGGGTTTGGCGTTCGACGCCGCCACCAGCACGGCGTTGCGGCCCGCCATCGAAGCCTTGGTCGAAGCGCCGCCGCGTCAGCGCCTGGCCGGTTTGCTCGGCATTCTCGACCAACTGCTCAGCGCTCAAGGCCAAACGCTGGCCTCGCCCAGCTTTGCCGCCGAAGGCCCGCCGCCGTCCGATCAGCAACAGCTCAGCGCCGTGCTCGAACAAATTCACCAGCGCTTTGCCGAGCCATTGTCGCTGGCCCAACTGGCCGCCCGGGCGCATACCAGCCCAGCGACGCTGAGCCGGTTTTTTCGGCGCCACATGAAACAAAGCGTGCATCACTATTTGACTCAGGTGCGGCTCGGCCACGCCTGCGCCGATCTGATCGGCAGCGAGCAACCCATCGCGCTGATCGCCGAGCGCAACGGCTTCAGCAATCTGGCTAACTTCAATCGGCTGTTTCGCAAATACCGCGGCGAAACGCCGAGCGAATTGCGCCGCCGTTTTCCGCAGCCGTCGCCCTAACCCAGTCTGGTTTTTTCGCCGACCCTTCACTATGCTGCCCGCCTTCATTGAGCGCGGGGGTTGGGGTGTCGGTCTTCTGGCAATTGCGTTGGTTTTTCCGCGAAGAATGGCGTCGTTATGGCATGGCCGTGCTGGCGCTGGTGGTTGTTGGACTCGCCGTTCTGGTGCCGCCCTGGATCACCGGCCGCATTGTCGATGCCATCGCCGATGGCAGCCTGACCCGGTCGCAATTGCTGACGAACGTTGGCATTGTGCTCGGCGTCGCGCTGGTCAGTTACACCCTGCGGGTGGTGTGGCGTGTGGCGCTCTTTGGTGCCAGTTTTGCGCTCGCCAACCGGCTGCGCCGCGACCTTTATCAACACCTGACGCGCCAGCCGCCGTCCTTCTTCCAACAACACAAAACCGGCGACCTGATGGCGCGCGCCACCAACGATATCCAGGCCGTGGAAATGACCGCCGGCGAAGCCGTGCTGGCGTTATTCGACGGCGCGCTCACGGGCCTGCTGGTGTTGCTGGTGCTGACCACGCAAATCAGTTGGCAACTGACACTGGTGGCGCTGCTGCCCTGGCCGGTGGTCGGTTATTTCATGTGGCGTTTCGGCCAGGAATTGCACAGCTCGTTTCACATCGCCCAGGCGCGTTTCAGCGATCTGAACGACCGGGTGCAGGAAAGCCTCGCCGGTATTCGGCTGATCCGCGCTTTTGGTCGCGAAACCGTCGAAGACGCCGGTTTCAACACCATCGCGCGCGATGCCAACCGCGCCAACCAGTCAGTAGCGCGCACCGATTCCAAATACGATCCGGCCATTTCGCTGGCTATTGGCACGTCGTTTTTTCTCAGCATCGCCGGTGGCGCCTGGCTCATCGTGCACGACCAGATGAGCCTCGGCCATCTGACCAGTTTCACGCTCTATCTGGGCTTTATGGTGTGGCCGATGTTCGCCGTCGGCTGGATGTTGAATCTGGTTGAACGCGGCCAGGCAGCCTATCAGCGCATTCAGGAAATCTTCGACACAGCACCGGCCATCGCCGACACCGGCCAGTTCGACGGCGATGCCGCCCCGGCGTTGCGCATCGACATCGACCATTTTTCGCATCAAGCGGACGGCCCGGCGGTGCTCAGCGACATCCAACTGGACATCGAACCGGGCCAGCTAATCGGCTTGGTCGGGCCGACTGGAGCGGGTAAAACCAGTTTGATCGACTTGATTCTGCGCCTGCACGAAAGCGACGGCGCGCGCATTGCGCTCGACGGCCACCTGCTCGCCGACTACAGCCTGGCGAACCTGCGCCGCCATCTGGCCGTGGTGCCGCAAACGCCCTTCCTGTTTTCTGCCAGCGTCGCGGAAAACATCGCGCTGGCGAAACCGGATGCGAGTGTCGCCGACATCGAAACCGCCGCCAAAATCGCCCAGGTGCACGACGACATCCAGCGCTTTGCCGACGGCTACAGCACTCGCGTTGGCGAACGCGGCGTCACGCTCTCGGGCGGCCAGAAACAACGCATCGCCATGGCGCGGGCGCTGTTGCTCGACGCCCCGGTGCTGGTGCTCGACGACGCCCTGTCGGCGGTCGATCTGGGCACCGAAAAACAGATTCTGGCGCACCTGCAACAGGCCCGCGCCGGCCGCACGACGATCATCGCCTGCCACCGGCTGAGCGCGGTTGAAGCCGCCAACACCATTCTGGTGCTCGATCAGGGCCGGGTGATTGAGCGCGGCACGCACGACGAACTGCTCGCCGCCGACGGCTGGTACCGCCGCACCTACGATTACCAACAGCTCGAACGCACCGTGGAGGACGGCCGATGAACCGCCCCTTTCTGCGTCTGCTGAGTTACGGGCTGGCCTATCGTCGCTTGCTGTTGCAGGCCGTCTTGCTGCTCGCCGTTGCCACCGCCGGCAACGTGCTCGGGCCGTATTTGATCAAGGTGTTTATCGACCGGCATTTAACGCCCGGCGACTGGACCCTCGGCCCCATTGTCGGTCTGGTACTGGCGTACATCACCGCGCAACTGGTGTCGGCGGCGACCTTTTTTCAGCAGGCCATTCGCTTCAACAAGATCGCACTGAACGTGGTGCAGACGATTCGCGAACAGGTGTTTGCGCACGTCATCCGCCTGCCGATGGCGTTCTTCGACCGTACCCCGACCGGCAGCCTGGTCAGCCGCATCACCAACGACACCGAGACGATCAAAGACCTGTACGTCAACGTCATTTCGGTGGTGGTGCAAAACTCCATTCGCATGACCGGCATCCTGATCGCCATGGCGTTACTCGACTGGCATTTGATGTTGATCAGCGCCGCCCTGGTGCCTGGCATCGTTGCCGCCATGGTCGCCTACAGCAAAATCTCGACGCCGGTGTTTCAGCGCGTGCGCACCTTACTGAGCGACATCAACGCCCGACTCAACGAAAGCATTCAGGGCATGAGCGTCATCCAGTTGATGAATCAGCAGGGCGCGTTCAGCAAAGCCTTTGGCAACACCTCGACCGACCACTACCGCGCCAAAATCCGCAACATCTTCATCGACGGCATCATGCTGCGCGCGCTGATCGACTTCCTCTACATGGCGGTGCTGGCAGCGCTGCTGTACGCCTTCGGCATGGATGCCCTGAGCCCGACCGGCGCCATCCAGGTTGGTGTGATCTACGCCTTCTTGAATTACCTGGGCAATTTGACCGAGCCGATGGTCGATATGATTTCGCGGTTGAACCTGTTCCAGCAGGCGCTGGTTTCGGCCGACCGCGTGTTCCAGTTGCTCGACGAACCGATTGTCAGCGCACCCAAACATCCGGAAATGCCCAACAACGCCTCGGTGCAATTCGACATCGAAGTGTTCAGCTACGACGGCCGCCACACCGTATTGCGCGACATCGATCTGCGCATCGAGCCGGGTGCGTTTATCGGCATCGTCGGTCACACCGGCTCAGGCAAGAGCACCTTGATGTCGCTGTTAATGGGCTTTTATCCGATTCAGTTCGGCCAGGTTTTGGTCGGCGGTGTGCCGCTGGAGCGCATCGATCCGGTTGAGCGCAGCCGACGTTTGGGGCTGGTGCAACAAGATCCCTTTATCTTCGCTGGCACCATCGCCGACAACATTCGTCTGGAGCTGCCGCTGAGCGACGCCGACATCGAATCGGCCGCCAGGCAGGCACAACTGCACGACAGCATTGCGCGCATGCCCAACGGCTACCAGACGGTGCTGACCGAACGCGGCAGCAACCTCAGCAGCGGCCAGCGGCAACTGTTGAGCCTGGCGCGAACGCTGGCGCGCCAGCCGGACATCCTGATCCTCGACGAGGCCACCGCCAACATCGACAGCCACACCGAAGCGTTGATACAGCGTTCACTGATGGCGCTGCGCGGACGCGTTACGCTGATCGCCATCGCGCACCGGCTGAGCACAGTAAAAGACGCCGACCGGCTGGTGGTGCTGCACCAGGGCCAGATTCAGCAGATGGGTAACCACCGCGAGCTGATCGCCGAAGAAGGGTTGTACAAGCATCTGTATGAGTTGCAGTTGCGCAAAGACCCGACCGCCGGCGAGGCCCCAACGACGAGCGTCGCGCATTGATTTACATCAAAAGACTTGGCGATTCATCAATAAGTTTTTAAACTTTCAGAAATTTCTGAAACTTGAGTTCACCTTGACCCCAGACCTGGAAAACATAGTCGTGCATTTTGGCGAGATGGGCAGCCGCTGGGGCTTCAACCGCACCGTGGGCCAGATGCTAGCGTTGATCGTGTTGAGCGATCGGCCGCTGTCGGCCGACGACATCGCCGCGTCGCTGAAAGTGTCACGCGGCAATGTCAGTATGGCCGCCAAGGAACTGCACGCCTGGCATCTGGTGCGCACCCACCGCGAACCGGGTGATCGCAAAGATTATCTGGTCGCCGCCGGAACCATCTGGGAACTGGCGCAACAGGTGCTGACGGAACGCAAAAAACGCGAGATGGACCCAACGCTGTCGCTGCTGCGCAGCCAATTGCTCGATGGCAATGAGGATGACCCGCCGAGTCACGCCCGCCAGCAGTTGCAGGAAATTTACGACCTGCTGGAATTGCTCAATCGCAGCTTCGACGACCTACAAAGCCTCACGCCCGAACAGCTCAAGCGTCTGTTGACGTTAGGCACCGGCGTACTCAAATTCACGGACCGGATTCGTCCGGGCAACCGTAACGACTGACGGAGACCACATGGAAGCCGATCTAGCTCAAACCTTGTTGTTGTCGCGCATCCAGTTCGCCGCCAACATCAGCTTTCACATTCTGTTTCCCACCATCACCATCGCGCTGGGCTGGTTGCTGTTCTATTTCAAAATTCGCTCCAACCTGTCGCGCCATCCGGTGTGGATGCGGGTGTACCGTTTCTGGGTGAAGATTTTCGCGCTCACCTTCGCGCTCGGTGTCGTATCCGGCATCACCATGAGTTTCCAGTTCGGCACCAACTGGCCGGGCTACATGGAAACCGTCGGCAACATCGCCGGGCCCTTGCTCGGTTACGAAGTGCTGACCGCCTTCTTTATGGAAGCGACCTTCCTCGGCGTCATGCTGTTCGGCATCCACCGCGTGCCCAACTGGGTGCACACCCTGGCCACTCTTCTGGTCGCCATTGGCACCACGCTGTCAGCGTTCTGGATTCTGGCGCTGAATTCGTGGATGCACACGCCGGCCGGTTTCGAAATGGTCGATGGCGTCGCCATGCCGCTCGACTGGTGGGCGATCATCTTCAACCCGTCGATGCCGTACCGACTGACGCACATGCTGATCGCCTCCGGCTTGACCGCTTCCTTCCTGGTCGCCGGTGTTTCCGCCTACCGACTGCTCAAAGGCGACGTCAAACACGCGCCGCGCGTGGCGCTGAAAACGGCAATGACGGTGGCCGCGGTGCTGATTCCGGCGCAAATCATCGTCGGCGACATGCACGGTCTGAACACCTTTGAACACCAGCCGCAAAAAGTGGCGGCGATGGAAGCGGTGTGGGAAACCGAACGCGGCGCACCGCTGCTGCTGTTTGCCTGGCCGGATGAAACCGACCGCGAAAACCATTTTGAAATTGCCGTACCCAACCTTGCCAGCCTGATTCTGACGCACAAAACCGATGGCGAAATTCGCGGCCTGAACGAATTCGGCGACATGCACCCGCCGGTCAAACCCGTCTTCTTCGGCTTCCGCGTTATGGTCGGTATGGGTCTGCTGATGTTGCTCGTCAGCTGGACAACCTTCTGGCATTTAACCAGCCATCGCACCGACCCGCCGGTCTGGTTGCAACGCGTGTTAGTCGGCATGACATTCGCCGGCTGGATCGCCACGCTGGCCGGCTGGTACGTCACCGAAATCGGTCGCCAGCCGTGGCTGGTCACCGGCGTACTGACCACCGACCAGGCCGTAACCTCCGTGCCCAGCGGCCAGGTTGGCATCTCGCTGACCATGTATCTGTTGCTCTACGCCGGCCTGCTGTTCGCCTACATCCAGACCTTGTTCTACATGGCGCGCAAATCGGTCAAGGTGGAGGAATATGAAATTTCCACCGACATCAATTACCTGAACACCCATCACAACGCGGAGACCGACGCATGATGATTCCCGGTGACTGGCTGCCGTACATTTTTCTGTTTTTGATGGGTCTGGCGGTATTGGTATACGCCGTGCTGGATGGCTACGACCTGGGCGTCGGCATTCTGCTGCCGCTGAACAACGAAGCCCAGCGCGACGGCATGATCGCCTCCATCGGCCCATTCTGGGACGCCAACGAAACCTGGCTGGTGCTGGCCGTCGGCATTCTGTTGATCGCCTTTCCCGAAGCGCACTCGCTGGTGCTGCGCGAGCTGTATCTGCCCGCCGCCATCCTGATGCTCGGCCTGATTCTGCGCGGCGTCTCATTCGACTTCCGCGCCAAAGCCGTCACCGGCCACCGGCATTTCTGGGACATCGCCTTCAAAGTCGGCTCAATCATTTCCGCCACCACCCAAGGCTACATGCTCGGCCGCTACGTGCTCGGTTTTGAAAACAGCACCGTCGCGCACGCCTTTGCCGGCCTGAGCGCCGTCTGCGTTGCCGCCGGTTACGCCTACATCGGCGGCGCCTGGCTGGTCATGAAAACCGAAGGTGACTTACAGGCCCGCGCCGCGCGCTGGTCACGTCGCAGCGGCTGGCTGGCTGCCCTGGGCCTGGCCGCCATCAGCATTCTCAACCCGCTGGTCAGCCCGGCCGTCGCCGAACGCTGGTTCACCTTGCCGGCCGTCATTCTGCTGGTGCCGATTCCGCTGATGTGCCTGGTGATGATCGTCGTCACCGACCAGTATCTGCGTCAGGTGCCCACACGTGGCGACGTCGGCTGCTGGCTGCCATTTGCCGCCACCGCCTTCCTGTTCGTACTCAGCTTTTTCGGCCTGGCCTACAGCTTCTTCCCCGACGTCGTCCCCGGCCGCATCAGCGCCGTCGAAGCCGCCAGCGCCGAAGCCTCACTGCGCTTTATCGGCGTCGGCGTCGCCATCGTATTGCCGCTGATCCTGGCTTATACGATTTATGCGTATCGGGTGTTTTGGGGGAAATCGACGGAGTTGCGTTACCACTGACGTGGTGGGAGACGCTTAACGCTTAACGGAAGACGCTGAATAGCAAACAGGCACCCTTGGGTGCCTGTTTCGTATCTGGCGTCCTGCGTCTTCCGTCAAGCGTCTCCCGTAATAAACTGCTCCACATCAACAATATCATCCTGCTCCGGCAGCAAATGATCCTGCGCATATTTGCGCCATTTTTCGCTGCGTAAAAACAGTTCGAAGACTTCGTGGTCGATGTGATTGTCATCGCGCATGCGGCGCAAAATGGTGAATGCCTGACTCAGTGGCATGGGCGGTTTGTAGGGGCGTTCTTTGGCGGTCAGGGCTTCGAAGATGTCGGCGACACCCATCATGCGGGCGGGGATGGACAGTTGGTCGCGCGTTAGGCCGCGTGGGTAGCCTTTGCCGTCCATGCGTTCGTGGTGGCCGCCGGCGTATTCCGGTACCCGGCGCAGTTTCGGCGGGAACGGCAAGCCTTCAAGGATGTCGATGGTGATGTCGATGTGGCGGTTAATCTCGGCGCGTTCTTCGTTATTGATGGTGCCGCGCGTGATGTTGAGGTTGTACACCTCGTCTTCGGTGAGCAGCGGTTGCAACGCACCGTATGCGTCGGGCCAGGTCTGAGTCGCGATGCGTTCGATGCGCGCTTTGTATTCGTCGGACATGAATTCGCCACCGCGGTTGACCTGTTCGACGAATTCCATGTCATCACGCAGCGCGACTTTTTCGTCGTCGCTTTGCGCCACGGCAATGGCGGCGGCAAAGCGGGCGCGCACGGCTTCAAAACCGTCGTGCAGTTTTTGCAGTTTGCGGCCTTTGTTCAACACGTTTTCCGACGTTGCCAGCTTGCCGCAATCGTGCAACCAGGCCGCGACGTGCAGTTCGTACCATTCGTCGTCGTTCAGATTAAAGTCGGCGAAGGGGCCGTCGGTTTGTTCGCAGGCGGCCTGGGCAATTAATTCGGTCAATACCGGAATGCGCTGGCAGTGCGCCGAGGTGTGCGCCGAACGTACGTCGATGATGCGTGCCAGCGCCTGGATAAAGGCGTCGAGCAGGTTTTTGTGGCTCTGCACCAGCAGTTGGTTGTCGAGCGTCAGGGCGGCGAACTTGACCATGGCCTGAACAGTACCCTGGTCTTCCGGCAGGAAGGCGCGGGTGTTGCCGTCTTCATCGCGGGCGTTGATCAACTGCATCACGCCGATGATGTCGTCTTCATGGTTGAGCAGCGGCAGGGTAAGCATCGACTGGGAACGGTAGCCGTGCTGGGCGTCGAAATGGCGGGTGCCGGTGAAATCGAACATCTCGGCGTCGTAAACGTCGGCGATGTTGACCGCCTGGCGGGTCAGGCCGACATGGGAAGCCACATTGCGGTGGTTGGCTTCGCCTTCTTTATAGAGCGGAATCGGCGGCCAGCCGTTGTCCTGACCTTCGTTGATGACCGCTTCGATGCCGAGCACGGTGTTATGCACCACCGAAAACGCCAGTCGCGAGTTCTGGCCGTCATCAATAAACCGATAAAAGGTGCCACCTTCGGCGCCGGTCAGTTGCCGCGCTTCCCGCAGAATGCGCTGCATCAGGTTGCCGACGCCTTTTTCCTGGGCCAGACGAACCAACAGATCGCTGGTGTTGTCGGCGCTCCATTCGGACGCGGCGGGTACTGCTGCCTCGGAGGGTTTCATCCCATCTCTCCTGCTGCTGCTTCAAGGCCTGAGTCCAGTCTGGTACAGACGGCTTCAGCTGTCCCATTGAAGCTAGCAATCACTCCCATTTGAGTGCTGTGAACTATATCACACCTCTAGGGCTTCACATCGACTTCCTGACCGGCTGCGTTGGAACGCAGCCATCCCCACAAACGCCGCGTGGTGCGGCTCGGGTTGGGTTCACCGAGGAAGGTGCCGTCCGGGGCGTCCTCGATTAATAAATAGTTCTCCAACTGATTGCGCGCCGCCTCGGCTTTGCGCTCGCGGGCGTTGCGTTTGGCCCAGTTACCGTCGTCGAACACCAGATCCAGCACCGGCACCTGCAATTGGCCGATCAGACCCGGCAGATCGGCGCGATTCGGCGTGGCATCGACCATCATCAGCGCATAGCCGAAGTTCTCCGGCGCCGGCCCGGCCACGGCCAGATAGCGCGCCGCCCAGTACGCGCCTTCGCCATAACCGAGCAGAACCAGATTGAGCTGGCCTTCCTGAATCAACCGGTCGATGCCGGCGTTAACGCGCGCCATAGTCAGGCTGTCGAAATCGGCATCGGTGCGGTCGTCCGGTGTGCGGGGCAAGGCAATCGACAAAGTGCTCCAGCCAACATCGGGCAAATACGAACGTGCCTGTTGCAGCCGGAACGGCCAGTCGGGGTTATGGCCCTGGTCGTGCAACAGCAAAATGCCGCCTTGCGGCGTGCCGGTACGCTGTTCGAGCCAGAGGCCGAGAAAGGGTTCGCCGGCAGCATTCAGCTCCACCACTTCTTCACCGCGCAGGGCATTTCGGTAGTAGGTTGCCATGTCAGTGAGGTGGTTTTGATGGGCCTGATCGAGCGCTTCGGCCCAGCCCAGCGCAGGCAACAGCAGCAAGCCCAGCAGCGTCAGAAATCGCCGTTTGACCTGCCCTTGGGCGTCACTACAATGAGCCTTCCGCCCGCCAAGAGACTGCCCACCGATGTCGGATTTTGTCATAGCGCCGTCCATACTCTCCGCCGATTTTGCCCGCCTGGGCGAAGACACCGCTGCCGTTCTGGCCGCTGGCGCCGACTGGGTGCACTTCGATGTGATGGATAACCATTACGTGCCCAACCTGACCATGGGCCCGATGTTCTGCCAGGCGTTGCGCGACTATGGTGTCACGGCACCGCTGGATGTGCATCTGATGGTGTCTCCGGTTGATCGGCTGATTGGCGACTTTATTGAGGCGGGCGCCAGCACCATTCAGTTTCACCCCGAAGCGAGCAATCACATCGACCGTTCACTGCAATTGATCCGCGCTGGCGGCTGCCGCGCTGGTTTAGTGTTCAACCCGGCTACACCGCTCAGTTACCTCGATTACGTGATGGATAAAATCGACCAAGTGCTGATCATGTCGGTCAACCCCGGCTTCGGCGGCCAGAGTTTTATTCCCGCCGCGCTCGATAAAATCGCCCAGGTACGCCAGCGCATCAACGCCAGCGGATTCGACATTCGGCTGGAAGTCGATGGCGGTGTGAAGGTCGACAACATCCGTGCAATCGCCGAAGCCGGCGCCGACACCTTCGTAGCCGGCAGCGCCATTTTTGGCGCCGACGACTACGCCGAACGCATCGCCGCCATGCGCGCTGAACTGGCGGCCGCAAAAGTCGGCTGACCGCCCCATCCAAAACCCAAACCAACGGAGACTCCGTGGACGAATTATTGGTGTTTGACCTCGACGGCACGCTCATCGACGCCGACGAACGCATTTCCGACGTGACCCGTCGTGCCCTCAACGAACTGGACCAGCGCGGCATTGCCTGGACCGTCGCCACCGGCCGCCTGCCACAAGGCGCGCGCGAAGCCCTGCCCGATATGCGCTTCAAGCATCCGCAGGCGTATAAAAACGGCGTACTGATCTGGGACTTGAACGACGACCGTTCAATTCACACCCAACCGCTCGACCGCGACGAATTTCTTGAAGTCTGCAACCGGCTCGACGCCCACGGCATCAACGCCATGGCGAACGTATTGAACGACAACAACCGCATCGGCGCCGCCGTGCGCCATTCCGACAACGAACGCGAACAAAGCTGGGTGCGCTACATGGAAAGCCAGGCGCTCGACATTCAGCGCCACAACGATTTCAACACCATTCGCGGCACGGTGTTCAACATCTTCGCGCTCACCGAAAACGCACGCGTGCTGTACATGGCCGAAGAGCTGGCCGACATTCCCGGCATACAGGTTTACGCCGGTGCCGATATGTATCACGACGGTTATTACTGGCTCGACATTCACCACGTTGAAGGCACCAAAGGCGACGCAGTGAAATACCTGCAACAACAAACCGGCGCCAAACGTCTGGTCTGTTTTGGCGATTCCGACAACGACATCGCCATGTTCGAACGCGCCGACGAAGCCTACGCCATGGCAAATGGCCTGCCGGAATTAAAAGCCGTCGCCACTCGAACCATTGGCAAAAATACCGACCACGCCATCGCCTATTTCCTGGCCGAGCGCTACGGATTTTCGCTGTGAGTTTAAAAGCGGTCTTGTTCGATCTCGATGGCACGCTGGTCGACAGCGTGCCGGGTTTGGCGGAAGCGGTGAATGGCGTTTTGCTCGAACAAGGCGCGCCAGTTTGCAGCGAAGAAGACGTTCGGGTTTGGGTTGGCAACGGCCCGCAAAAACTGATCGAACGCGCGCTGCAATTCCGGCACATTTCGATGCCTTCCGAACAGGCACTCGAACGCTTCCGGCATTACTACAACCGAACCCTCGGCAACGCCGTTTGCTACCCCGGCGTGCGCGAAGGCCTGGCGCAATTAAAAGCCGCCGGTTTAAAACTCGCCTGCGTCACCAACAAATCGTCGCACTACACCGAACCCTTTTTGCGCCAGTTGGAATTAACGGACACTTTCGACCTGGTGTTGTGCGGCGACGAAGTAGACCGCCCCAAACCCGACCCGCAAAGCCTGCAAATTATCTGCGACCGTTTTGCAATATCACCGGCCGACGCCGTTATGGTTGGCGATTCGGTAAACGATTTAATTCCGGCCGAAAAAATCGCCATGCCGCGCATCGCGGTCAGCTACGGTTACCACCAAAACAAGCCACTGGATGAGCACCAACCGCTGCAAATTTGTGATGAATTTTCAGCCGTTGTTGAGCTGTGTTTGAGTTAAGAATTTTTCAATAAAAAAGGGCGCCGAAGCGCCCTTTTTTATTGCGAAAAATCAGACTCTGTTACCGGAAGATCGGTTCCCCGAGCGACGGTTTCCAGACGGGCGATTGCGATTCGCACCATCACTCGAACTGCCACTGCTCGAACGGCTGTTGCCTGAATTTCGATTGCCCGAATTACTGTTACCCGAGCTGCGGTTGCCGGAACGATTGCCTTCCGAACGACGACCATCGCGCGATTGTCCGTCCCGGCGCTGGCCCTGGCCGCCGTTGCGCGAGCGGCTGTTGCCGTTGCCACCGCCATTGCCATTCGGGCGACGCGGTTTGTCGTCGGCACGGGCTTCGGGTACGTTTTGGTCGGGCTCGAAACCGTCGAGTGTGGTGCGTTGAATTTTCTGCTTGGTCAGCCGTTCAATCGCCGCCAGCAATTTGGCTTCGTCGGCACTGACCAACGAATAAGCTTTGCCGGTGGCGCCAGCGCGGCCGGTGCGGCCAATGCGATGCACGTAATCTTCCGGCACGTTGGGCAGATCGAAGTTGACCACTTGCGGCAGTTGGTCGATGTCGATGCCGCGCGCGGCGATGTCGGTGGCGACCAGAATATGAATCTTGCCGGCTTTGAACCCTTCCAGCGCTTTGGTGCGGGCGTTCTGGCTTTTGTTGCCGTGAATCGCCGCCGAGCGGATGCCGTTCTTTTCCAGATGCTCGCTCAGGCGGTTGGCGCCGTGCTTGGTTTTGGTGAACACCAGCGCCTGGCGCCAGTTGCCATCCTGAATCAGTTGCGTCAGCAGCGCCGGTTTGCGTTTTTTATCGACGGTGTACACCGTCTGGCTGACGGTTTTCACCGTCGAGTTGCGCGGGCTGACGTCGATCTCGACCGGGTCGTTCACCAGGCCTTTGGCCAGGGCGCGAATCTCGTCGGAGAACGTCGCCGAGAACAGCAGGTTCTGGCGTTTGGCCGGCAGCAGTTTGAGGATTTTTTTGATGTCGTGGATGAAACCCATGTCGAGCATGCGGTCGGCTTCGTCCAGCACCAGCACTTCCAGATCGTTAAAGCGAACGGCGTTCTGGCTGTGCAAGTCGAGCAGGCGGCCCGGCGTGGCAATCAATACATCCACACCTGAGCGCAGCGCTTTCATCTGCGGGTTGATGCTGACACCACCAAACACCACGGCCGAGCGCATCGGCAGGTATTTGCTGTAGGCGGTGACGTTTTCGCCAACCTGAGCGGCGAGTTCCCGCGTGGGCGTCAGAATCAGCGCACGGGCGCGATTGCTGCCGGCGCGTTGGCCTTCACTGAGGCGGTGCAACAACGGCAGCGTAAAACCGGCAGTCTTACCGGTGCCGGTCTGGGCGGCGGCCATTACATCGCGGCCTTTGAGCACGGCGGGAATGGCTTGAGCCTGGATGGGGGAAGGTGTTTCGTAACCTTGATCGGCCACGGCTTTCAACAACGGGGTGGCCAGGCCCAAAGGGGCAAAACTCATCGTGAGGGGAAGTCTCTTATGGAAGCTGAAAAATCCCGCTGGACAGCGGAGGGCGTGCACTTTACCCCAAGGGACGGTTCGGCACCATGACGACGTTCAAATCCTGACAAATAATTTTAGTCATTAGCTATTAAAAGTATTCGATTAATAAATTCACACTAACTCAACGGGTCGTCTAAGCTGTCGTCTAAGCTGATTGCAACGCCTCAGCCAACCCCGACAGAGGGCACTACGATGACGACAACAACCCACACCAAACCGACCTTCTGGAAAGCCTACGCCGTGCTGCTCAAACACCCGCTTTATTTGGGGCAGTTCTGAACACCAGCCTGGGTGCGGGAAACTGCGCCCCAACAATGGCCGCCAACGCCAGCGTAAATCCCAGCCATTGCCAGGCCGACAGCGCTTGGCCCAACACCCACCAACCCAGCAAGGTTGCCACCACCGGCGACAGCAAACCGAGAAACGACACCGAACTGACCGGCAGCAAACCGATGCCGCGAAACCACAGCCAGTACGCAATCACCGACCCCGGCACCGCCAGCCAGAGGTAACCGGCCAGCGCCCGCGCATCCAGGCTTGGCGGCACACCTTCAAGCCACAGCGCCAACGGCAGCAGCAATAAACCACCGGCAATAAACTGCCAGGCGGTGAGCGCCAGCACGCTGTCGGGCTTGCCCCAACGCCGGGTCAGCACCACGCCAGTGCCCATGGAAACGGTGCCGAGTAATCCGGCCAGCAGGCCAACCGGGTCGAGCCAGAGTTCGCCGTTCAACACCAGCAAGGCGACGCCAGCAACACCGGCCAAGCCCCAACCCAGCCGCCAGAGCGTCGGCGTTTGGGCCAACACCAGCCAGGCCAGAACCGCAACCCACAACGGCTGCACCGCGCCCAGCGTGGCCGCCACGCCACCGGGCAGGCGATACGCCGCGACAAACAACAAGGCGAAAAAGGCACCGATGTTCAGCACACCCAAACCCGCCGAACGCCACCACCAGACGCCTTGAGGCAAACGCCGCACCCACAGCAACAACGCCAGCCCGGCCGGCAGCGACCGCACCGCGCCCGCCAGGAACGGCCGATCCGGCGGCAGAAATTCAGTGGTCACCAGATAGGTCGTGCCCCACACCATGGGTGCGTATGCGGTGACGAGCGTGAGCAGCCAAAGCGGTTGGGAAATTCTGGTGCGGGTCATTTCAACCTCAACGCTAAATTGTTTAACGTTAAAATGTTAGGTCGATGCTAGACTAACGTCAAACAGTTCAACGTTAAGGAATGTTATGCGTGACGGCGTCGATGAGATTTTGAAACAGTGGCAACGCGAACGGCCGGACGTCGATACCGGGCCGATGGGCGTTATCGGCCGGTTATCGCGGGTGACCCGTTTGATCGAAAACCGATTGCGCGAATCCTTCGCCCAGCAAGGCTTGCAACCGCACGAATTCGACATTCTGGCAACGCTGCGCCGCGCCGGTGCGCCCTATCAGTTAACGGCCGGGCAACTGATGCAGGCGTCGATGGTCACCTCCGGCGCCATAACCAACCGCATCGACCGGCTGGTCAGCAAGGGTTGGGTGGAACGCGAAACCGACCCGGACAACCGCCGCTCGGTGAACATTCGCTTGTCGGATTCGGGGCGCGAAAAAGTCGATGCGGCGCTGGCGCAACATCTGGCGACCGAAGCCAGCCTGCTAACATCACTGAGCACCACCGAGCAGATTCAGCTCACCCGGTTGCTGCGCACCCTGTCGATTGATCTGGGTGACCGGCCGCTTGGTGAATCCTGAAGCTCAGCCGTTCTGAAAGGCAGAACCACGGCGTTACTCCCGTCTATATACAGTTCCGCTATCGCTCTCTAATCTGCCCCCTACCGTGCACAACCTAATAACTATTTTTAAATCAGGACGGAGGGAAATCCATGGCGGTTTTGATTCTCGGTTTGGTGTTATTTCTGGGCGTCCATTCGGTGCGCATTGTTGCGCCCCAATGGCGTTTATCCATGCTCGAACGACTCGGAGAGCAAGGCTGGAAAGGCCTTTATACGGTGGTGTCGTTAGCAGGCTTTGCGTTGTTGGTTTGGGGTTACAGCCTGGCGCGGTTGTCGCCCACCTGGCTGTGGGTCAGCCCGGCCTGGACTTACCACGTTACCGCCTTGCTGATGTTGGTGGCGTTCATCTTACTGGCCGCCGCTTACGTGCCCGGCAACCGCATCAAAGCCAAGCTCGGCCACCCGATGTTACTGGCAACCAAAACCTGGGCGTTCGCGCATTTGCTCAGCAACGGTACGCTGGCGGATTTGGTCTTGTTCGGCAGCTTCCTGGTCTGGGCCATTGCCGACTTTGCCGTTTCGCGCCGTCGTGACCGCACCGAAGGCGTCACTTACCCGGTGCTGGGCATCGGCCGTGATGCGGCGGCCATTGTCGTGGGCGTTGTCGCTTACGTTGTGTTCGCTTTGTGGCTGCACGGTTTGCTGATTGGCGTGCGTCCGTTCGGTTAAGCCAACAACTTAGCGTGCTGCCTTGGTCAATCGGGCAGCACGCTGTCTTGCGGTTGTGTTGAGAGCGTTTCAATCAGCACATCCAACATGGCGGACGCGGCCACCGACAGGCTTGAACGCGGCTTGCACACCACCCCAACACGCCGCCGGATTTCCGGTGCCACCACCGGCCGACACAGCGCCCCCTGTTCCGTCACTTGCTGACGACACAACGCCGGCACCACCGCTACCCCAACGCCCTCGCTGACCATGCGTCCGACCGTCGCCAGTTGGTGAGCGTCGAATGCGACCTCCAGTTGAATATCCGCCTGGCTCAACGTCTGCTCGATCATGGCGCGCACACTGGACGGGCGCTGCAAGGTGATGAAATCGAACTGCATCAGTTCGCGCCAGGACACTTGCTCAAGCACGGCCAACGGGTGCGCCGGCGGCAGGATGGCAATAAACCGATCTTCAAACAGCGGATAGAACGCCAACTCCGACGCCTGATACGGCTCGAACGATACCCCCAACTCCACCTGATTCTGACTGACCAGATCGACCACGGTGTCGGACAACACGTCCTCCACCGCCACCCGAACCTGAGGGTAGGAATGGTGATAATGGCGAATGGCGCGCGGCAATAACGAGGCCGCAAAAGATGGCATGGCGGCAATCTTGATGCGCCCCTGTTGCAGCTTGAAGCGCTGCTTCATTTCCTCTTCGGCGTTGTCCCATTGCGTTAAAAGACGCCGCGCCAGGCTCAGCAACACCTCGCCTTCGGGGGTGAGCGCCAGCGTCCGGGTGGTTCGGGTTAACAGGCGCCCGCCCAGGTCCTGCTCCAGATTCTTGATCGCCAGACTCAGCGCCGGTTGCGACAGGTGCAGCCGCTGCGCTGCGTCGGCAAAACTCATGGCTTCGGCAACGGCCACAAAGGCGCGGACTTGTTTGGGGTTCATTATTTTATTTTTCTTATTAATAAATATGAAAAATAAAATTAATCAATCTATACGGCTGGGTCAAACTGCGCTGACTCAGCATCGTTCACTCAAGATCGTTCACAATAATAAGGAGTCAAGATGGCGGGTTTTGACAAGGTGGTGCACAGCTACGCCGATGCCATGGCCGGGCTCGAAGACGGCATGACATTGCTGGCCGGCGGTTTCGGTCTGTGCGGCATCCCGGAAAATCTGATTCAGGAAATCCGCCGTCGCGGCACCCGCCGCTTGACGGTGGTATCCAACAACTGCGGCGTCGATGGTTTTGGCCTCGGCGTTCTGCTCGAAGACCGCCAGATCGCGACGATGATCGCCTCTTACGTCGGTGAAAACGCTCTGTTCGAACAGCAACTGCTCGATGGCAGCTTGAAAGTTGAACTGACCCCGCAAGGCACACTGGCCGAAAAAATTCGCGCTGGCGGCGCCGGCATTCCCGCCTTTTACACCGCCACCGGCGTTGGCACGCCCGTCAGCGAAGGCAAAGAATCGCGTCAGTTCAACGGTCGTGAATACCTGATGGAAGCCGCCATTCAAGGCGATTTTGCCATCGTCAAAGGCTGGAAGGCCGACCGTTTTGGCAACGTTGTTTATCGCCACACCGCTCAGAATTTCAATCCGCTGGTGGCCGCAGCCGGCCGCATCACCGTGGTTGAGGTGGAAGAGATTGTCGACGTCGGCAGCCTGCCACCGGATCACATTCACACGCCCGGCATCTATGTCGACCGCGTGATTCAGAGCCAGTTTGAAAAACGCATCGAGAAACGAACCGTCCGCGCGCCCGCCGCTGCGGCGCTCTGATCAGTCTTCCAGGAGAGCCGCCCGATGGCACTGACTCGCGAACAAATGGCGCAACGCGTCGCCCAGGAATTACAAGACGGTTACTACGTTAACCTCGGCATTGGCATTCCCACTCTGGTCGCCAATTACATTCCCGACGGCATGGCCGTGATGATGCAATCGGAAAACGGTTTGCTGGGCATGGGTCCGTTTCCGGACGAGGCGTCGCTGGACGCCGACATGATTGACGCCGGCAAACAGACCGTTACCGCCATCCCCGGTGCGTCCATTTTTTCATCCGCCGAATCCTTTGCCATGATCCGTGGCGGCCACATCGACCTGACCGTGCTGGGCGCCTTTGAAGTGGACGTTCAAGGCAACATCGCCTCGTGGATCATTCCTGGCAAATTGGTGAAAGGCATGGGCGGCGCAATGGATCTGGTGGCCGGTGCCAGCAACATCATCGTCACCATGACGCACGCTTCCAAAAACGGCGAATCGAAATTGCTGTCGCATTGCACCTTGCCGCTGACCGGCCAGAGCTGCATCCGTCAGGTATTGACCGACCTCGCCTGGCTGGAAATTCGCGACGGCGCCTTTGTGTTAAAAGAGCGGGCGCCGGGTGTTTCGGTCGAGGAAATTCGCGAAAAAACGGCCGGAAAACTGATCATTCCCGACCAAGTTCCTGAGATGGAGTTTCACGCATGAAAGCTGTGATCATCGCTGCTGCGCGCACGCCCATCGGCCGGTTTAATGGTGCCTTGGCATCGCTCAGCGCGGTGCAGATGGGCAGCCAGTTACTGGCGGCCATGCTGGCGCGCCAACCGCAATTAACAGACGCCATCGACGAAGTGATTCTGGGCCAGGTACTGACCGCCGGTTGTGGTCAAAACCCGGCGCGCCAGACCGCGCTGAACGCTGGCTTGAGCGACAGCGTAACCGCGCTGACCATCAACAAAGTCTGTGGCTCTGGCTTAAAGGCAGTGCAGTTGGCCGCCCAGTCGGTACTCAATGGCGATGCCCGCGTTGCCATTGCTGGCGGTCAGGAAAGCATGTCTCAGGCGGCGCATCTGTTGCCGGGCAGCCGAAGCGGCAAAAAATTCGGCGACTGGAAATTGATCGACAGCATGATTGTCGATGGTCTTTGGGACGCCTTTAACGACTACCACATGGGCCAGACGGCCGAGAACATCGCGCAGCGTTGGGACATCAGCCGCGAGCAGCAAGACGCCTTCGCAGTGCGTTCGCAGCAACGCGCTCACGCGGCGCAACAGGCTGGCCGTTTTAACGATGAAATCCTGCCGCTGTCGATCGCTCACCCCAAGGCACCCGAGCAACTCATCGACCAGGATGAACAGCCCCGCCCAGACACCAACGCCGCATCACTGGCGAGCCTGCGGCCGGCCTTTCGCAGCGACGGCAGCGTGACCGCCGGCAACGCCTCGGCACTCAACGACGGTGCCGCCCTGGTGGCGATAACCACCGATGCGTACGCCAGACAAATGGGCCTGCCGATTCTCGGCGTAATCGATGCCTGCAGCAGCGCCGGTGTGGACCCGGCGCTGATGGGCACCGGCCCGATTGCCGCCACCCAAAAGGTGCTGGAAAAGGCTGGCTGGTCGCTGTCGGACATCGATCTGATTGAAGCCAACGAAGCGTTCGCTGCGCAGGCGTTGTGCGTCAGCCAGGAACTCGGTTTGCCGGACGACCGGCTGAACGTCAACGGCGGTGCCATTGCGCTGGGTCATCCGATCGGCGCATCCGGCTGTCGGATTCTGGTTACGCTGCTGCATGAACTGCAACGGCAACAACTTTCTCGTGGCCTGGCCACGTTATGCATCGGCGGCGGGATGGGAATCTCCATGCTGGTATCGCGCCCCGACATTTAAACCGGCGGGTGAATAACCCGCTTTTCATTCACTCTGTCATACAACAAATATAAAAATAGGAAAGCGTCATGACTCAACTCGTTGGACATTCATCGGCCATACAACGGTCGAGCAATTTCTTTGTCACCTTACTGCAACGCTACTTACCCGATCCGTTTCTGTTCGCCGTCATTCTGACCTTCGCCGTCTTCCTGTTGGTGATGCCCATCACCGGGCAAGGACCGATGCAGGTGGTTGACGCCTGGGCGTCCGGTTTTTGGGGCCTGTTGACGTTCTCAATGCAGATGGCGTTGGTGGTGGTCACCGGCCACGCCATGGCCAGCGCACCGGCTTTCAAAAGCAAACTGGCGATACTCGCCGGCATCGCCAAAACACCCGGCCAGGCCATCATTCTGGTGACCGTCGTCAGTGCCCTGGCATGCTGGATCAACTGGGGTTTTGGCCTGGTCGTGGGCGCCATTTTCGCGCGTGAAATTGCCGGCCGGGTGCGCAATGTCGACTACCGTTTGCTGATCGCCTCGGCCTACAGCGGCTTCCTGTTCTGGCACGCCGGTCTGTCGGGTTCGATCCCGTTGGCCCTGGCCAGTGGCTCCAACTTGCAAGCCGTTACCAACGGCGCGGTCACCGCTCCGATTCCGACTTCGGTGACGCTGTTCTCTACCATGAACTTCGCCATTCTGGCGGTCATGTTTGTCACCATTCCGCTGCTCAATCGACTGATGCATCCGGCACCGAATCAAACCGTAACGATTGATCCGGCGCTGCTGGAAAAACCGGCGGAAAAAGTGATCGACAAAACCAACATGACACCGGCAGAGCGCTTGGAAAACAGCCGACTGGTGTCGTTGCTGTTGGGCGTCATGGGTTTTGCCTACATCATTTATTACTTCATTCAGAACGGCTTCGCGCTGAACCTGAACATCGTGAATTTCATCTTCCTGTTCACGGCCGTCCTGCTGCATGGCACGCCCAGAAGTTTGCTCAATGCAGTGACGCAAGGTGCGCGCAGTTGCGCTGGTATTCTGCTGCAGTTCCCGTTCTACGCCGGCATCATGGGCATGATGACCGCAGCCGGTGCAGGCGGCATGTCGCTGGCCGGTGCCATCTCGGAACTGTTCATCTCCATTTCCAACGAAACCACTTTCCCGCTGTTCACCTTCCTCAGCGCCGGCATCGTGAATTTCTTCGTGCCGTCTGGCGGCGGTCAATGGGCCGTACAAGCACCGATCATGATGCCGGCCGGTGAAGTGCTGGGTGTGGCGCCCGCCAAAACAGCGATGGCCATTGCCTGGGGCGACGCCTGGACCAACATGATCCAGCCGTTCTGGGCATTGCCAGCACTGGCGGTTGCCGGGCTGGGCGCAAAAGACGTTATGGGCTATTGCATCATGGCGTTGCTGGGCTCTGGCATCATCATCTCCCTGGGTCTGCTGTTGTTCTAACCGCAACGCTTCTGGCCCCGCCTTGCCCGGGCACTCCGCCCGGGCAACCCACTTCTTTAACGCCCCCGCACGCGCGAGCGAGGAAAAGCCGCTGATCGGTGATAAAATTCCGCCACCCCCAGGTTGGAGCCACCGATGAACGACGTCCTCACCCAACTCAAAAACCATCGATCCATCCGCGCCTTTACCGACCAGCCAATTGACCAAAGCACGGTCGAAGAATTGATCCAGGCCGGACAAGCCGCAGCAACCTCAAGCTTTATTCAAGCCTGCACCGTGATTCAGGTCAGCAAAGGCGCACGCCGCGACCGCCTGGCAGAACTCGCCAACAACCAGGCTTATGTCAGCAACGCGCCGGTCTTTCTGGTGTTCTGCGCCGACATGCATCGCCATCAACTGGCCTGCCAGATGCACGATGCGCCGATGAAAAGTGGCTTCACCGAACAGTTCCTGACCGCCTCGGTCGATTGCGCATTGTTCGCACAGAACGTTGTGGTCGCCGCTGAAACCCAAGGGCTGGGCATTTGCTACATCGGCGCGCTGCGAAACAACCCGGCCGACGTGGCCGAGGTGCTCGAACTGCCACATCTGACGTATCCACTGTTTGGTCTGTGCCTGGGCTACCCGGACCAGAACCCGGAAGTGAAACCGCGCTTGCCGCTGTCGGTCGTGTTGAAACAGGAACGTTACAGCGACGCTGGCGACGTAGACGCACTGCGCGACTATGATGAAACCGTGCGCCAGTACTACCAGACACGCACCGGCAACCCGCGTAGCCAAAGCTGGACCGAACAGATTTCCGGCATGCTGCAAAAAGAAGCCCGGCCGCACATGCTGCCCTTCTTGCAAAGCCGCGGTTTCATCAAAGAATAACGACCACAACTTGAGGTGCCGACAACGACACCCGCTCGACGCAAATTCAGGAGACGCTGTCCATGACCGAAAGGGAACTGAGATCCAACTCTGTCACCCTCCTCGCCTGGGTCTTTATCATTCTTGCCGCACTGATGACATTAATCGGCGCGACGCAAAACGTATTGCTGCACTGGTTCTTTCCCAACATTGTCGCCCAACTGAACAACGACTTTATCGGCGCACCGCCGTTAGCCCGATTTCTGGCGGCGCACCTGAAGTGGATCATCGGCCTGTTCACTTTGTTGTCGACTTTATTGTTCGTCTCCGCTGTTGGCGTACTGCACCGTCACGACTGGGCGCGAAAACTGTTCATCAGACTGCTGATCATCGGCTTACTCTGGAAAGTGTTAAGCCTGGTCCTGATGACACTCTTTATGGCCGAACTGCCGCTGGCCCGCGCCACGCCATTCAACAACGCCATCGAAGTGGAAAACTTCCAAACGTTGATGATTGGTTTCAATGCCCTGCTCACCATCGCCATTGGCGCAGTGCTGATTCGAATCTGCCATTATCTAAGCTTGCCGAAAGTGACGGTTGAATTCGGCAGCCTGGGGGAAATTGAATCAGTAGCGAAGTACGTGCCGAAGGAAATGGACTGAAAAACGGCCAAAAAAGGAAAGCAAAATGAGCATTCAAGGCGGTTGTTTATGCGGCCAACTTCGCTACCAAATTGACGGCCCATTATTGGAAGCCGAACATTGCCATTGCTCAATGTGCCGCCGCTTTCACGGCGCCGCATTTGCCACCTATGCCGATTTTAATCCGGACGATTTTCACTGGCTGCAAGGTGAAGATCAGCTTGGCATTTACGAGCCGAACCCAGGAAAAGGCTGGGCCTTCTGCAAGAACTGCGGCTCAAGCCTTGGCATGCCGGATAGCGATGGCCGCTTGGTTAGCGTGGCCTTGGGCACGGTAGATGGCGAGCCGGGAATTCGCCCGATGGAACACAGATACGTTGGGTCGAAAGCGGTTTGGTATGAGATTACGGATGCGTTACCACAGCACGTCGGACGCGACTGAATGGCTTAACTATGAATGCAACCAAACGCATCACCATCCAACCCTTTAATGCCCGCCACCGGCAACGCTGCTATGAGATTTTTAATGAATTGGACGGCTGGTTTGGCAGTGAAGAAATCAACACCGATTACACCGAGCAGTTGAACGAGAACGACACGCTGTTGGCGTTCGTTGATGAAGGTGTGGAAGGCGTTATTTCACTGCAATGGCACTACGATACCACGGCAGAAATTTATTCGATGGCAGTCAGTCTGGCGCACCATCGTTTCGGCCTTGGCAAACAATTGCTGGCCGCTGCTGAATCGCTCGCCCGTGAACGCGGCTACAAGTTTCTGCACGTGAAAACTCTTGGAGACACCTTGCCTCACCCGGGCTATCAAAAGACGCGGGCGTTCTATGAGAATCGCGGTTTTAACAAGCTGTTTCAGACCCACGACTTGTGGGATGGCTTACCCACCCTGCTGTATGTCAAAGCGCTGGATTAACAGTGGCATTTTTCCCTTCAACAATTGTCTCAACAGTTTGAAAATGCGAGCGCCATGAGCGAACCGTCCCTGAATTATTTTCGCGCAACACTTTCGGATGCAGTGGCGCTATCAGATATTCGGGCTCATGCGATGAAACCCAGCCTTGTTGCTTTGGGTCGCTACGATGAGCAAGTCATAAGGCAGCGGCTGTTAAATAAATTCCAGCCCGACGACACCTGGAAGATTTTCTTACAAGACAATTTAGTTGGTTTCTACGTCTTGACCGATCACAGTGATCATCTTTATCTGGACCATCTGTACGTCCTACCCAGCCACCAAGGTCTGGGTATTGGACGAAACGTTATCGAACGCGTTCAGGACGATGCCAGGCGTTTACAAAAAACCATTCGTTTGGGCGCGTTAAAAGGCAGCCGCTCAAATGCGTTTTATCGTCGCCATGGTTTTCTGCCGACACACGAAGGCGAGTTTGATATCTACTATCAGTTTGATGCTGCGCAGCACGACATCGGAAACTGAGTGACTTGATTACAACCGACAAAAACTCCTCAGCCGTCCGCAAATGGTCCTAAATGCTCGCTGACGATCCACCAACGATTGTCCTCATTCACCAGCACACTGGTACCTCGCCCTCCACCGGAAGCGCGCTCGCCATCAATCACGCCTTCCCAATGAAATTCATACAGTGCAACGGCAGAAGTTTCCGCTTGATACGCCCAGTGCAGGTTAGTGATTGAATAGTGTTCGTCTTGAATGCTGAGAAAATTCTGCTCAAAGATGTCGCGAAGTTCAGCCTTGCCTTTAAAAGTTCCGTTCGCAAAAGTCACACAGGCATCGTTATGAAAAAAAGGTTCTACGTTTTTCCATTGCTGCGAACCCAGAGCCGTTTCGTATTCCTTCAATAGTAATTCCAGCGTCATCACAATCCCTTTTTTAAAACAAATGAACCTGAGCGTTAAACGCCAACACCACCCGCTGTTGCTGACCAAAATACGGCAACGCCGAATGCTTTAAATACGACGGGAAAATCACCACCTGACCGGCCACTGGCGCGACGTCCCAAAAGCCGTGGTTATCCAGATAAGCCGTGCCGGCATCCATATAATGGGCGGCGTTGTGGCGCGGGTCGTAGAAGCGGTTTACGCCGTTGCGGGTTTCAATGTTTGACTCGCCCGGCTCCAGACAATAAATACCGCACCAGGAACAGTTCGGATGCGAATGGGCGTCGTGGTAACCACCGTTTTCGGTCAGGTGATACCAGCTTTCTATAATCTCTGCCTGGGGTTCGGCATCGTCGGGCCAATGCGCCTGGTTCACGCTGGTGGCGCAGTCGAGCACTAAATCCGTCAGCACCTGTTTCAGGGTTTGTAAGTCGGCGTTGGCGCCATCGAGATAATCCAATTCGCTTTCAAACAGACCGTGTTTGGCGGTTACCGCTACCTCGCTGGCAATGGCCGTTTGCGCCTGTCGGCGATGCGCGTGAATGGCGTGCAGCACCGGCGCTTTTATCAGCTCGTGAATGGGCTGGGTGGCGATGAACAAATCGGTGGTCCAGGTGGGCCAATGTTCAATGGTGGCGGCATCGGTGATCAGTGAATCGGTCATCTTGGCTCGGTGGGCAATCGTCGGTTCGGTTGGGCGCAGTGTAGCGGCCCCGGCTGTTTTCGAACAACAAGCTTGTTGTGCGCCACAACGGCGGCTAGTCTGGGCGGAACCTTGAGGACATCCTCCGATGACACAACAAAAACGCCCCTGGGTATTACCCGTCTTGGCGCACCTCGCCTTGCTGTGCAGCCTGCCGTTCTGGATTTTGATTCTGGCGTTCAGCCCATTGGTGCTGGCCGGTTATGAATCCACACCGCCAACCTCCGCTTTTATGATGCTGGGATTATTTTGGCTGCCACCGTTGGCATCTATTGCGTTGATCGGCACGCTCTGGCATGCCCTTTATCATCGATTGGCGAAACGAGCCAACATCGTTTCTGTGGCTTTTATTGTCGTCCAGATCTGCGCCATTCTCTGGCTGCTGAAGGCGAACTAACGGCGCTGTCGTCGCGTGCTTCATCGTTGCTACAATGCCCAAAGTTCAATAACGGCAGTCGCCATTTGATTGGAGCAGCAGGGCATGCTTTCTGAATCGACCAACGCAACGGTGGAGCACAACCGCTCTCAAGCACGGGTGGGTGTGGTGCAATGGCAGATGCGTGCCGTCGAATCGGTCGATGCCATGTTGCAACAGGTCGAACATTTCGTGCGGGCGTTGGCGGGTTACCAAAGCGATTTCGTTATCTTTCCCGAATTATTTAACGCGCCCTTGATGGGCTTGACCGACCAGAGCGATCAGGTTGCCGCCATTCGTTTTCTCGGCACACACACCGAAGCCTTCAAAACCGCCATGTCGCGCCTGGCAGTCAGTTACAACATCAACATCATTGGTGGCTCAATGGTCGAAGAAGGCGACGACCAACGGCTCTATAACGTCGCTTATTTATTCCGCCGCGACGGCACCCATGAACGCCAGGCCAAGCTGCACATAACGCCACAAGAAAAACGCGATTGGTTAATTGAAGGCGGTAACGATTTGGCCGTTTTTCAAACCGATGCTGGCCGCATCGGCGTGCTGATTTGTTACGATGTTGAATTCCCTGAGCTGTCGCGCCTGTTAGCTGATGACGATATGGATATATTGTTCGTCCCGTTCTGGACCGACACCAAAAATGGCTACCTGCGCGTACGCCATTGCGCCCAGGCACGCGCCATCGAAAACGAATGTTATGTGGTCATTTGCGGCAGCGTCGGCAACTTGCCATCCATCGAAAACCTGGATACTCAGTACGCGCAATCGGCCGTATTCAGCCCATCGGATTTTGGTTTTCCGCAGGATGCCGTGCTGCACGAAACCACACCTAATTTAGAAATAATTTTTTATACAGACGTCGATTTTTCGCGGCTGAAAATTGTCCGTAATAAAGGCTCAGTCACCAACCTGAAAGACCGTCGCACCGATTTATTCAGCTTGCAGCGGCGCGGTCAAAAATAAGCCCAATTAAAATGGGCCGGCATGGTTGCCCAGCCACAACCGTTTACGCACAAGGAACAGCCCCATGTTGAAGCCAATTCTTCGCAGTGCCGTTCTGTTAATGGGTTGCAGCGCAACAGTCGCCTGGGCCGGGCCAAACCTTTATTTGCAATCAGAACGACAGCAGGAAGCTGGACTGGACCCGATTGCAATCCACCTTTTCGCAACGAAGCGAGCCCTGTGATGCTGCAAAAACTGAAGCAATTCGCCACAGCGATGAAAACCCGTCTCGTAGTGTTGTACCTGGCGGTACGCGATACCCGCACGCCCTGGTACGTGCGGGCACTGGGGTTGGGCGTCGTCGCCTACGCGCTATCGCCCATCGACCTTATTCCCGATTTCATCCCCGTCATCGGCTGGCTCGACGACTTGATTCTGGTCCCGATCGGCCTATGGCTGGTCGACCGCATGATCCCCGATCAGGTACGCCTCGAATGCACCGAACGCGCCGCCGAAGTCGGCCCGATCAGCGCCAGCAAAACTGCTGGCGTGATCATCCTGGTACTCTGGGTTGCCGCAGCGGCTTGGCTGGTGGATTTTGTTATGCGGCGGTTTTGATTCACAACGGTTCGTTCTTTTCCATTCGCTACAGCGCCCGCAAATCATGACTTATGGCCCCATCGTTCAGTATTGACTGAACGATAGCCCACCCCTACCTTTGGGCTCTCCAGAGGTATCTCATGTCAAACACCTACGACGATTTTGTGGAATTAATGGGCCTGATGAGTCAGGCCGACGGCGAGCCGCGCATTGGCGGGCGTATGTTTGGTTTGTTGCTGGTGGAAGGCCGGGCGCTGACGTTGAATGAATTTGCGCAGCGGCTGGAGATCAGCAAAGCCAGCGCCAGTACCAATGCGCGCCGGCTGGCCAGCCGCGGCGTGATTGAGCACGTCAAACACGGCAATCGCCAGGACGGTTATGCCCTGGTGCCGGATCTGTATCGGCAGATGAGCCGCACCATGACCGATCGTTTTCTGGTGCGCGCCGAAGAACTCGAAACCATGGAAACCCTGCTGCCCGAAGGCCCGTCCGGCGCTAAAGAACGCATTCGTGGTCTGGCAAAAGTGTTCCGAATTTCTGCTGAAACCGCTCGGCAAATGTTCGATCAATTGCCGGAAATGGACTGACGCTTCGGCGCCAGCAACCCTCACTTAATCAGGTAAATCACCATGTCCGACCAACATCTCGACGACAAGCCCGAGTGGGCCATGAGCCGCCGCGAAAAGCGCCGGGCCGATGCGCTCCGTCAGGGCATTAAATTGCCACGCCGCCGTTGGCCCTGGATTGTGTTGGCGGTCGTGGTCGTCGCCATCGTACTGATGATGGTGCTCGGTGGTGGCGACAAAGCAGACGACACCGCAGCGGCCGATGCCGATACATCCGTGCTGCAATTGAACCCGATAGAAGTGGGTACCGCGGCGCCAATGTTGCTGCGCCAGAGCGTTCGCGTAACCGGCACCATCAGCCCGTTGGCGACCACTCAGTTGTCTTCACGGGTGAACGCACCGGTGGCGCAAGTGCTGGTGCGCGCGGGTGATGCGGTGGCGGCGGGTGATCGTCTGGTGATTATGGAAACCGACGATCTGAACACTCAGTTGGAACAGCAACGCGCCAACGCCCGCTCCACCGAAGCCAATCTGGCGCTGGCCCGCAGCCAGTTGGCGCGTGATCGTTCGTTGGGCGAACGCGGGTTAACACCGGCGTCGTCCATTGAATCGCAACGCGCACAGGTGGCTGCGTTGGAGGCCAATCTTGATGCGCAACAATTAGCCGTGCGCGCAGCCGAACGCGCGCTGGCCGACGCCATTGTGGTCGCGCCGACGGCCGGTCGCATTGCCAGCCGTTCGGTGCAGGTCGGTCAGTACGTCTCCACCGGCACGCCTTTGATGACGCTGGTCGATCTGTCGTCAATGGAAGTGTCTGCGAACGTGCCGTTGCGTGCGATTGATCAAATCCAGCCGGGCCAGACGGCCTTGGTGCAGGTCGATGGCATCAGCGGTGAACGCTTTAACGGCACCGTCGATCGCGTTAACCCGGTGGCGGCCGATGGCACTCGCACCGCTGCGGTGTATGTGCGCGTACCCAACCCGCAGGAACGTTTGCGCGGTGGCATGTTTGCCAGCGTCGAAATTGTTGTGGCTGAACGCGCCCAGGGTTTAGCCGTGCCGGTCGATGCAGTGCGCGAAGACAACCAGGGCCAATACGTGCTGACAATTGATAACGGCGAACTGGTACGCACCGCCGTTGAAACCGGTGCGCTGTGGGAAAACGGTGCGCGTCTTGAAATCACTTCGGGGCTGTACCAGGGCGTGTCCTACATTGCCGCGCCGTTGCCAGAATTGAAGGCAGGCGACCGGGTTCGCCTGATGGAGACGAACTGATGTTTCTGACCCGAATCAGCGTCAGCCAACCCGTGTTTGCGACCATGATTATGGTCGCCATTCTGGTGTTTGGTTTTTATTCCTACCAGCGTCTGCCGATTGAGCAAATGCCGGACATCGACGTGCCGGTCATCGCTGTTGTGACTGCTTACCCTGGCGCCTCGCCCGAGGCGGTCGAGAACGACATTATTGAGCCGATCGAAGACGCGGTGAACGCCATCAACGGCATCGATTCGATCCAATCAACCGCGCGCCAGGGCCAGGCTCTGGTGGTGATTCTGTTCGACCTGGAGGTGAATTCCGACCGCGCCGCGCAAGACGTGCGCGACCGTATGGCGACGGTCACCGCCTCCTATCCGGAAGGCGCTAACGATCCGCTGATCTGGCGTTTTGATCCAGCGGCGTTTCCGATCATGTCGCTGTCGGTCAGCTCGTCCGAACTGACCACCGGCGAGCTGACCACGCTCACCGAAGACACCATTTCCCAACGTTTGTCGATCATTCAAGGCGTCGGAAACGCCACCGTTGTTGGTGGACAATCGAGCCAGATCAACGTACTGGTCGATCCGGAAAAACTGGCGGCGTTTAACGTTGGCATCGGCCAAGTAGTGGCGGCATTGAATCAGGAAAACACCAACCTGCCGGCCGGGTCGATTCGCCAGGATCGCGAAGTCACCTCCATTCAGGTGGAAGGTCGCATTCAATCGCTCGATGAGTTTTTGAAATTGATTATCGGACGTCAGGGCGGCCAGCCGGTGTACCTCGGTGACGTCGCTACCATCGTGCCGGGATTGGCGGAATTAACCAGTCTTGCGCTGCTCGACGACGATCAGGCGTTGGCCATCGACATCGTAAAAACCCAGGGCGCCAATACCGTCGAAGTGGCGGACAACGTGCGCAAGGAAATCGCCAAACTCGAACAGGAACTGGCGCGCGATGGCGTGCACATTGATGTGGTGCGCGACAACGCCAAACCCGTCGAACAATCCTTCCACACCGTTCGCAATATGATGGTGGAAGGTGCGGCGTTGGCTGTAGTGATTGTCTTCCTGTTTTTGAACTCCTGGCGCTCGACGGTGATCACCGGTCTAACCTTGCCGATCTCCATCATTGGCACCATGACCGCACTGCACTTCCTCGGTTTCACACTCAATATGATGACGTTGCTGGCGCTGTCGCTGGCGGTCGGTTTGTTGATTGACGACGCCATCGTCGTGCGTGAAAACATCATGCGCCATCTGCACATGAACAAAGGCCACAAACAGGCCGCGCTCGATGGCACGCGCGAAATTGGTCTGGCGGTACTGGCGACAACCTTGTCGATCATCGCCGTCTTCCTGCCGGTTGCCTTTATGGACGGCATTCTCGGTCGTTTCTTTTTGCAGTTTGGTGTGACGGTCTCAGTCGCGGTAGCGATTTCCATGTTCGTCGCCTTTACTCTCGATCCCATGTTGTCGAGCGTCTGGTACGACCCCTCAACCGACCCGAACGTGAAGCGCGGTTTTCTCGGTCGCGCGGTGGAAAAATTCGACAATTGGTTCGACAGATTGCGCCAACGTTATCGCAGCATACTGAAGTGGAGTTTGCGGCATCGCGTTTCCACTTTGTTGATCGCCTTCTTTGCTTTCGTCGGCAGCTTTTTCCTGGCGCCCATGGTGGGTTTTGAATTTGCACCCTCGGTTGATAACAGCGAATTCCAGGTCGATGTTGAAACGCCCGACGGTTCCAATCTCGACTACACCTCCGCCAAGGTTCGGCAGGTGAACGCCATCCTGCGACAGTTCCCGGAAGTGACCGGCACCTACACCACCATCAACGCCGGCGCCGGGTCGCAAGGCGGTGAAACCAGCGCGTCCATTCTGGTGTCGATGAGCGATCCAAATGAACGCGACCGGTCGCCGCAGGACATGACCATTCCAGTGCGCGAAGCGCTCAAGCAGGTGGCCGGTGTCGCCATTCGCGTCGGTGCCGCCGGCGGCTTTGGCGGCGGCGTCACTGCACCAGTGCAGGTGAATCTGTACGGTGACAGTTTTGTCACGCTGGATCGGTTGGCTAATGAGTTGTCCCAACGCATGGCGGACATCGATGGCATTACCGATATTGAATCCAGTTTGAACGCGGCACAGCCGATTATCGGCATTCGCATCAACCGCGAAGCGGCCAGCGATCTGGGCGTCAGCCTGCAACAAATTGGCGCCACCTTGCAGCCGTTGGTTGGTGGCACCGAAGTCGCCGACTGGACGTCACCGAGCGGCGAAAACCACACGCTGGTGGTACGACTGCCACCGGAATTGCGCAGCGATGTGGCAAGCCTGGCGCGGTTGCCGATCAGCCAGAGTGGTGCCACCGGCAGCGCCAGCGTAGTGCGTCTGGATCAGGTGGCCGACATCGTAGAATCGACCGGGCCGTCGGAAATCAGCCGCCTCGATTTGTCGCGTCAGGTCACGCTCAGCGCCAACCTCGCTGGCGTACCTTTGGGTGCAGTTACACCGCAAATCCAGGCCGCCATCGACGCCATGGCGTTGCCCAGCGGCTATCGCATTTCCATGGGCGGCGACGCCGAAGAACTGGCCGAAACTGCCGCCTCGGCGGGCCAGGCATTGTTGCTGGCCATCGTCTTTATCTATCTGGTACTGGCGTCGCAATTCGGCAGCTTCCTGCAACCCATCGCCATCATGGCGTCACTGCCGCTGGCGTTGATCGGCGTCATGGTCGGCCTTCTGGTCGGCGGTAGTACGTTGAACATTTACTCCATCATCGGCTTCATCATGCTCATGGGTCTGGTGGTTAAAAACGCCATCCTGTTGGTCGACAACGCCAACCAGGGCCGCGAGCATGGCCTGAACTTATACGATGCGCTGGTCGAAGCAGGCATGACGCGTTTCCGCCCGATTATTATGACCACCTTGGCGATGATCTTCGGCATGCTGCCACTGGCGCTGAACCTGCACGAAGGTGCCGGCCAGAATGCGCCGATGGCGCACGCGGTCATCGGCGGTCTGATCAGCTCCACCATTCTTACTCTGGTGGTGGTGCCGGTGGTGCTGACCTACATCGATCAGTTCGCCATTTTTGCGCGACGTTTCTTACCCAAGTCCGCAGAGGAACATCACGTCTGAGTTTCAATAAATAAAAAACCCGGCACAGGCCGGGTTTTTTTATGAGTCAGGCGGAAAACAATCAAACTGACGCCGACGAGTTACGACGTCTTTCGTCCGTAAAAAACATTCGAATTAACGCCACTAACGCAACGACCAAAGCCCCATTACGCAGCGTCAGCAACAGCGTTGCCAACAACGTTGGCGCCGGCCAAATGGTTTGCCCATCGCGTTGCACCGCCAAACCAACCTGCACGAAATCACGCTCGTAAGTCAGCGGATAAATCAGTACCGTCAGCACACACGCCAGCAGCCACAAACCTTGAAAGAGCCAAGCCGAACGCGACTGAAAACCGACCAACATCACCAGCGGCACCAACCACAATAAATACTGCGGTGAAAACACCTTGGCGCTGAGAATGGCCGCAAGAAGCAACAGGCAAACCAGCGTTGCCAACCGCCGCAATGATTCATCCGACTGAGCAAAAGCACCGCTGTTTACATCGCGCCATAACACCAAAGCAGCGATGCCGTAACTGGTTGCCAATGCCAGCAACAACACCAACGAACTCAAAGCCAGCAAAGTGTCCGACCAGGGCGATACTGTATTGAACGAGCCGAAATTAAACTGAACCTCGGCTGCCAGTCCGAACACCGAGTGCGCCAATAAAATAACGTTGCTGTAGATCGATTCCAATTGCACACCGCGTTCGCTGTGGTAGCCCAAAAACGCAAACAGATCGGCACCCCAGAGCAGATAAAATGGCAATACCAACAGTGCGCAAAACATCACGCACCACATTGCTGCGTGAAGTGTTTCCCGAACAACAATGCTTTGCACCGATGCATCTTGTCGTTGCGCATAAGTTTGCGCCATCGCAAACAACAGAAACACCGGCCCCAATAAAACCGGAATCACTTTGAAACAGACGCCCGCCGAGAGCCAGAACCAGGGCCATACAGAACGCCGCTGCGCAGACAACACAGCGATGAAGATTAAAGCGCCGAGCAATAAATCCAGCCGGTCGAAATACAATGTCATCAACAGCAGCGACACCAGATAAAGCGACACCAAACTGAGCCAGTTTTCCCACTCAGGCCGTTTCATTTTTTTTATTACCTTGAGTACACAGCCCAACATTAATAAATCGATGCTCAGGTACAGAAGTTTGAACCACACCAGCCAGGCTGAAAATTCGATTCCACCAGTAAACAGCTTGGCCGGGAACAACGGCAGCGTTACAAAAAGAGCGGTGAGTGGTGGGTACTCAATAGCAAAGCCGCCAGAAAACAACGAAAAATCCACTATGGAATGCAGCGTATCGACGGCGAAGCGGTAATAGAGCCGTACATCGCCCGAGTGCAGCGAGCTTTCCAAAGTAAACGCCATTAAGGCGTGCGTGACGGCGTAAAACGCTACGAATACCGCCAGTGATTTATTCCGCATGTCTGCCTGCTCTGTCCATTTTCAGGACGGCGATCATAACGGATGCACTCAGTCAGGTCTGCAACGCGTTACACCGTGCTTTGACTCAAAAAAAGGTGTCGCATCTGTCCGCTTTATTGGCTGACTTCGATCAACGTACGAGCCATTTTTCAGTCACTTTGGAAAACCGCGCAACCTCTGACTAGACTCCGGGCAATGCATTCTTCACAGAAGTGCGTGGACGTCGGGTTTTTGGATATGTTTGTTGAGTGATGTTGGTGGTCGCCCGGTGCTTGTCTGTCTGGAAACTGCCATTGCTGAAGCAGGCGATGCAGGATGCGCTGTGGGCGTCTAAGGAGTGTTTATGTCCACTTGGTTGAACTACGTTCAGGACATTCAATTCATGCCGCACGGCATGTGTTTTTTATGGCGACCGGATTTATTGTTTTTACACGCCGGTTCCGATCTGCTGATTGCACTGTCCTACTACTCCATTCCGCTGGCGTTACTGATGTTGTGGCGACGCCGACCCAACCTTGAATTCGGTTGGATGTTCAAACTGTTTGCGCTCTTTATTGTCGCCTGCGGCACCACCCATTTGATTACCATCTGGAATATCTGGAACGGCCAGTATTATCTCGAAGGTTTTATCAAACTGGTCACCGCTGCTGTATCGGCCGTTACCGCTGTCATGCTGTGGCCGTTGATTCCCAAATTCCTGGAAATTCCCAGTCCGCTGACGCTGGCACAACAGAACGAAGCGCTAAATGAAGAGATGGCGTTGCGTCATCGCGCCGAACAGGAAATTTTCGCGCTGAATGAATCGCTTGAGCAAACCGTTGCCAAGCGCACCGAAGAATTGGAAAAAGCCAAAAATGCCCTGGAGTCGGAAGTACGGGCTGCCAACCGTATGCGGCAACGACTGGAAAGTATTTTCGAGTCGGCACCGAACGGCATGATTGTGGTGTCGCCCAGCGGCGAAATTTTGCAATCCAACGCTACAGCCAACAACATTTTCCGCTACGACGATTTAATCGGCCGCAGTGTAGAAGAACTGGTACCGCGTAACGACCGCCCCGACCATCGCCTGCGCCGCGCGCATTACAGTGCGACGCCGGTTAAACGGATGATGGGTGACCGTCAGGATTTATTCGGTTTGCGTCAGGACGGAACCGCCGTGCCGGTGGAAATCGGATTGAACCCGGTCAGTGGCAGCGAAGGTCGTGAAATCATTGCGTCCATTGTCGATGTCAGTGAACGACGCCGCTACGAACAACGCATTAAACAACACAACGCGGCACTGGAACGGTCCAACAAAGAACTGGAAGAATTCGCGTTTATTGCCTCGCACGATCTGCGCGAGCCGTTGCGGAAAATCATTTCGTTCTCACGTCTGTTAATGAGCGAAGATTACGGCAACTTCACCGAAGAGGGTGAAGAGTTCACGCATTACATCGTCGGAGCAGCCGAACGGATGCGAGAGCTTTTGGACAGTCTGTTGTCGTACAGCCGGGTAACTTCGCACGGCCGTACTTTTACCGAAACCAACCTGGCCGATCTGGTCGAACAGATTGAGGCTGACCTTCAACTCACCATCGAAGAAACTCAAGCCACTTTGATCGTCGGCGAACTGGGTACGCTGGACGCCGATAGCAGTCAGTTGCGACAACTGCTGCAAAACCTGATTAGCAATGCCCTGAAATACCGCCATAAAGAACGCGCCCCGGAAGTACAAATCGAAGGTGAAAGCCTGTCGACGGATCGTTACCGCATCACCATCAGCGACAACGGCATTGGTTTTGACCCACGCTATAACGAGCAGATTTTTGAAGTCTTCAAGCGTCTGCACGGCCGCTCGGAATACCCCGGCACCGGCATGGGCTTAGCGATTTGCCGCAAGATCGTTGATCGACACGGCGGCACTATCATTGCGAGCGGACGCGACCAGGAAGGTGCTGTCTTCGTTATCGAATTACCGATCCGGCAACAACCGGTGGAGGCCTCCAATGACGGCTGAGACGAAGCGAACACTGGTGATGGTCGATGACGACCCGGAAGATATTTTGCTGGTAAAAACGGCGGTCCGCCGTGCTGACTTACCGCTGGAAGTGGTCAGTATCTACGACGGCGATGCCTTGTTCGCCTATCTCGAGCAAGGCAATTTTCCAACGGACGTTTCACCTTCAACGCCGCCACTGATTATTTTTCTCGATCTGAATATGCCCAGGCTCGACGGCCGCAAATGTCTGGAACGATTAAAAAACAATCCAGACTGGGCTGAGCTGCCCATCCTTGTTTTCTCCACGTCGGAAGCACCGGACGACATTCGCCGTTGTTACGAATTAAGTGCCAACTCCTACATTTGCAAACCGGACGACCCGCAAGCGTTGGATAAAATTCTCAGCACTGTTTATCGCTATTGGTTTGGCGAAGTGAGGTCGGACGTATGACAGTCGATTTCAAAAAATCCATCCGTACCCTGGTGGTCGAAGACGACAGCCAGGACTTTTTATTGATCAAAACGGCCTTGCGCAACAGCGATCGCGCGGATTATCAAGTACGTCATCTGACCACTTTGGCACAGGCGACCGACGCCCTTGTTGATGGCGATTTTGACATCTTGTTGCTGGATTATTTTTTAGGTGAACATTCGGGCCTGGATGTATTGAATCAGGCCCGCGAAATTCACTGCACCAAGCCGATTGTTGTGATGACCGGCACCAACGCGCCGGAACTGGACGACATGTTGATGAAGCAAGGCGCGGCCGATTTCATTCCCAAAGACGATCTCAGCACCGCCTTTCTGGATCGCACAATTCGTCACGCCTTGGAGCGAAAATCGGCTGAGCTGGAAATTGCCGAGTTAGTGCGTCGCGACCATTTAACCGGCCTGGGAAACCGAGTGTTGTTTGAAGAACACATGGAGTTGGCAATCGCTCGGGCATCGCGCAGCAGCAGCCAGTTGGCGGTACTGTTTATGGACCTGGATCGGTTTAAAGACGTCAACGACAGCCTGGGTCATCACATCGGCGATTTGCTGTTAACGCTGGTGGGCGACCGGCTGAAACGCTCGGTGCGTAAAAGTGATTTTGTTGCGCGCATCGGTGGCGACGAATTCACGGTTTTGCTCGATGGCATTAATTCCCCCGAAGACGTCAGCCAGATTGTGGAACACATCTGCAAAGAGGTATGCCGGCCGGCACCGGTCAGCAATACAACGCTCGATGTATCGGTCAGCATCGGTGTTGCCCTGTATCCGGAAAATGGTGAATTACCAATTGAATTAATGCAAAAGGCCGACATGGCGTTGTATGAATCGAAGGCTTTAGGCCCAGGGCATTACCATTTTTTCACCGAGCATTTACAGGCGCGATTGATGCGCGGTCTGGAACTGGAAAAGGCGTTGCGTGACGCCTTGGCCGATAACGAATTCGAACTGTTTTTCCAACCGCAAATTGACATCGACTCACAACAAATCGCCGGCTTGGAGGCGTTGATCCGCTGGCGACGCAGCGATGGCGAACTGGTGTCGCCGGACGAATTTATTCCCGTTGCGGTGCGTTGTGGATTGATCGTGCCCATCGGTCAATGGGTGATTGAAACCGCCTGTTCGATCATCAGCCGTTGGCGAAAAGCCGGCATTCGAGTGCCGATGTCGATCAACGTGTCGCCACGACAATTGAAGTTCAATGGCTTTGTCGACCACTTGCTCGACTGCGTCCGGCACCATGAACTGGCTCCGGGTGATCTGGAAATTGAACTTACCGAAGAGGTGTTTATCGACAGCGGTGTGTCGTACCGACAGATGATGCAGAAGATCAAAGACGCCGGCGTGCGCATTGCCATTGACGATTTTGGCACCGGCTATTCATCGATGCGCTATTTGCGCGATCTGCCGCTGGACCGCATCAAGATCGACCGCAGCTTTGTCAGTGGCAATGGCGAAGCGTCACTGTCGGAACCGGCCATCACTCAATCCATTTTGTCGCTGGCGCACGGCCTGCATCTGGAAGTTGTCGCCGAGGGTGTGGAAACCAATGAACAGGTGAATTTGCTTTGTCAGCAAGGTTGCCGGTATTTTCAGGGTTACCACTTCTACCGACCCATGCCATTGGCGGAACTCGAGCCCCGGCTGTCGAACCACTGAGCGACTTGTGTCATGCCCGCTTTCCGTCATCGCCATCTGCTGTTGCTGACTGAGGACGTTGCTCTGGCGCAGCATATTGAGCAAGCGCTGGCGGGTTACCAACTCAATCATCTTCTGCATACCTTCACCGATATGCACCAGTATCAGGCGTCGGCCTTAGGCCCCGGCGTGGAAGCCAAGCCGATGGCACGCATCGACCTGTGCTTGATTGCCTACCTGGGTGACAGCGAGCGCTGCCGCCGCACCGTGGAAGAATTGCGGCTTTTACCCCGCTGGCGCAGCGTGCCACTGGTGATATTGATGGAAGGCGACAACCCGACACAACGTCGGTTGTTGTACCAGTTTGGCGCCAACTCAGTGTTGCGCTTCCCGCTGCGTTTTGACGGCCTGCGCGAGCTGATTCGTACCATGGACAATTACTGGTTCGACGTCGTCACCCTGCCACCCGCTTCCCATCTCGAATAAGGTTACGTTTAGCACTGAAACGGCGCAGTTGCTGAGGTATGCTTCGCCGCTGTGTTTACCTTCTGGAAGAGCATTATGTCGATTGTGAAAGCGCTGGGTCTGAGCACCCTGTTGGCTGTTCTGGTTCTGACCGGTTGCAGCAGCAACCCAACGATTGCCCCTTATATGGGCGAAGACGAAGGCATGTTGGTGTTCAGCACAGACATCATTGTGCGCGGCGAAGCCGAGCTGGAATACAACTACATCTTCAGCACGGAAAACCTGGCGACCGGTGAAATCTTCCGTCAGCGCATGACGGTGGACGAAGGCCGCACCTACGCCGTTGTGGGCCGTTTGCCTGCGGGCGACTACCGCTTTGTGAAGCGTGAAGACATCCGTCGCGATGGTCGTGGCATTCGCCTGGAAGACATCAGTGGTGAATTCAGCGTGGCCGCCGGCGAAATTACACTGCCAAAGCACATCATGGTGAATAAGTCGGTGCTGACGCGCTCGGTTGAGATCACCGATTTGAGCGACAGCGAAGCGCGCATCCTGTTCGACCTGCAACTGGCCGACAACGACGACTTCCGAGGCTGGCGTTTCCACGGCGCCAACTAACTGACGCCCTAACCACTCCACACCTTCGGTCAAGCCTGGGTAAACGCCCCGCCCAGGCGGGGCTGAGCGCTTGCAGCCCACGCCAAATGTTATATGGTAACGCCTGAATTTCTTGGCGGGTTGCTCCTTATGTTGCATCGTTTTCCCTTCACCGTTCTGGCACTCAGCGCAGCCCTGCTCAGCGGCTGCAAATCCTCCGACGACTCGGTTTCAGCCAGCATCAAAGCCCAGGCCAACGAACCGGCGGTTGGCACCACGGTATCGCAACTTACTGCGGACGAATCGGAGTTGGAACCCACCGAAACCATCGAGCCCGTGCTCAATGCTGAAGATCTGGCCTACCGGGAACTGACCTGGGACGACCTGCTGCCGCCGGATTTCGACTTCCAGACCATTCGCGATCAAATCGATTTAAGCAGTTACAACATCCAATCCATGGACGACAGCGACCCCGACGCCCAGCGGCTGTTTGCCGACTTGCAGGACGCCATGTCAAAAGTGCCAATGGTGACCGAGCTGAACGGTCAGGACACCCGTCTGCCGGGCTTTCTGGTGCCACTGGAAAACGCCGGCGACTTAGTGAGCGAATTCTTCCTGGTACCGTATTACGGTGCCTGCATTCACACGCCGCCGCCGCCAGCGAACCAGATTGTGCACGTGGTGCTCGATGAAGGCGTGCCGTTCGACAACCTGTTCGAACCCTACTGGGCCGAAGGCACGCTCACCGTTGCCAAGACTGAAACCGACATCGGCACCGCTGGTTATCGGTTCGAAGCGGCGCACATTCGTCCTTACGAGTGATTCGCCTCGGCCAGCACTAACTGCTGGTAGTAGTGGTCGCGTATGCCTTGTGAGGCTTCGGCCAGCAGGGCCGAATCGACCTGACCTTCGCTGAAAAAGCGATACGCATCGATGCCCTGGAAGGCGAACAAATCGACCCCGCTGAGCACCGCCGAACCCGCCAATTTTGCCGCTTTCAGCAATTCGGTGTGCGCCGGAATGTAGACCGCATCGAACACCCAGTGGTCGGCCCGCAACGGCGCCGGGTCAACCGGACAGCCCGGATGATTGCGGTGACCCACCGGCGTGCAGTTGACCAGGCCGGAACAAAGCGTCAGCGCAGCCTGTCCTTCCGCTGCGCTGACGAAACGAGCGACAATGCCCAAACCTATTAAATGTGCCGCCAAGGCTTCGCCGCGTTCGGCGTCGCGCTCAACAATCAGCAATTCCTTCACGCCCAATTCACCCAGACCGCACGCCACCGCCCGGCCGACGCCGCCGGCCCCAACCAGCAATACCCGGCCAACCGGGCGCTCGCCAAAGTTGTATCGGTATGCGCTGACAAAGCCGGTGTAGTCGGTGTTCTCGGCGCGAATGCCGCCGTTTTCAAACAACAGCGTATTGGCCGAACCGACGCGTTGCGCGCCTTCGCCGGCGCGGTCTGCTAGGCGCAACGCTGCTTCTTTGAACGGAAAGGTGACGTTAACGCCGCGATAACCGGCATCGCGCACCCGTTGCACGGTGGTCACAAAATCAAAGTTCGGTTGTTCCAGTGCATCGATCAATTGATAGCTCGTGTCGATGCCCACCAGCCGGCCCAGCCGCTGGTGCAAATCGGGTGATTTGGATTGGCCGATGCCTTCTCCAATCAGTCCCAACGTCAGACTCATTGCAGTTCCTCATTCATGGATGCGCGCTCGGCGCGGCGCTGAGCCGCCACCCGGACATAGGCGTTGGGCGCACCCAGCCCGAGGTAGCCGTCGCGCTGGACGATTTCAAAAAAGAAGGTGTCGTGAATCGGCTGGGTGTAGAGCTGCCAGTAGCGGCCGCCATCGTCCTCGTCGTAGAGAATGTTCAGCCGTTGCAGATCGGCCAGGGTGTCGTCGTCGAGATCAAAACGCGCCTGCAGATCACGGTAATAGTTATCGGGAATGTCCAGCAGCGGCAGCTTGGCCGCCTGCAAGCGTTCGGCGCTGGCGATGATGTCGCGACTGGCGAGCGCTATGTGTTGCACACCGGAACCGCCTTGCTTGCGCAGGAACTTATTGCTGGTGGTATCGGGCGAAGCGCTGGCGTTGATCGCCAGTCGGAAATCGCCGCCGGCGCTGTGCAGCACTTGCGACTGAATCAAACCGCGCGGGTCGGCGACATCGAACGAGGCCGTGGTCGCCAGTTGAAACAGCGCCCGGTATTGCAACAGCAACGACAGATAATCGTGGTACGACAACGACAAACTCAGATGGTCGAACCCGGTCAGCAAACCGGCTTGCGGTGCTTGCGCGCTTAGGCTGAATTCGGTGTCCCAGATGCGGCTCGCCAGCGGCGCATCGACCAGATAAGCCAGCGAACCCTCGGTGCTGTCGAGCGCCGTCATACCGTGGCTGGTGGTCTTCCCCGGTTCAATCAACGGATAGCCCAACTGACGCGCGCGCTGAATGGTTTCGTAGCTGTTGTTGATGCGCAGGCCGAAGGCGCCGGCGGCGGTCTGACGGCCACCGTGAAAACGCTCGGCGAAATCGCGTTCGGTGTTCAGTACCAGATTGACGCCTTCGACGCCCCAACGTTCGGCCGCTTTGGTCGGATGCTTGCCCAGCGGTTCCAAACCGAGCGCGCGGCAGGTGTCGCGCAGGCCATCGATCTTGTCGTCGGTGGTGACGATTTCGATGAATTCGACCGCGCTGATCGGCTGCTCGTCCGGCACCTCGGTTTTGCCGGCCATGGTTTCCAGCAGACGATACGAATGCAGGCCGTCGCGCGCGGTCTGGCGGCTGCGGCCGGTGCGGAACACGTCGTTGAAAATTTCGTGCGACAGCGGGCCGTCGTAACGGGTTTCGGCCAGCGCCGCCATAAAATCGCGCATCTGCAATTCGCCCTGGCCGGGGAAACAGCGGTAATGACGGCTCCAACTCAGATGGTCCATCGACAGCCGTGGCGCGTCGGCGGTTTGCACCAGAAAAATCCGGTCGCCGGGAATGCCGGCCAAGGTGCCCAGTTCGGTGCCGCGCGAGAAAATGTGAAAGGTATCGAGCACCAGACCGACCGCCGGATGATCGGCGCGACGCACCACTTCCCAACTGTCGCGGTAATCGTGAATGTGTCGGCCCCAGGCGAGTGCTTCGAAGGCGACGCGCAGGCCGCGTTTGGCGGCGCGTTCACCGAGTTCGCGGTAATCGTCCGCTGCGCGGGCGATGCCCGGCAAGGCGCGCGGGTGCACCGAGCTGCAGGCCATCAGCAAGTCGGTGCCGAGTTCTTCCATTAAATCGAACTTGCGTTCGGCGCGGTCGAAAGCGCGGCGGCGGTCGTCGCCTGCCAGGCCTTCGAAGTCGCGGAACGGTTGCAGCGTGACCAGTTTCAGGCCGCGCTCGCGAATCAGTTCGCCGACTTCCCGGGCGCTGCCATCGAAAGCCGTTAAATCGTTCTCGAACAGTTCCACGCCCTCAAAACCGGCGCGGGCGATGGCGTCGAGTTTTTCCGGCAAGGCACCGCTGAGGCAGACGGTGGCAATGGACGGAAACATCTCAGTGCCGCTCCTGCTTCAACTGACGGTTCAGATAGGTGTTGGCGTGATCGCTCAGCAACGCCAGACATTTTGCTTTGTCGCGCGCCAAAGCAGCTTCGCCAATCGCCAGATGTTCGGCGATGATTTCGCGGCCACGAAACCCCTGAGTTTTCAGTTCGCGCACCACGTACTGGCGGTATTTGATGAACAAATCCTGGTAGGTGCGGATCATCAGTTTGGAGCCGCAGGCGCTCATCAATGCCAGGTGAAATTCCTGGTCGTAGCGCGTCCAGAGTTCGACGCTGGCATCGTTGTTCAACAGCGCTTCTTCGGTGCGGTTCAGCTTGCGCATGGCGGCGGCAACCCGGCCTTCCCATTCCAGATCGCCGACGTCAATCGAGCGGCCGACGGCTTCGGCTTCAAGCAAATTACGCATGTAGGCCAGGTCTTTCAGTTCATCCAGACCGGCGGGCGCGACGCGAAACCCTTTCTGATCTTCGGCGATCACCAGACCTTCGACACTCAGCCGCACCAAGGCTTCGCGGATGGCGTTCTGGCCGGCGGAAAAGTCGCGTTTCAACAAATCGATTTTCAATTTCTGACCCGGCTCGTAGCTGCCGTAAATCAGCGCGTTGCGCAGTTGCTCGTAGAGCGGCAAATCTTCGTCGATGTGCAAAGTCAGTTCGGTCATCTCGGTATTCCTCACACTTAATAGCCCGCCAGACGCGGCAGGAAAGTGACCAGATCGGGCACAAACACAATCACCATTAACACCAGAATTTCGACCAGCAACATCGGCCATAAATGGCGAATGATGGCGGCCATGCCGGTGCGGGCGATGGCGTCGGATACAAACAAACAGAGGCCTAACGGCGGCGTGATCAAACCAATCATCAGGTTGAACACCACGACGATGGCAAAGTGCAACGGATCGATGCCCAGGCCAACGGCAATCGGATGCAGAATCGGCACCAACACCAGAATGGCGGCGATGCCTTCCAAAAACAGACCAACCACCAGCAGCAACAACATGACTGCCAGCAGGAAGGTCCATTGCGCATCGACCGTCGCCAGCGCCCATTCGGTAATCAGGTTGGGCACGCGGTTAAAGGTGAGCACCCAGTTGGCGGCGGAAACCGCGCCCATAATGATCATGATCACGGCGCTGTCGCGCATGGCGCGCGAGAAAATACGCGGCAAAGTGCTGATCGCAATCGAGCGGTAAAACACCACGCCGACAATCAGCGCGTAGACCACGGCGAACGATGCCGCTTCGGTTGGTGTCACCAACCCCGCCAGAATCGAGCCAACGACAAACACCGGCATAAACACGGGCACCAGACCGCTCAACACCGCCTTGCGACGCGAGCCGGTTTGCAAACTGGTGCTCGCGCCGATTTTGCCAGCGAACAGCCAGACGTAAATCGACAACCCCAGCGCCAGCAACAAGCCCGGCACAATGCCCGCCATAAACAGGCCCGGCACCGATACGCCGGTCACCGTCAGCGCATAAATAATGATCGGAATACTGGGCGGAATGATCGGGCCGATGACCGACGAGGCAGCAGTTAACGCCGCCGCAAACGCACGCGGATAACCTTCTTTTTCCATCGACGGAATAAAGACGCGACCGAGTGTTGAAGTATCGGCAATGGCCGAACCGGAAAGCCCGGCGAAAATCACCGACGCCCAGATATTCACCTGCGCCAGACCGGCTTTCATCCGGCCGACCAAAGCGTTCGCCAGATCAATAATGCGCCGGGTAATGCCGGCTTCGTTCATCAGCTCGCCCGCCAGAATAAACAGCGGCACGGCCAGCAACGGAAAAGAATTCAGGCCCGCAAACGTTTGCTGGGCAACGATGCGAATGTGATACGGAAAATCCCCGGTCAGCATCAGATACATCAGCGCCGCCAGAATGGCGAACGCGAACGGCACGCCGAGCAACAGCGTCAGAATCAGGATGGCGTAAGTCATTCCGTCACCGCCTTCTGCTCAACAAAGCGCCACAGCCCCATGGTCAGTGCCGACAGCGACAGCAAGACGCCGCCCATCAACACCGCCGACTGAAACACGCCCATCGGAATGCCGGTACTGGGCGACAAACGCCCGCCGCGACTGGACATAAATTCAAACGCCGACCAGGCGAGGCCGATACCGACGGCCAACACCAAAACGTCAATCAACACACGATGGCCTTTGTGCCAGCGTTTGGGCACCAGACTGGTGGCAAATTGGAAACGGACGTGACCGTCCTGCAAATACGCCAGCGCCATGCCGAACATGATGCCGAAAATCATCGCGAAGACGGCGACGTCTTCACCCCAAACAATGGATTTACCGGCGCTGTAGCGCCAGGTGGCGTTGGCGAAAACGATGCCGAACACCACCAGCATCATCAGGCCGGCGCCGAACGCATTGATGCGCATCAGCCAGCGCCGCACGGCAGATAAAACGGTCAACATGAGTCAGACATTCCAGGCAATAACGAGCAGGCAGTAAGACAAGGGCCGCCGTGCATGGCAAGCGGCCCGGACAGCGTCAAGCAATCAATTGGCCTGAGCGGCGTCAACCGCATCGGCCAGACGATCGATCCAGACCGCGTCGCTGCCCAACTGCTCGCGCAGATAGGCCTGTACCGCCGGCTGTGCCGCCGCGCGGAATTTCTCCATCTGCGCGGCGCTCGGCTGAGTGATGGTCATGCCTTCGGCGGCCAGTTTGGCGATGCCTTCGGCAGAGCCGAATTGCTGAATCGCCCGGCCGGTGGTGCCGGCAACAATGGCAGCGCGCTGAACGGCCGCGCGTTCTTCAGCACTCAGCGATTGGAACAGTTCTTCGTTGATCAGAATGTGGTCAACGCCATAAACGTGGCGGTCGAGCGTCAGGTATTTCTGGAACTCGAAGAAGTTATTGGCGTAGATCACCGAGATCGGGTTTTCCTGGCCGTCGACCACACCGGTCGCCAGCGCCGTCGGCACTTCACCCCAGGCAATGCCCTGCGGCTCGGCGCCCAGGCCACGCACCATTTCCAGGTACAGCGGAATGGTCTGGACACGGAATTTCAGACCGGACATATCGGCCGGTTCGGCGATCGGACGCACCGAGTTGGTGAAGTTGCGGAAGCCGGTTTCGCCATACGCCAGCGTACGCAGGCCGGTTTCTTCCAGGCAGTGTGCGGCCAGCGCTGTACCGAATTCGCCGTCCATCACTTCCCAGGCCAACGGCGCGTTCGGGAAGGTGTAGGGAATGTCGGTGACCGAGGCGGCCGGGCAGAAGTTGGCGTAGGCGCCAGAGACCATGGCGATGCTGATGCTGCCATCCTGGGCGCCTTCAATCAGTTCGGTTTCACCACCGAGTGAACCGGCCGGGTACAGCTCGACGGTCAGATCGGTTTCGGCTTCCACCAGGTTTTTGAACACCAGACTGGCCGCGCCTTTTTTGGACGATGTCCAGTCAGCAGGGTCAACGTGAGCAAAACGCAGCGTTTGAGCGGAGGCCGAGGCAACGGCCGTCAGTGCAATGGCCGCAACGGCGGCTTGAGCGGAAATGCGGGTCATTGTTGTTGTCCTCTTATTGTATGGATTCGTCATTTCGCGAGGCGAACGCTAGACAGTTTTGCCACTCAGTTCAATAACATTCCTCATTTTTAAAAATGAGGGATATTTTTAATTTCCCCTTGGCGTGCCTGTTTTTAACAAAGCGTTACGCTAGACTGCGACGCGCTGCCGCCTGCCTGCGGCGGCGAATTCACCACTGTGCCGCTGCCGTGGAGCCACCATGTTTGCTGTGTTACCCATCATCAGCCCGATCTTCATTGTTATTGCCATTGGCTTTGCGGCAGTCAAAACCGAGCTGCTGCCGAAAAGCGCTGTTCCGGGCATGGGACGCTTCGTTCTCTACTTCTGTTTACCGGCACTGATTTTCTCGACGCTGGCGCACACGCCGATTCGTCAGGTGCTCGATCCTCTCTATCTGATCGCCTACGGCGGCGGTTCGTTACTGGCGTTCGGGCTGATCTTCGCCATCAGCCGGCTGTTTGGCAGCCAGACGCCGGCGGCGACGTTGAATGCGTTGGGCAGCGCCATCTGCAACTCAGCCTTTATTGGTTATCCGGTGCTGTTGCAGGTGTTTGGCACATTGCCGGCGGCGGCCTTCACCATGACGTTGCTGGTGGAAAATCTGCTGATCATGCCGCTGACGCTGATGCTGCTGGAACTGAACCGCGCCATCGCCGAAGGCGGCTCGACTCGCCAGGTGCTGGTCAACTTTGTGCGCCGCCTGTTCACCCAACCGATTCTGCTCGGCATTCTCGCCGGCCTGTTGTTTGGGCTGACCGGCTGGACGCTGCCGGGTGTTATCGACCGCAGTCTGGAATTTCTGTCGCACGCGGCGGCTGGGGTGGCGCTGTTTGTGATCGGCGGTTCGCTGGTCGGCACTCAGATCAAAGGCGACCGCCGCGCCATCGCCTTTATCACGCTGGCGAAACTGGTATTGCACCCGGCCTTGGTGGCGCTGGTGGTGTGGTGGCTGCCGCCGTTTGATGCGCAATTGCAGACCATCGCCATTCTGGCGGCGGCAATGCCGATGCTGTCGATCTACCCGGTCCTGGCCGGACATTACCTCGACGCCAGCCGCTACGCGGCCACGCTGGTGGTGGCGACGCTGGGCTCGTTTTTCTCGCTGACCGTGGTGCTGTGGTTGCTGTTCTGACGAAGGCTTGGGTATCGTGGCGGCTCGCTGGGCCGATGAACGGCCGGATAAAGGATTGAGAGGCCGTACCGTCATGGTCGATTTTCGCGACAAACTGTCCCTGGAACGCCCCTACAACCGCAAAGGTGAATCGGGCATCGACGCCCAGGGCGTGCGCACCAAAGGCATTCGTTCGTTCGAAAGCGCGCTGGAAAGCGACCGGGGCCGCATCATTCAATCGGCGGCGGTGCGGCGCTTGCAGCAGAAAACCCAGGTGTTCCCGCTCGAGCGCAACGCGGCGGTCCGGTCGCGGTTAACGCATTCGCTGGAAGTGCAGCAAAACGGCCGTTTTCTGGTGCGCACTGTGTTTGATCGCCTCGGTGCCGACGCTGAAAAGTACGGCCTCGCCGGCCTGGAACGGGCGCTGGAAAGCCTGACCGAAATGGCTTGCCTGATGCACGACATCGGCAACCCGCCGTTCGGCCATTTTGGTGAAGCCGCCATCTCCAACTGGTTCGCGCGCAATCTCAATCAAGTGCCCATTTTTGCAATCGATGCCGAACACGCCGGCGCGCTGATCACCGAGTTGAGTTCGTTCGAAGGCAACGCCCAGGCGATCCGGCTGGTCAGCAACCTGCTCAAGCTGAACCTGACTTACAGCCAGGCCGCCTGCATTTTGAAATACACCCGCCGCGCCAGCGATGAACGACCGGAGCTGGACAATCCGCTGTCGTACCTGAAGAAGAAGCCGGGCTATTACCTGTCGGAACAGCCGTACGTTGAACAGATGCAGCGTGCGCTGAATCTGGAACCGGGACATCGCTATCCGCTGGCGTATCTGATGGAAGCGGCCGACGACATCGCCTACTGCCTGGCCGACATCGAAGACGGCGTTGATAAAGGCATTCTCAGTTTTCGTCAGGTCGCCGACCAATTGCTCGAAGCCTTCACCGAGCACTTACCCATCGACCAGCCGTTTACTGCCTTTAAAGATTCCTACGGCAAAGATCGCTCGTTTCTGTCGCTGATTAATTTCGCGCTGCAACGCGCCGAAGCCGAAGATCTGAACAAGGATCACGAGTTCTTTCTGTGGCTGCGCGTGCAACTGATTCATCCGCTGGTGCAGCACGCGGCGCAAGCGTTTGTCGACAACATCGAGGCGGTGTATCACGGCACGCTGAACCGGGCGTTGCTGGAAGACGATTCGCCATGCCATGCCGTGATCGAAACCTTCAAAACGGTGGCGGCGCGGTCGATTTTCTCGGTGCCGGAAGTCGAGACGCTGGAGTTGCAGGGCTACACCATCATCAACGGCCTGCTCGACCATTACCGGCCGCTGCTGACATTGCCGATGGCCGATTTCGACCGGCTGTGCAACGGCGACCGCAAGGGCCTGCTGGTCGAAGCCCTGCTGTTCAAACGCCTGCCCAACAAACACGTAAAGGCGTATCACCAGTTGCGCCAACAGCCGCAAACCGAAGCTGAACTCTGGGAAGCCTACTGCCGCTGCCGACTGTTGCAGGACATGGTCAGCGGTATGACCGATCAGTTCGCGCTGGAGGAATACCAGACTCTATCGGTGATCTGATTCGTGCCGCGCCTATGGCTGTGCTAGGCTGCGCGCGTGTTTTGACTCACCGAGGCCCAGACGCCCATGAACTAAGCCTGCTCATTCCCGCTCTCGTCCGGTTTTTAACCGGTGGTGTGTGATGACAGGTCGCGTTGGCGTCGCCTTTCTTAGTTCGGACTTTTTCCAAAGTTCCCCTGTTGCGTTGGCTCGCGATCTGTCGCTTTTGACAGGAAACGCTGATGCCTACTCAAACGACTTCTACAACAAACGCGACCGTACTCGGTCACCTTCATCAACTGACGTTGAGCTTCGATGGCGAACCGCTGTTTGCCGATTTATCGGCGAGTTTCCAGCCTGGTCTGACCGGCTTGGTCGGCCGCAACGGCCAGGGCAAATCGGTATTGATGTCGGTATTGGCCGGTGTGCGAGCGCCTACTTCCGGCCGCGTGCATTGGTCGGTACCGATTCAATGGCTCGATCAGTTGGATCGCCTCGACGGCCCGCGCCTGGCCGATGCGCTTGGCGTCAGTGAATTGTTCGACACCTTCGCTCGTGTCGACGCTGGCAAAGGCAGCCCGGACGATCTGGATCGCCTTGCCGACCGCTGGCTCAAGCCGGCGCAGTGGCAGGCCGTGCTCGACCGCGCCGGCTTGAGCCAGTCGCTCGACGCGCCGATCGAGCAACTCAGTGGCGGCGAACGCACGCGGCTGGCGCTGTGCCGACTGTTGCTGCATCCGGACCATTATTTGCTGCTCGACGAACCGACCAACCACCTCGACGCCGATGGTCGCACCTGGCTGATGGACGCGCTGGCGCAGCATCCCGGCGGCGCGCTGATCGTCAGCCACGACCGCAGCTTGCTGCGCCGGGTGTCGCGCATTCTGGAACTGAGCCCACAAGGCCTGACCGAATTCGGCGGCAACGTCGATCACTACCAGCAACAACGCGATCTCGCCCAGCAAGCCGCCGAAGCGCGGGCCGAACGTCTGGCTGCCGAGCAAAAACAACTGCAACGCGCGCAACAGGCAGAACTGCAAAAGGCTGCGCAACGCCGTCGCCAGGGCGAGCAACAGCGCAAAGGCCGGCAGCCAGAGCACGCTGTTACTCGATGCGCGCAAGAACCGGGCTGAGGCCGGTCTGGGTGCACTCAAACGCCGCCAAAGTGAACGCCGCGATCAACTCGACCAGCAACTGGACGATGCCAAAGCCGAGGTAGAACGCATTCAACCGCAACGCGTGACGCTCGGTAACCAGCGTGCCGACGGTCGCATCCGTTTGCTGTTGAGCGAGCTGCAACTGCCGTTTGGCGCAAGCGAACCGATTTCGCTGACGGTGCATGGCGGTGAGCGTTGGCATCTGGCCGGGCGCAACGGCAGCGGCAAATCGACGCTGCTGAAAATCATCGCCGGCCAGGAAAAAGAGGCGGGCGGCGAGTGCCAGGTGCACGGTTCGGTGTGTTATCTCGATCAGCATTTTTCGCTGCTCGACCCGGCGCAGTCGGCGACCGACAACCTGCGCCGGTTGCACCCGCAACGCAGCGAAAGCGAATTGCGCACGCGCCTGGCCGGGCTGCGTTTGCGTCGCGACGATGCTTTGCGGCCGGTCGGCCAACTGAGCGGTGGTGAACGCTTGAAAGTGGCGTTGCTGGCGGTGACTTCAGCGCCACAGCCGCCGGATTTGTTGCTGCTCGACGAACCGGACAACCATCTGGATCTGGATTCGCGCTTGCTGCTGGAACGGGCACTGGCCGACTACGGCGGCACCTTGCTGGTGGTGTCGCACGACGCCGATTTCATAGCAGCGCTGCGACTTGATCATCGTCTGGTGTTGGGTTCGCCAGCGGTCGGCTGAGTTCGCGCAGCATCGACAAAAACAGTTGCTGCGTCGGCGTCGGCCGCCAGTCGGTGCGGGTGGTGATGCCGATCGGCCGTTCGGTGACCGGCAGTTGGGTATCGAGCACCGTCAAAATGCCCTCTTCGATTTCGTGTTGCACCTGATGCGAGGAAATAAACGTCAGGCGGTCGGAATCGGTGAGCAGTTCGCGGATCACAATCTGCGAACTGCACTCGACAACGCCGCGCAACACCGACGGGTCAAGCCGCGTCACCACCTGATCGAACAAACCTCGCGCCGGTGTGCCCGGCCGCGGCACCACCCAGCCGTAACCGTGCAGATCATCAAGCGTGAGTTGCGTACGCTGCACCAGCGGATGGCCGGAGCGAGCCACCACGGAAATGGAGGTGATGAACAGTTGTTCCTGGCGGATATCCGGGCTTGGCGTCGGGTCGCGCAGCGCGCCGATCAGCATGTCTAGTTCGCCGTGCAGCAGGCGGCCGAGCAAATCGTCGTAAGCGCCTTCGATAACGCCAACGTTGACGTCCGGTTTGAACTGCGCCATCTGGTTAATGGTGGCCGGCACCACGTAGGTTCGCGCCAGTGGCATACAGCCGATCTGAATCGTACCGGCGTCGGCGCCTTCGAGTTCGCGCAATTCGTCGATGCCCTGGTCGACTTCTTTCATTGCCAGCCGCGCCGCCCGCGCCAATCGCAATGCCGCCCGCGTCAGGCTGATACCAACGCTGGTTTTCTCGAACAGCCAGGTGTTGAGCAAGGCTTCCAATTCGCCAGCAGCGCGGTACAACGCCGGCTGCGAAATACCAATCTGGCGCGCAGCGATGGAATAGCTGGTGGCGTTTTGCAAAGCCAATAAAGCGCGTAAATGCGCATTACTGATGAGCGTGTAGGGTTGATGGCCGGTGTTGCGTTCGGCGTCGTCGCGACGCTCGCCGATGCGCACGGCATCACGCGTGCCGGTGCGCAAAAACGCCATGCAGCGGTTCACCCGAGTGGCAAACAATTCGCCGGCGTCGGTCAGAAACATGCCGTTATGGCGACGCAGAAACAGCGTCGTTCCCAGACTGGACTCCAGCTTCCCGATGGCCTGCGTCACCGCCGATTGCGACAGAAATATCTGGTTGGCCGCCGCGCTGACACTGCCGCTAGTTGCCACTTCACTGAAAGCCCTCAAATGGCGCAGATTGGGCAAATGATCCGGCATATGAACGCCTCTATTTAAAACCTAGCCTTTTAATAATGGGCCTCTCAGCCGCGCCCCAAAACTGTACAAAAACTGAATTTATAACAGAAATTAATACCTTCTAAAGGAAAACTAAATGGCTGATTGCCTTGCCTTCGACAATACTGAAGAATCGGAACTGCAGGCGTCGGCAACGAAGGACGAAGTTATGACTGCGTTGGCCTGATCCGGATCGGACGCTTTTTTTGACATCAAGGACAGAGGTCAACCGAACCGATTGACTGTCGCAGCCGTCTTAACGTTTACGGCGCATTCGAAGCTAAGTAGGAGCTTGCTCCTATAACAAGAACAATGAGGTAACTGACAATGCTGAAGTTTGTTAAGCACACCACCCTCATCGGCCTGGTGGCCGTATCCGCTGTTTCAGCTCAAGCGGCCGACGTCACCTTGCGTGTCGGCCACCTGTGGCCTTCTGTGGCCGGTCCACACGTGGAACTGATGCAGGTTTGGGCGGATACCGTGGAAGAGCAATCCAACGGTCGTATTGAAGTTGAAGTCTACCCAGGCGGCGCTCTGGCCGCTCCGCCGGCTCAGTACGATGCAGTGACCAATCGCATTATGGACGTCACCGCTACCGTTCAGGGTTACACCGCTAACCGTTTCCCGCTGACTCAGGTTGTTGAGCTGCCGGGCGTGGTTTCCAGCGGCGAGCAAGGCGCTTGTGTCGTGCAGAGCCTGCTCGACGAAGGTTTGATCGCCGATGAATATAAAGACACCCACCCGCTGTTTCTGTTTACACATGGACCGGGCGGTTTCCACGTTAAAGGCACATCCATTCGTGAGCCGAGCGATCTGGAAGGTCTGCGCATTCGTCGTCCGACCACTGTGGTTGCCAACATCCTGAGCGAGCTGGGTGCCCAGCCGGTCGGCATGGCCGCGCCGGAGTCTTATACCTCCATGCAGCGTGGCGTGATTGATGGCGTAGCTCTGCCGTGGGAAGGCGCCTTGTCGTTCCGTCTGAACGAACTGGCTGACAGCCACACTGAGATCGGTGGTCTGTACACCCTGTCGTTCGTCGTCACCATGAACAAAGACGTTTACAACAGCCTGTCGGCTGAAAACAAAGCTGTGATCGATGCCGTGTCTGGCATGGATTGGTCGGATAAAGCCGGCAAACTGTTCGACGCTCTGGACGTTCGCGGTCGTGCACAAGCGGTCGAAATGGGTGACGAAATCATCCAGATCGAAGGTGGCACCGACAACCCGGCTTGGGCTCCGGCCATCGAAGCCGGTCGTAAAGCCTACCTGGACGACCTCGAAGCTCGTGGTCTGCCGGCGCGTGTGACTTACCAGCGCGCTCTGGAACTGGCCAATGGCGACTGTGCCCTCTAAGGCAATGCCCTCTAAACCGGCCTGACGGTGCCAGGGGCGGCTTCGGCCGCCCCTTTACCATCGTCCATTCGTGCTGACCGGAGAACTCCTGTGCGAACCCTGATTGACTGGATAAGAAAGTCCGCCTATGGCCTGAATTTGGTCGCTGGCGTGCTACTGATTGCGACCATGACGGTCGTGCTGGCAGAAATTCTGCTGCGAACGCTTTTTGGCATCACCGGTGGTCGGCTGGACCTGACATTTACCGGCAGTTTTGAACTGGTGCGCTGGGGCATGTTGCTGTCCATGGCGTATTGCATGCCCTACACCTTGCCGCGCGCTCAGGTGGTGGTCGATCTGTTCACCGACAACCTGCCGGAATGGCTGAAAGAGCGGCTCAAAGGTCTCTACACCCTGCTGTTTGGCGTCTTTGGTTTGTTGATGGTCTGGCTGTTGTTCAAGTCCGCCAGCACCGCTGCCATGAACGGCGAAACCTCACAAGATTTGTTGATCCCGATGCAGTTCATTTATTACCTGGCATCGGTCGGTATGTTGATGCTCGGCCTGCGCGGTCTGGCACTGACCTATGAAGAATTCTTTATGACCGACAGGAGGGAGTCATGAGTTCCGAAATTATCGGCTTCCTCTGTGTCGCCGGCATGTTTGGCCTGATCGCGCTGCGCATGCCCATTGCTCTGGCTATGGCGGTAACCGGCTTCGTTGGCTTTGGCTGGATCATCGCCTTTCGCCCGGCTATTTCCATTTTGGAAAACGGCGCCTTCGAAACGCTGTCGTCTTACGATTTCAGCCCCATTCCGATGTTTATTCTGATGGGTGTGTTTGCGTCGAAAGCGCGCATGTCGGCGGAATTATTCCACGGCGCCAAAACATTATTTGGCGCTTGGCGCGGCGGCATGGCGCTGGCGGCGGTGACCTCATGCGGGGTGTTTTCCGCCATCTCCGGTTCGTCACTGGCGACCGCCGCTTCAATGTCGAAAGTCGCGTTGCCGGAAATGAAAAAGAACGGCTACGCCGCGTCACTGGCGACCGGCACACTGGCCGCCGGCGGTACGCTCGGCATCATGATTCCGCCGTCGCTGGCGCTGTTGCTGTACGGATTGATGACCGAGCAATCGGTCGGTGACATGTTCATCGCCGGCATCATTCCGGGCTTGCTCGGCCTGGCGCTGTACATGGTGGCGATTGCCATCACCGTGGCTCTGAAACCGCAACTGGCAACGCCGGGTGACGCCACCAACTTGCGCGAAAAACTGGCCGGTCTGAAAGGTCTGATTCCGTTCGGCGCCATCTTCGCGCTGATCATCGGCGGTATTTACGGCGGTATTTTCACGCCGACCGAAGCGGCCTCTGTTGGCGCGGCCGGTGCGCTCGCCATCGCCTTGTTCCGGGGCATGACCTGGAAAGATTTCGTCGATGCCATTCAGGAAACGCTGATCATGTCGACGATGATTTTCTTCATGGTCATCGGCGCCGAAGTGTTCGGTTATTTCCTGCAGGTATCGCGCATTTCGCAGACGCTGATCGAAATCGTCACTCACCTGGAACTGTCACCGTTCATGGTGCTGCTGAGCATCCTGGCGCTGTACGTGGTGCTGGGCATGGTGATGGATTCGATTGCCATGTTGCTGCTGACGGTCCCCATCGTTTACCCGCTGGCCATGCAGGCCGGCTTCGACCCGATCTGGTTCGGCATCGTGACCGTAATCACTGTGGAGCTTGGTCTGATCACACCGCCAATCGGCATGAACGTTTTCGTCATCAAGTCGGTGTCTGAAGACGTGCGCATCACGGAAATCTTCAAAGGGGTCGTGCCCTTTGTGCTGTCGGACGTGGTTCGGCTGGCATTGCTGATCGCCTTCCCGGTGTTGGCCTTGGCATTGATTTAACGTCCGGGCCGAGGCTGCCGCCTTGGCCCACGCTAGAAGTGTTCGAGCCGGTTCAGGCCGGCTTTTTTCGCCCGGCGGCCGGGTGATTCCCACTCCCTTCCGACCGCGGTGAACTCAACAGAGGAGCATTGCAGATGAGTGTTGTCGTTCAAAACATCGAGCGCGCTGACCAGAGCATCATCGATGGCCTGGCCGAATGCGGCGTAGCGACCGTCCATGAAGCCCAGGGTCGCAAAGGTCTGCTGGCCGATTACATGCGGCCGATTTTCAAAGGCAAGATGCTGGCGGCATCGGCGGTCACCATCTCGGCACCGCCGGCCGACAACTGGATGGTGCACGTCGCCATCGAGCAGGTGCACGCCGGTGACATCCTGGTGCTGGCGCCCACGTCACCGTCCAACGCCGGTTATTTCGGCGATTTGCTGGCGACCTCCATGCAGGCGCGCGGTGGTATTGGTTTGATCATCGACGCCGGCGTGCGCGACACCAAAGACCTGACCGAGATGGATTTCCCGGTCTGGTCGAAAGCGATTTTCGCGCAGGGCACCGTCAAAGAGACTCTGGGTTCGGTCAACGTGCCCATCGTCTGCGCCGGCGAGCTGATTAATCCAGGCGATGTGATCGTCGCTGACGACGATGGCGTTTGTGTCGTGCGCCGCGAGGAAGCCGCCGAAGTGCTGCAAAAATCGCGCGATCGCATGGCGAAGGAAGAAGAGAAACGCAAACGTCTGGCCGCTGGCGAACTGGGCCTGGATATTTACGACATGCGTCCGCGCCTGAAAGAAAAAGGGCTGAAATATGTCTAAGTCGGCGCCTTGCATGTGGATGCGCGGCGGCAGCTCCAAAGGCGGGTTTTTCCTTGCGGACGACCTGCCAACCGACACCGCCGAGCGCGATGCCTTTCTGTTGAAGATCATGGGTTCGCCCGACGCCCGCCAGATTGATGGCATGGGCGGTGCCGACCCCTTGACCTCAAAAGTGGCCGTGGTCAGCAAGTCCGACAAACCGGATGTCGACGTCGAGTATTTGTTCCTCTACGTGCTGATCGACGAAGCCATCGTTAGCGACTCCCAAAACTGCGGCAATATGCTTGCCGGTGTCGGTCCGTTCGCGATTGAACGCGGCCTGGTGAAGGCAACCGGCGATGTCACTCCGGTGCGCATCTTTATGGCGAATACCGGCCAGATTGCGGTGGCCGACATCCAGACGCCCGGCGGCGACGTCACCTACGCTGGCGACGCCCGCATCGACGGCGTGCCCGGCACAGCGGCGCCAGTGCTGATCACCTTCAAAGACACCGCCGGCTCCAGTTGCGGCGCTCTGCTGCCGACTGGCAACGCTTACGACACCATCGAAGGCACCCGCGTTACCTGCATCGACAACGGCATGCCAACGGTGCTGTTGCGCGCGCGCGATTTCGGCATCAGCGGCACCGAAAGCCGCGAGGAAATGGACGCCAACGAAGAGCTGAAAGCGCGACTGGAAAAGATTCGCCTGCAAGCCGGTTATCTGATGAATCTGGGTGACGTGAAAGACAAGACGGTGCCGAAAATGAGTCTGGTCAGCGCGCCGACGCACGGCGGCGTCATCTCCACCCGCACCTTTATTCCGCATCGCTGCCACGCCTCCATTGGCGTTCTGGGCGCGGTGTCGGTGGCAACCGCCTGCGCCATTGAAGGCTCGGTGGCGCACGAAGTGGCGCAGATCAGTGGCGATGAAATGGCGATTGAGCACCCCAGTGGCGAAACCACGGTGGTGTTAAAACGCGACGCCAACGGCGACGTCGAAAGCGCAGCCATGTTGCGCACCGCCCGCAAATTGATGGACGGCACGGTGTTCGCCTGAAGGGCGCAACATCCGTGTGGTCAATGACTGAAACACACGCCGGACGTGAACCGGCCTGGAGACCAACCGATGCCGATGAGTGAAGGCTATTTGCCGTTTCATCCCAACCCGAAAAAGCCCGACTACCAACCGCCCGCGGGCGCGGTCGATGCGCACTGCCACGTCTTTGGCCCGGAAGCGCAATTCCCGTACGCGCCGGAACGCAAATACACGCCGTGCGACGCCGGTAAAGACCAGTTGTTCGCGCTGCGCGACCATCTGGGTTTCAGCCGTAACGTCATCGTGCAGGCGTCCTGCCACGGCAAAAACAACGATGCGCTGGTCGATGCACTGCACACCGCAGGCGACCTGGCTCGCGGCGTCGCCTTCGTTGGCAAAGACGTCACCATCGACGAACTGAAAACCATGGACGCCGCTGGCGTGCGCGCGGTGCGTTTCAACTTCGTCAAACGTCTGGTCGACACCACACCGTGGGAAGACTTCCTGACCATCTACGAGAAGATCAAACCGCTCGGCTGGCACATTGTGGTTTATTTCGAAGCACCGGATCTGGAAGGTCTGAAACCACTGCTGGCGCAGTTTGACTGCACCATCGTCGTTGACCACATGGGCCGTCCGGATGTCGGCGAAGGCCTGGATGGCGCCGGTTTTCAATCGTTCATCAAACTGCTCGAAGACAACCCCAACATCTGGACCAAAGTCAGCTGCCCGGAACGCCTGACCATCGATGGCCCGCCTTACGACGACGTGGTGCCGTTTGCCCGTACCCTGGTCGAGCGGTTCCCGGATCGCGTGTTGTGGGGCACCGACTGGCCGCACCCGAACATGAAATCGCACGTGCCGGACGACGGCCTGCTGGTCGATGTGATTCCGCGCATCGCCACCACCGAAGACGCGCGCCAGAAGCTGCTGATCGACAACCCGATGCGGCTGTACTGGGCGCGCTGAGCGAGGCCGACGGGCATGAGCCAACACGCATTCCAACTGGCGTTTATTGGTTTCGGCGAAGCCGCCGAAGCCTTCAGCAGTGGTGTGTCGCGACGCTTAGTCTCACGCCTGACGGCCTTTGATCTGAAAGCGAACAGCGCCGACGCAGCGGTTCGCGAGGCGCTGGCAGCGCGCTGCCAGGCGCAGAATGTGATCGCTTGCGACGCTCTGGCCGAGGCAATCAACAACGCCGATCTGGTCTGGTCGCTGGTCACCGCCGATCAGGCGCATGCGGCCGCCGAAGCCGCTGCGCCGCTGCTGAAACCCGGTGCCTTATTTCTGGACGCCAATTCCTGCGCGCCGCAAACCAAGCAACGTTCGGCGCGGTTGGTTGAACAGGCCGGTGGGCGCTATGTCGACGTTGCGGTGATGGCGCCGGTATTGCCCAGCCGCCATCGCACGCCGCTCTTGGTCAGTGGCGACCACGCTGCCGCCGCTTTGGATACGTTGCAGGCGCTGGACATGAACGCTCGCGAACAAGTCGGGCCAGTGGGGCGCGCTTCGTCGGTGAAGATGGTGCGCTCGATCATGGTCAAAGGTCTGGAAGCGTTGACCGCCGAATGCGTGCTCGCGGGCCGCCTGGCGGGTGTCGATGACGACGTTCTGGCGTCGCTGAACGCCACTCACGGCGGCTCTCACAACAGTGCGGACTGGGCCGACCGCAGCGCCTACAACCTGGAGCGCATGCTGCAACACGGCGAACGTCGCGCCGCTGAAATGACGGAAGTCAGCCTGTTTTTAACGGAACTGGGCATGGCACAGCCGTTATCCGAACGAACCGCCCAATGGCAACGCCGCTTGGGCGAATTACAGCTGGCCTCGGCCGCGCATGAGGATTATCGCCTCACCGCCGACGCCCTGATTGCTGCTTTAAACCTCAAACCCCTGACGGAGGATTGATATGAAAATCTGTGTAGCCGGTGCCGCCGGTGCCTTTGGCATGAAACATCTGGATGCCCTGGCCGCCATCGATGGCGTGGTAGTGCACTCCGTTGTCGGCCGCGACGCCGACGGCATCGCCGAATTCGCTAAAGAACGCGGCTTTGCCAATTACCACACCGACCTCGCCGATGCGCTGAAAGACGACGCTCTCGATGCCGTCATCCTGGCGACGCCAACCCAGGTGCACGCCAGTCAGGCGATTCAATGCCTGAAAGCCGGCAAACACGTCATGGTGGAAATCCCCATGGCCGACAACATCGAAGACGCGCGCGGACTGGTTAAAGTGCAGCAGGAAACCGGCCTGGTTGCGATGGCCGGCCACACCCGCCGCTTCAACCCCAGCCACCAGTGGATCCACAACAAGATCAAAGCCGGTGAGCTGAAGATTCAGCAAATGGATGTGCAAACCTATTTCTTCCGTCGCTCCAACAAGAACGCCCTGGGCAAGCCGCGTTCCTGGACCGACCACCTGCTGTGGCACCACGCGTGCCACACGGTCGATCTGTTTCAGTACCAGACCGGCGAAAAAGCCTCTCACGTTCAGGCGATGGAAGGCCCGATGCACCCGGAGCTGGGCATCGCCATGGACATGAGCATCGGCATGAAAGTGCCGTCTGGCGCGCTGTGCACCTTGTCGCTGTCGTTCAACAACGACGGTCCGTTTGGCACTTTCTTCCGCTATATCTGCGACAATGGCACCTACATTGCGCGTTACGACGATCTGGTTGATGGCAAAGAAAACCCGATCGACGTTTCCAACGTAGATGTATCGATGAACGGCATCGAATTGCAGGATCGCGAATTCATCAACGCCATTCGCGACGGTCGCGAACCCAATTCCAGCGTGGCTCAGTGCCTGCCGGCGATGGAAAGTCTGCACCAAATGGAACAACTGCTGATTCAACAACGCTGATTCAATGTCTTGGCTGGCTTAGCCAGCCAAAGTCACCCTACTTCGACCTTTGTTCGTTGTCGGTTTTGTGAAGCTCTGCTACTTTTTATTAGCAACAGATGATGTTGAACCGGCTTCTGGATGGCTTGGTTTGGAGGACGGGCATGGACACACCGAGAGGCGCCAAGCGACTGCACGACAGTCCCCTCAGCCTCGTTCAGGACGCCCAGGACAACCCTTGCCCGGTATTATTGGTCGATGCCGACGGCACCTTGCTTGAGGCAAACGCCGGTAGCTGGCTGGTGCAACACCAGTGGGGCGTGAATCCGGGTGACCAATTGCCCGAACCCTGGTTGAGCAAGGCACTCGACGCACTCAACAGCGGCGAAACGCAGGAGGCGACGCTCTCCTCCGGTATGGTCAGCACCGCTTTGTTATTCCTGCCGTTACCCGCCTCGCGCCAAATCAGCGTCATCGGCATCGACATTACCTCCCGCAAGCAAATCGAAGAAAAAATTGAGCTCAATGCCCGGGTATTCGAATCGGCCCTCGAAGGCATTTTGATCATGGACCCGGATATGCGCGTCATCGACGTCAATCCGGCCTACAGCGAAATCACCGGCTATGCGCCCGGTGACGTGCTCGGCGAAACCGCCACCTTTCATGCTGACATGGACGAAACCCGCGAATTCATGGCGTCGCTGAGTCAGTCGCTGCTCGCCAAAGGCAGCTGGCAGGGCGAACTGTGGAGCCAGCGTCCGGACGGCAGCCGGTATGCCCAATGGCTGTCGATCACCGAAGTGCGCAGCGACGACGGCAACCTCAGCCAGTACATCGCCGTTCTGACCGATGTCACCCGCCAGAAAGAAGCCGAAGAACAACTGTTTCGCATGGCGCACTACGACCAGTTAACCGGCCTGTCGAACCGGCGTCTGTTTGACGACCGGCTGGCGCAGGCGATGTCGTCGGCCGATCGCAGCGGCGAATGCATCGGTCTAATGCTGATCGATCTCGACGGCTTCAAACTGGTCAACGACCACCTCGGCCATCGCTCCGGCGATGAAATGCTGCGCATCGTCGCGCGACGCATCGAAGCCTGCGTGCGTGAAAGCGATACGGTGGCACGCATGGGCGGCGACGAATTCTTGTTGCTGCTGCGTCATCTCGATCAACTCGACAGCGCCGACCTGATCGCCGAACAAATTCTCGCGCGCATCGCCGAGCCGGTGACACTCGAAGATCAGGAATTCTTTCTCACCGCCAGCATCGGCATCAGCGATTATCGACGCGGCCAGAGCAGCGAAAAATTACTGCGCCTGCTCGACAGCGCCATGTACGCCGCCAAAGCCAATGGCAAAAACGGTTACCAGCGCGTGTCCGAAAGCCTGGTCGAACACCTGGGCGAGCGGCTGACCCGACAGGCCAAACTGCGCCGCGCCATTGAAGACGGCGAAATCGTCAATCGCTACCAAGGCATTGTCGATTTAAACAGCGGCCGACTCACCGGCCTGGAAGTGCTGGCACGCTGGGATTCTCCGTCCGAGGGATTGCTCGGCCCGGGTTACTTTATCGACATCGCCGAAGAGTCCGGGCTGATCCGGCCACTCGGTGAACACGTATTGCGTTCTGCTTGTGCCCAGGGTGCAGCCTGGCGTCGGCAAGGCATCGCCTTTGGCCGGCTGAGCGTCAACGTTTCTGCCCAGCAACTGCGCGATACGCAATTCGTGCAGCGCGTGCAGAACATTCTTAAGGAAACCGGCTACCCGGCCGATGGATTGGACTTGGAACTGAGCGAGGCCGTCTGGATAGAAGGCCGTGAAGATGTCATCGGGCATTTGCACCGTTTGCGCGAACTTGGCATTACCGTTTCGATCGACGACTTCGGTACGAAATACGCTTCTCTGTCGTATTTGAAACATTTGCCAGTGGATCGATTAAAGATCGATAAAAGCTTCGTGGACGATGTGGCCGCAGACCCGGTGACCTCCGCCATCGTTGGCTCTATTATGACGATGGCGGATGCCATTGGTCTGGCCGTTGTGGCCGAAGGTGTCGAGCGTCGAGAACAGCTCGATCAATTGGCAAAACACGGCTGCCGTTTTATCCAGGGTTATTATTTTTGTCGGCCGGAAACGGCCAGTGTTGTACCCGCGCTGGCTGCTCGTGACACCATGCTCGTCGATCCCGAGGGAATCACGCCGTTATGAACGAAGTACTGACTTTCAGCATCCAGCCGGATTGGCACGAAATCGCGCGCATCAATGATCAGACGCAAGCGTTTTTGCGTCAGACCGATCTGCCCGACCCCGCCATCGACACCTACACCATGGTCATCTGCGAACTGCTGGAAAACAGCATCAAGTACGGCAGCGAAGGTGAAACCATCGACGTCAAAGTCGCCATCTCCGAGGCGGAAATCAGCATTCAGGTCGACAACTCCATCAGTCGACACAACCGGCCGCATCTGGCTGAGCTTGATCGCACCTTGCAATGGATACGGGGCGTTCAAGACCCCTATCAGGCGTACCTAGAGCGTATTCGGGAAATTTCCCGTGAACCATTGAACATGGCACGCAGTTGCCTGGGCCTGGTTCGCATCGCTTACGAAGGCCGCGCCAATATCGATTTTATTCTGGATGATAACGACCGGTTGAGCGTCTCGGCCCAAGCGCCGCTGAATCGCGCTCCGCTCAACCGCCAACCGGAGGTTCCACAATGAGTTCTATGGACGCAGTATTTGACGATGGCACTCTGAAAATTTCCCGCATTACCGACAATGGAACCCTGCGGTTGGAAATGATCGGCAAGTGCATCATTCGCGACGCCAACGATACGTTGATGCCGATTTTCGCCAAAGCCATGGAAGAAGCGGCGGAAAGCCAGTTACGTTTGATGCTCGATTTCCGTCAGGTCACTTACATGAATTCCTCGTCGTTCGCGCCGGTCATCAAGGTGTTGGAGAAAGCCCGTCTGGGCACTCAGGCATTGACCATTTGCTACGACCGTCAGCAAAAATGGCAAACCATTTCGTTCTCCGCCATGACCATTTTCAAGACGCCGGACGAACGCATTTTGATCGACGGGGGTTCGGCTTAATGACAACGCCGCAAGCGGACAATCAGAGCGTGGACAACGAACAGCGCACCAGTCTGAACGGACGCTTGGTGCGCGGCGACCAGTCCTACGACGTCACTCTGCGTTACGCCTCGCAATACTCACTTTGGTTGCGGTTTGTCGACGCGCCTGCGGAAAATCCCGTTGGCGTTTATGACCATCTGACGCTGAATGCCGAAACCCTGACCATCGAGACCGGCCGTTGCGAAATTCTGCCACCGGCGCACGATCAGGCGGATTTCCGGCTGGTCGCTTTGGAAAACATTCACGACTTTAAAAAGCTGCTGTTTGATGGCCGCGTCGACGTACTCGACAACACCGCTCGCAATTTACCGTTGGTGCTGAGTTACAAAGACAACATCGACCCGGCGTTTCGCGAACACGTCGCCGACATCGCCTACGACCTGAGCATTTATCACAATCTGTTCGATCGTCTGGACGAAGAATACGCCGGCGAACCGCCGGAAGTGGCTGAACGCATTCAGGCCGGCATCCTGGCCAGCCTCGGGCCACAACTGCACGCCTGCATCGACGAACACATTCAACGTCTGGAAAGCCTGATCGCCGGATTCGACGGCGAACAACACAGCCACCACGGTTACTATCTGCGCAAACTCATCTGGGGCGATTTATTAACGGCGCCGTTTATTGCGCGCACTAATCTGAAGCCGCGTGGTTACATCGGCGATTCTGAAATGATGGCGATGTGCTATCGCAACACCTACGAAGGCGATTCCACGTTCGGCAAGTTATTGCACAAACATCCGGTCTCGGCGCCGGGTGCGCAGGCGGTACGCAATCGTCGGGAAATCATTCCGCAATTGATTCGAACCCAACTGGCGCGTTGGCCGGCATCGGTGGAAGCGCCGTTCAAATTCCTCTCGGTGGCCTGTGGTCCGGCGCGTGAATTGGCAGACATGTACGTCGATCCGCAAGACGTCGAACGCATACATGCATCCTTGCTCGATCAGGACCCGGCAGCGCTGTACGAAGCCGGCAAAACCGTGGAATCGATCGAGGCGCAACTCGATGGTAAGCTGTCGGTCGATTTTATTCGTGAGTCGGTACGGACACTGTTATCGACACGCGAACTGAAAGAACGCTGGGGTGACTTCCATTTTATTTATTCGATGGGGTTATTCGACTATTTGACGCCACCCGTAGCCAGTGCAGTGTTACGAAAACTCTATGCTTTATTGCTGCCCGGTGGTGAAATGGCGATCGGAAACTTTCACGAATGTAATCCAAGTCGCTACTATATGGATTACTGGCTGGATTGGCCGATCATCTACCGCACCGAAGAAAGCTTCACGGCGCTGGCAGAGGGTCTCAAGGGCGCCGAGACCTGGATCGAGTTTGACGATACCGGTGTCCAAATGATGCTACGCATACGGAAACGGGAATCTTGAGCCGAGTAACAGAACAAAAACACGGCGCAAACGTCGACGACGCCGTCAAGCATACCGACTTTGATGCCTACCAAACCGAACTGGTGCACGGTTGGTTACGCACCGTGGCCTTTTTGGCAACGGGCCTGGTCCCGTTATTTTTCGTGCTCGATGTTATTTTATTGCCGCACGAGTTAATTCCTCTGTTTGCGCTGTACCGCGGTTTATCAACCGCTCTGATTCTGCTGCAATTCGTTATTCTCAGTCGGACCAAACCCGGTCCGATGTCGTATTTCCACGGCTATTTCGCATCCTTCCAGATTGGCGGTTTTATCGCCTTGATGACCGTTCACCTGGGCGGTTTTGATGACGGTTATTACGTCGGTCTGATTCTGGTGATTATCGGCGTCAACCTGTTGTTGCCCTGGCGCGGTAAACACACCGGTTTGAACACCTTGATCATCATCGGCATGTATCTGGGTTTAAACCTGGCGCATCCGCAGCCGTACGACTTCCGTTTGCTGGTGAACAACCTGTTCTTCCTGTGCAGCAGCGGCATTCTGGCGGTGTCGATCAACGAATTGCGCCATCGGCTGATCGCCAACGAATTCTCGCTGTTGATCAAACTGAAAGAAGCGCGGGATTCGTTATGGGGAGAAATGGAACTGGCGCAACGCATTCAGATGTCGCTGCTGCCGCGCCGCTTGAATCTCACCGGTTATGACATCGCCGCTTTGATGGAACCGGCACAGGAAGTCGGTGGCGATTATTACGAAGTGTTCGAAACCGAAACCGGTGCGCGCTATGTCGCCATCGGGGACGTCGCCGGTCACGGCCTGAATGCCGGCCTGATCATGATGATGGTGCAGACCAGTTTGATGACGCTGCTCAAATCCGAACCGGATTGCTCGCCGGTGCGAGCGCTGGAAACCATCAACGCCGCTCTGCGCGAAAACGTCGGCCGTTTGGGTTCGGATCACTACATGACGATGACGATTCTCAAACTGGGCGACGAAATCATCGAAATTGCCGGTCATCACCAGGACATCCTGGTGCATCGCTACGCCAGCAATACCCTGGAAATTCAGCCGACCACCGGCACCTGGCTGGGCATCACCGACGATCTGCGCGGCCTGATTGATTCACTGACGCTGACGATTGAACCCGGCGACACCCTGCTGCTGTTCACCGACGGCCTGACTGAAGCGGGCGAAGAACACGGCGATATGTTCGGCCAGCAGAATCTGGAGCGCTTGTTCCGCCAAGGCGTCGCTGGCGACCCGGAAGACATCACCCGTACCCTGCTTGATGGCGTCAAAGCCTATCAGCAGCAGCAAGACGACGACATGACCGCTTTGGTGGTGCGCCGCTGCATCGACAAAGATGGCCTACACCCCGCCAGCCAGGGCAGCAAAGCCCCGCTTTCTTCCGTCCCCTCTTCACAGAAGGCTTGATATGGACTCGCGACGCAAGGACCGGACCCGCTTTATCTATCGCCTACGTGCGGAAGCACAGGACGACCAGGGCCGGCTGTTCAACGGCCATCTGGTGGACGTGACTTTGGATGGCATGATGCTGATCGGCAACGCCTCGTTCGACGCCGGCACGCGTCTGGCGCTGACGGTCGACCTGCCTCACAACACCATGGGCAATGGGCAAATGGCGTTTTACGCCCAGGTGCGCTGGTGCGACCACGAAGCCGACCCGGATTTGTATGCACTGGGTTTGTCGCTGGAAGACATGTCGGCACAATCGCGCCAGACGTTGGAAGAATTAATGGTGCGTTTTCACGAATCCTCGACCGACGCCGCTGATGAAGCCGACGATTCACTGGTGCAGAATCGCGGCGGCGATCCGTTTGTGCACGGGCGTTGAAACGCCGCTGAACGCTTGACGGGAAACGGGAGACGCCGATTCGGTGTAGCTTGCGATTTCCGTTCAGCGTCTACCGTCAATAATAGTTCCGCATCAATTCACTGGCCCAATCGGGCTGACGAATCTCACCTCTGGGCAGGGTTTCGCGCCACACCGGTTTCAAATCCAGCAACGGCGTTCCGTCCACCGCATCCAGATCTTCAACCTGCACATTCAACCCTTCCACGCTCAACACCCGGCAATACGACACGCCGATGCGGTTATGACGCATGCGACCGCGTTGGGCAAAGATGCCAACCGATGGCCAGTCCGGGTTGCCGCGCGGACGACGGGCGCCTGTAGCAACGGCTTCATCAGCGTCGATGTGGAACCAGAAAAGCACTTCCAGATGCGACAGTGCCGCTACGCCCTGCAGCGCTTCCGGGCCAAACAGATCGGCGCGCAACGCCAGGGTGCAGCGGTTACCCGCCCAGCCGTCTTTGGTCGCCTCAACGCGGCCGCCCCGCACCCAGCCAATGGGTTGGAAATGAAAGTCGTCGGGAATCAGCTCAGCCATTGCCAGAACGCCTCGTTCATTGCGTCGGGGCGTTCCATGGTACTCATGTGACCGGCGTCTTCGATAGCCACGACGCGGCTATGAAGAACCTGTTCGGCCATTTCCTGGTGCTGAGACAGCGGGCTCCAGCTGTCGTGACTGCCGCAGATAAAGGTGGTCGGGCAGCGAATCGCCTGCAATACATCAGTGGCATCGGGGCGGTGAATCAAGGCATGAATCTGACGCTCAAAGGTGGCGACGGTCTTACTGCCGATCATCTCGACAATCTCACCCAGCAAGACGCTGTCACTCAACCGATCCGGGTGCACCATGCCCTGCACCCAGTCTTCGCCCATAACGGCCGTGCCCTGGCGTTGTGCCATCTCAACCAACCGCATCCGCCCGGCCACTTCGCGCTCGCCAGCCTCACCATCGGCCAGGGCTTTGTAGCCGGTATCGAGCAACGCCAAGCGCAACACCCGCTCTGGGGCACGACGCATCACTTCCAGCGCGACCCGGCCGCCCATCGAGTGGCCCGCCAATGCGAAGGTGTCGGGCGCTATCGACAAGGCATATTCGGCCATGGCACCCAAGTCATCAGCAAAATCGTAATCGGGCACGCGGCAATCCCAGGCGTCGCTAAGCGCATCGATTTGCGGTTGCCAGACACGCTGGTCACACATCAGGCCAGGCAGCAGCAGCAAAGTCGGTTTCATACGCTTTCCCCCACCGGCATTTTCAGCGTGAAGCTGGCGCGTCGCTCCAGAATGCGCCAGCCGGCGTCGGTGTTAACACAACGGTCGTGAAATTCTCCTACCAGACAGCGGTGCAACGGCGCACCAAAAACACCATCGACCAGTTCGCCGTCGTCGCTGGAATACAGCGTTACATAGCAATGGGCACGCACGTCGTTGGCCGATTCGATATCGACACTCAGATTCGACACCAGATGACGGTTCAAACGCTGCGCCGGGTTTTGTTCATAGGAGGCGGCAATGGCTGCCGGGCCGATCAGCGGCTCGGGCGTGGTGGGCCGATACAGCCGGCCTTCGGCGTGAAAACACTGGTCCAGTGCCTGGAACTGCTTGCTGTCGATGGTCTTGCCGGTGCGAATGATCAGCGCTTCAACCGCCCGGTGGATCAGGCAGCGATCCAGTTCTGATAGTGCGTGGCTCATCTCGGCCTCCCCTGTCTTGTTGTGCGCCAAGGATACTCAGTTCAACGACGCAACGGGGCCATGGACAGTGCGTTCCGCCGTTGCAAAAAAGCTCAGCGTTTCAATGCAGCGGCGAGTTCCGTCAACGCACTCAGCGTCTGGCTGGGCGCGAGTTCCCAAGGGTCGAACACAACCGCCGCCGACCGCTGTATCCAGGCCGCCTGCCAGCCGGCCGAGCGGGCGCCAATCACATCGAAAGGGTTAGAGGAAACCAGCCAGGTGGTCGCTGCCTCGGCGTTCGTGCGCGCCAGAAAGTGGGCATACACCTTCGGATCCGGTTTGAAGCTGTGCACATCGTCAACACTGACGATACCGGCGAAGCAATCACGCAACCCGGCGTTTACCAACAAGGTGTCAACTGCCGTCGCCTGGCCGTTGGAAAACGCCCAGAGTTGATAACCCTCGGCTTGCAGGCTGTGCAAGGCGGGCAGCGCATCGGTAAAAGCGGGTAAGTGCTGATAGCAGTCGAGTAACTGTTGGCGTTGGTCGGCTTGGAGCGAATGCTGATGAAAGGCCAGCGCAAAATCCAACGCCTGACGGGTGCATTCGGAAAAGGGTTGATAACGACCCATCAGACCGCGACGAAACGCGTATTCGAGTTGTTTATCGCGCCAGGTCCGGCTGACCGCTGCGGCATCGCTGCCGACCATCCCGGTTAAGGTTGTTTCCACGCCTCGGGTATCGATCAGCGTGCCGTAGATGTCGAATGCCAGCGTCAGTGTCATCGTCGCGCTCCGTGAATCGGGCGTTCAGACTCGGTCAGACGCGGCTGTCGGTCAACTCTTTGAGGAACTCGATGAACAATCGTGTTTTGGCGCTGAGCATGCGCCGACTGGTGTAAACAGCCGACGCCTTGGCCGGTGCATCCAGCGCGTATTCGCGGCCGACTTCCACCAGTTGGCCCTGGTCGATCAAATCGGCGCAATAAATGCGCGGCAACAGACCAATGCCCGTCCCGGCGGCCACGGTGTCGCGCACCATAATCGGGTCAATGGTTTCAATCGTCGCTTCAATTTCCGCCTTCTGTTTTTCGCCGTGATGGCGAATCAGCAACGGCGTTTTGTTGTAGCGGCGCTCGCACACTTTCACTTCCGCCAGCAGTGATTCCAGGCTGTCGAAGCGGTGTTCCGCCGAAAAGGTTTTCGGATTCGCCACCCACACCAGTGGCGTTTCAAATAACGGCACAGCGATCAGTTCGGAATCGGGTAAGTCACCAACCTGAACCGCCAGATCGATGTGATCGCCGATCAAATCAACCGTCGTCGGCGTCACCTGAATGGTCAGTTGAATTTCCGGATAGCGTTCGTAGAACCGGTGCAGATGGCCGCCGAGAATGTGGCGACTGAACGCCATTGGCAGCGACACCGTCAACTCACCGCTGGGGGTATGAGTCAGACCGTTCATCTGCGCATCGGCCACTTCGATCTGTTCCATGATCAACTGGCAATGCTTGAAGAAAATTTCGCCTTCGCTGGTCATGCGCATCTGGCGCGAATTGCGCTCCAGCAACCGCACTTGCAGATCATCTTCCAAACGTTGAATGAAACGACTGACGCTCGATTTAGGCATCCGCAGCGCCCGGGCGGCGGCGGAAATGCCTTCACGTTCGACCACAGCCACAAAGACAGGCAAGTCGGCAATGTTCCACTTCACGAACGAAACGTCCTATTGTTATAGGTTGTTCCAGATTGTGCCCTTAACTAGGCTGATTGTCACCCTATTCCAGCGCTGGGCAGTCGCGTACGCCCTAAAATAACGCTAACGCAGAAAGCGCCGGAACGAATACCAAAGGGTCAACCCAATAGACCCACTCAAGAGGCGAGACCCATGAAACGCGAAGATCGTGACTACATGGACATCCCTGGCACCTACGTCATGGATGGCCAGCACTGCCGTCAGGGCTACCACCTGAACATGTTCTGCATGTCGCTGAACAAGGCAGAAAACCGGGAGGCGTTTCGCCAAGACGAAGCCGCCTATCTGGACAACTTCAAGCTGACACCAGAACAGCGCCGGGCAGTTTTGGAGCGCGACTGGCTCGGCCTTTTGCGTCTGGGCGGCAACATCTATTACACCTTCAAGCTCGCCATTTTTGATGGTCGCTCCATGCAGTACGTCGGTGGCGAAATGAGCGGCATCACCGAAGAAGAGTTTGCGCAGATGATGATTCAGGGCGGGCGTTCCGTCGAAGGCAACCGCAGCAAAAAAGCACAGGAGCGCTGAACCATGGCAAAGATCACAACCGGCATCGGTACCTCCCACGTACCGGCCATCGGTGCCGCCATCGACAATGGCAAGACCCAAAACGATTACTGGAAACCGCTGTTTGACGGTTACCAACCGGTGCGCGACTGGCTCAAAGAGAACAAGCCTGACGTCGCCATCGTCGTCTACAACGACCACGCCTCAGCCTTCGGCCTGAACCTGATCCCCACCTTCACTTTAGGTGTCGCGGAATCGTTCAATCCGGCTGACGAAGGTTACGGCCCGCGCAAAGTGCCGGTCGCCCAGGGCGAACCCGACCTCGCCTGGCATTTGGTCGAGTCGCTGATTCTCGATGAGTTCGACATCACCATCGCCAACGAAATGGACATCGACCACGGCTGCACCGTGCCGCTGTCGATCACCTTCGGCGAGCCGGATGAATGGCCGTGCAAAATCATTCCGCTGTGTGTCAACGTCATTCAATACCCGCCACCGACCGGCAAGCGTTGCTACGATTTAGGCAAAGCGATTCGCAAAGCCGTCGAAGCGTTCGACAAAGATCTGAACGTCGCCATCTTCGGCACCGGCGGTATGTCGCATCAATTGCAGGGCGAGCGCGCCGGCTTGGTCAACGAAGAATTCGACCGCGCTTTTCTGCACAATTTGACCGCCGACGTTCCCAGCCTGGTGAAAAAGCCGCACGTGGAATACATGCGTGAAGCCGGCTCCGAAGGCATCGAACTGGTGATGTGGCTGATCATGCGTGGTGCCCTGGGCGACAACGCCACGGAAACCTACAGCTTCTATCACGTGCCTGCGTCCAACACTGGCGCTGGCATCATCCTGCTGGAAAGCGACTGACGCCGACCGCAGAGAACAACAAAAGGGGCCGACTGGCCCCGAATAAATCGACGCAACACTACCCTATTTGGAGTGCATCATGATCATTGATTGCCACGGTCACTACACAACAGCTCCGGGCGAGTTGGGCGAATACCGCGACCGTCAGCGCGCCGAGCTGAAAACCGATCCGAACTTCCGCACCAGCAAAGGCGCGCTCAACATCAGCGACAACCAGATTCGCGACAGCATCGAAAACAACCAGCTCAAACTGCAACGCGAACGCGGCACCGACGTCACCATTTTCTCGCCGCGCGCCAGTTGGATGGGCCACGATCTGGGCAACGAAAGCACCAGCGTCGCCTGGACCGAACACTGCAACGACCTGATCAAACGCGTCTGCGATCTGTACCCGGAAAACTTCGTTCCGGTCGCGCAGTTGCCGCAAAGCCCGCAAGTCACACCCGAAGCCTGCGTCGCTGAACTGGAGCGCACCGTCAATGAAATGGGCTTCATCGGTTGCAACCTGAACCCCGATCCGTCCGGCGGTTTCTGGAAAGACAAACCGCTGCACGACAAATTCTGGTACCCCATCTACGAAAAGATGAGCGAGCTGAACATCCCGGCGATGATTCACGTCAGCGGCGCCTGCCACCCCAGCTTTGAAACCACCTCGTCTTATTATTTAAGCGCCGACACCACCGCCTTTGTGCACCTGATGATGTCCGACTTATTTAAAGATTTTCCGGACCTGAAATTCATCATCCCGCACGGCGGCGGTGCCGTGCCTTACCACTGGGGTCGCTTCCGTGGTATCAGCGAAGACAAAGGCCTGGGTGATCTGGAAGAACGCGTACTGAACAACATCTATTTCGACACCTGCGTCTACCACCAGGAAGGCATCGATCTGTTGCTGGATGTGATTCCGACCAAAAACATCCTGTTCGCCTCAGAAATGATCGGCGCAGTGCGCGGCATCGACCCCCGCACCGGCCATTATTACGACGACACCAAGCGCTACATCGACGGCAACACCAAACTCAGCGCTGCCGAAAAGAAAATGATTTTTGAAGACAACGCCCGCGCTGTATTTCCGCGTTTAAAGGTGTAATCGAAACCGGCCGCATGCAACAACTGCGGCCGCCATCGAATCAACATTCCCATCTTGTGTTGTGCTTTGCCCGCCGTTTTCGGCGGGTTTTTTTATTCATCTAAAACGCTATTGCGCAACTCACCAACGCCATCGATTTTCACCACAACGTCATCCCCCGGTTGCAACCAAACACGCGGTTTGCGAAACGCGCCGGCGCCGCCGGGCGTGCCAGTGACGATGACATCGCCTGGGTTTAATTGAGAGAACGTGCTGATGTATTCAATCAGTTGCGCAACATCAAACACCAGATCGCTGACCGGTGTGTCTTGCATAATGTCACCGTTCAAAATGGTAGACAGGTGCAGTTTGGACGGATCGGGAATTTCATCTGTGGTCACCAGTGCCGGGCCAAACGCGCCGCTGCCGGGGAAATTTTTTCCCGGCGTGAATTGCGAGGTGTGCATTTGCCAATCGCGCACCGAGGCATCGTTGTAACAGCTATAGCCGGCGACATAGTCCAGCGCGTTTTCAGCCGGGACATGACGCGCAGTTTTGCCGATGACAACGGCCAGTTCGCCTTCGTAATCGAAACGATGCGATACCTTGGGGCGAACCAAGGGTTGCTGGTGGCCCACCTGAGTGTCGGCGTAGCGGGTGAAGATCATCGGATAGTCCGGTTTCGGCATGCCGGTCTCTTCGATGTGGCGCGCGTAGTTAATGCCGATGCAGTAAATTTTTTCGGCGTCGGGAATCACCGGCAAATAATTCAGATCCGCTTCGTTAATAACCGGCAACGTTGTTAACAACGGTTGCAGTGACGACAAACCCGCGCCTCGCAACAAGGCTTTGATCGACGGCGCAATAGCACTCGCATCGCGAATACCATCGTTTTCCAGAACGCCCCAACCGGCGTTGCCCGCCCGTTCAAACGACACTAATTTCATCAGCGACCTCGAGTTTTATTCCGTGACAAAACGACAGCGTTTTTGAAGTGCAATCAACAATACCGACACCGCTGCGCCTGTCACCATGACCACCAATAAACTGGCTGGATGTTGGCGGTACAGCAGTGCTGTCAACATGGCGCCCAGTGTGCCCAATCCCATCTGCGCTGTCCCCAACAGCGATGCAGCATAACCGGCAATCTGCGGAATCGGGTCGAGCGTAATGGCCGAGGCGTTGGCGAAAATCAGCCCCATGCCGCACAAAAACGCGACGATGGTGCAGGCCAGCCAGGGCAAGGCTAATTCGATCCCGAGAGACGCCAGCAACAACGCCGTGCCGCCAATCAATACCGCCAGCAAATAGCCGAGCGCACCGAGATAAATCAGAGTCAGTTTGTTATGGCGTTTCACCATCACCCGGCCCCATTGCGCCGATGCCATGTAGAACACCACGGCGGCAGCAAAGCCCCAACCGACGACATCGGCCGGAAAGTGATAATAGTCGACCAGCACCGAGCCCAGGCCGGTGGCGATGGAGAAATACGCAAAGAAGGTCGCGCCCACCAACACGGTGCCCCACACCGCCGCCGGCGTGGTGAAAAACAGCCGGCTGCTGCTGCGCACCTGTTGCCAGACGTTACCCTGGTCCGTTGCCTGATGCGTTTCCGGCACGAAGCGCCACAGCAGAAACAACACCGCCACGCCGACCACCACATTCAACACCAGCGGTGCCTGCCAGCCGCTCAGCATCACCAACACCGTGCCGAGAATCGGCGCGACCATGGCGCCAGCCGCCAACGCCGTCACCATGATCGCCATCATCCGCGCGAGATTCGGGCCTTGATGGGTATCGCGAATCACCGCCCGCGCCAGCACCGGGCCGACGGTACCAGCCACGCCTTGCAGAAACCGCGCGATAAGCAGCAGTTCCATGGAATTCGCCAGCACGGTTACCAACGACATCACGGTGAACAGCGCCATGCCTGCAAACAACACCGGCAACCGGCCGTAGCGATCGGCCGCCAAGCCGACTGGAATCTGCCCCAGCGAATAACCCGCCAGATACAGCCCGATGGTTAACTGACCCTGGCTGGCGCTGGCGCCAAAGGCGTGGGTCAGCAATGGAATGGCAGGAATGATCGAGTCGATAGCGATAACCGACAGGCTGATCGTCAGTATCAGGCTAAGGTAGAAAGCGGGCGATCGATGAGACATGAAGGCACTGTCCTGCAACGTCTTTATTGTTGTGCGCAGCAGTCTAAGCGGTCCGCTCTTCGCCTCGATGCAACACAGCGTACCGAACCTGCAACGCCGCCAGACGCTACACTGGACCGCCTTTTACCATCGGCCGACCAGCCAGCTGCCGCGCCCACAAGAGCAGCACAAAAACAACAACGGAGGACACCGTGAAGACATTAAAAGACACCCGATCCATCGGCCTTGGTTGTATGAATCTGTCGCACGCCTATGGTCCGCGTCCGGCGGAAGAAGACGGCATCAAATTGCTCAACGCCGCGCTCGATCTGGGCTACGACCATCTCGACACCGCCGCTCTCTATGGCTTTGGCAAAAACGAATCGCTGCTGGGCAAGGCGGTGATGCATCGCCGCGACGAATTTTATCTGGCCAGCAAATGCGGCATGTTCAAAGGCCCGGACGGCCAACGCGCCATCGACGGCCGACCGGAAACCATCAAGCAAACCTGTGAAGACGCGCTGCAACGGCTGAACACCGACGTTATCGATCTGTATTACCTGCACCGTTGGGATAAATCCGTGCCGATTGAAGACAGCGTCGGTGCCATGGCCGATCTGGTGACAGCCGGCAAGGTGCGCGAACTGGGCTTGTCGGAAGTCTCAGCCGCGACTTTGCGCAAGGCGCACGCGGTGCACCCCATCGCCGCCGTGCAGACCGAGTTGTCGTTGTGGAGTCGTGATGCTGAAATCGCGGTCATTAAAGCCTGCGAAGCCATGGGCATTACGTTCGTGTCGTTCAGCCCGCTGGCGCGTGGTTATCTGAGCGGTAAATTGATCGATCCATCGCGTCTGCCCGATGGCGACATCCGCAAATCCATGCCGCGTTTCAGCACCGAGCACTACGCCAAAAACCTCGCCTTGCTGGAACCGATGAACGCACTGGCCGATGAATTGGGCATCACCACCGCGCAACTGGCGTTGGCCTGGGTGCTGCACCGTTCGCCGTCCATCGTCGCCATTCCAGGCACCACTCAGTTGAATCATTTGCGCGATAATCTCGCCGCAGCCGACATCGAACTGCACTCGAGCGTGATCGAAAAACTCGATGGGTGGATCAACGACGACACCGTGTCCGGCCCACGTTACGGCCAGGCGACGTTGGCGGAAATCGACACCGAGCCGTTCAACGTCGCATCCTGATTTGAGCGCGCGTTCAGGCCGGTGCGCGTTTGGCGCCGGCCACCCGCGCGAAGGTCGATGCCAGACTTTGGCTGGCCGGTGTCAGCGGGCTTTCACGGCGATGAATCAGATAAAGCGGGTAATCCGGAATCGTCTCGCGCACCGGCACTTCCACCAGCAAGTGCCGGTATTGCGGCTGTTCGGCCAACTTGGCCGGCAGCAACGCCACCGCTTCGGAATCGACCAATAACGCCAGCGTTGAAGTCAGCGAATAACATTCCATACGCGGTTGTGGCGCGGGCAAACCGGCTTGTTGAAAAATCTTCACCACCAGCGGACTGATGTTGGCGCCAGCGCCCACGTGCACCCAATCGAGCGGGTCCAATTGCGCCAGGCTGGTCGCGCCGCGATAACGGCTGCCAACACTGGTGACCACCGCCATGCGCATCCGCTCGATTTCGGTAACGATAAATTCCGTTTCCGGCAGCGGTTCCCACAACGGGCAGACAGCAAAGTCGATGCGGCCGGCGCGCAATTGATCGACCGCCAACGCCTGCAACCCTTCATAGATGTCGAGCCGAACCGCCGGGCAATCGCGTTGAAACAAGCGCACCGCCTGCGACACCAAATCGACGCACGACGACGGCGCCAACACGATGCGCACCACCCCTTCCAGTTCACCGCGTAACTGCCGCACTTCGTCGAGCGCACGGCCGGTTTCGTTCAGGATGGCACGGGCGCGCACGGCAAAGGCTTCGCCGTAGCGGGTTAAATCGATGCCCTTCACCGAACGGGTGATCAACGGCACGCCCAGCTCGGTTTCCAACTGGCGCAGTTTTTTCGACACACCCGGCTGCGACTGATGCAGCGCCTTGGCGGCTGCGCGAATGCTGCCGCTTTCCAGCGTCGCCAGAAAGGCTTCGATCAGATCCAGTTTCATCGCCGTTGTCCGTTGCAAAGCTATAACGAAACGTTATCACACGAACAATTTTGGCATCTACAGCGATAGATCGCAGGGTGTTATTTTGCTCCGATCAGCGATTGCACCAGACTGACAACAACAATCAGGGCCACTCGCCCATCTGCGGAGGTAACGCATGAGCCAAACTCACAAGACCCAGGTCGCCATCATCGGCGGCGGACCGGCCGGCATGCTGCTGTCGATCCTGCTGCACCGGGAAGGTATCGATTCTGTCGTCATCGAACGCGCCACCCGCGCCCACGTGCTGGAGCGCATTCGCGCCGGCATTCTGGAATGGAGCGCGGTTGAATTACTGCGCCGCGCCGGCGTCAGCGAGCGCATGGACAAGCAGGGCCACGCCCACGACGGCACCCGCGTCGCCTGGAAAGGCGAGCGTCATTTCATGATCGATTCGTACAAATATTCCAAGCGCAAACTGATGGCCTACGGCCAGACCTACATCACCGAAGATCTCTACGCCGAAATGGACAAGATCGGCGGCCAGGTCTGGCACGAAGCTGAAGACGTGGTGCTGCACGAACTGACCGACAAAGCGTCGTACGTCACCTTCACTCAGAACGGCGAAACGCTGCGCGTCGATTGCGATTACATCGCCGGCTGCGACGGTTTCCACGGCGTGTCGCGCCGCTCCATTCCGGAATCGGTGCAGAAGACGTTCGAGAAGGTCTATCCGTTTGGCTGGCTCGGCGTGATGTCGGAAACACCGCCGCTGGAAGACTTGTGGTACGTGCAACACGAACGCGGTTTTGCGCTGGCGTCGCAACGCAGCCCGATGTTGAGCCGCTATTACGTACAATGCTCGATGGACGACAAAGTGGAAAACTGGTCGGACGACCGTTTCTGGGACGAACTGACGCAGCGTTTCCCGCCGGACATCGCCAAACAAATCGTCACCGGCCCGTCGATTGAAAAATCCATCGCGCCGCTGCGCTCCTTCGTGTCTGAACCGATGCGTTACGGCAATCTGTTTTTGGCCGGCGACGCCGCGCACATCGTGCCGCCGACCGGCGCCAAAGGTCTGAACCTGGCCGCCAGCGACGTCTATTACCTGTGGCGCGCACTGGTTACGCACTACAAAGAAAACAGCGACAGCCTGATGGATCGCTATTCCGAAGTCGCGCTGGCACGGGTGTGGAAAACCGAACGTTTCAGTTGGTGGCTGACTGGCTTGCTGCATGTGTTCCCCGACCAGTCGCCGTTTGAAACCCGCGCGGCCGAAGCCGAACTCGACAGCATCGCCGAATCCGAAGCGGGCCTGGCCTGGTTGGGTGAACAGTACGGTGGTTTTCCAATAGAAGACTGGGGCTAATTCACGCCGGGCTGCGCCCGTTGTGAATGTTTAAACCAAAAAGGGAAGCTACCGCCAGGTGCTTCCCTTTTTGTAACCTGCGTCCAGCGTCTTCCGTCAAGCGTCTAGCCTAAACCTGAAACCGGCCCACCGCTGCCTGCAATTCGCCGGCGATGCTCGACACTTCCCGCGCCGATTCCGACGTGCGTTTCATGCTGTCACTGGCGTGCTGCGCGCGGCCGTTAATGCCTTCCAACGTCTGGCTCATTTCATTGGCAACACGGCTTTGCTCTTCAGCCGCGCTGGCGACCTGGGCGTTCATGTCGTTGATGTCGTTAACGCTGCGGGCGATGGCTTCCAGTGCTTCGCCCGCTTCGCTGGCCTGACTGGCGGTATCGGTCAGTTGTTGCTGGCTTTCGGTCATCAATTCAACTGAGGCGCGCGAGCCGCTTTGCAGCTTGTCGGTGGTTTCGCGTATCTGTTCAGTCGATGCCTGAGTGCGCGCGGCCAAGGTGCGCACTTCATCGGCGACAACAGCAAACCCCCGGCCCTGTTCGCCGGCCCGCGCCGCTTCAATGGCTGCGTTCAACGCCAGCAAATTGGTTTGCTCGGCGACGCCGGTAATCACTTCCAGCACATCGGAAATTTCCGCGCTGTCTTCATCCAACCGATGAATGCGGCCGGCGGTTTTCTCCACTTGTTCGGTCAACCGCTGCATGGCTTGTGTCATGCGATTGACCACCGCCAAACCTTGCCGGCTTTGTTGATTGGCGTCGTTGGCTGCGGTCGCCGCCTGGGCAATGTTCTGAGTGACATCGGCGGCCGTTGACGCCATTTGCTGCATGGCGGTCGCCATCTGGGAAATTTCCGATTGCTGCTCGCTGACGCTGTCGCTGCTTTCACGCGCCATGCGAATCAAACCTTCGGACGACTGCACCAGGCGTTTTGACGCCCGGTCGATCGAGGCGACCATCTCAGTCAGATTGGTGCGCATGGTTTCCAACGCCTGCATGGCGGTGGTCAGTTCATCACGCCCGCGCACTGGCAGCGGTTGATCGAGTTTGCCGGCGGATAAATCACGCGCACCGCCAATCATTACCCGCAGCGAACGCTGAATGTTAACGATCACCCAACAGGCGATGCCCAGCAGCGCCACCATGCCCAATGCCGCAGCCACCGCCATCATAACGTTGGACACCTCGGCGGTTTGACCAGCGCGTTGCTGAACGCGTTCAGCATTGCCTTCAATCAACTCGGTGAGTGCTTCCATCTGATCGGCCAGCGCATCATACGCGACGCGAAAATCGGGCAATAAAACCAGAGCGGTCCGGTAGGAAACGCCGGCTTCCTGCACCAGCCGTTCGGCGCTGGCGATGTAACTTTGCAGCGCTGGCAAAACGGCATCCAGGGCGTTCAGGGTGTCCGCATCGGTAATCAGTTGTTGGTTGGCGTCGAGTTGCTCGCGGAAGGTAGCGGCGTGTTCGGCGAGGTCGGCCTGCGCGCCGGCCAGAGCGTCCTGGTCGCGCGTTTGGCTGGCGATGAGCGACGCCATCACATCGGAACTGAGGGCGTCGTGCATCATGTCGGCCGTCAGGTGATGACTCAGAATGGAGGTGTTGGTCAGCATGCTGTCGGCCGACCGATCCAAATGATTGATGCCCAGAAATCCAAAGGCGCTGGTCAATGCCAACGCCAATACTGCGACCAGCACCAAACCCAGTAATTTCAGTTTGATGGTCATGAATCCGTTCACTCCGCCATGAATGTCTGCCTGACTCTAGTGGCCGAATGACGAAAGGGTGAAACCGGCGTTACGAAATTTTACAAGCGGCTACAGCATCACCTGCACAACGCCCACCGAGCTGGTAATCAACAGCACCCAACCCAACCAGCGATAGAAACGTTTGGCGTCGGCGCGTTGCAACATGGCGTGAAAGCGCAGCCCTAACACATGGCCGATGCCCGCCGCCGGCAACAAGTACAACGCCGCCAGCAATTGCAGATCGACACCAAAAATAATGAAGGCGCCGAGCTTGATGCACACCAGCACAAACCAGAGCGCAAACAAGGTATCGCGCAATTGATGCCGCGCCACATGCTGTGCCGCCACGGCAATCAACAAAGGCGCACCCACCAAAGACGCACCACTGATGTAGCCGCCCAAAATGATGAACAACCATTCCAATGGTTTGGAGGTACTTTGAAAGGGTTTATTGAGGATGTAACTGATCGAATAGCCGCCAACGATCACGAAAATAATGCCGCTCATTACCGCGTCGGGCAGCGTCAGCAAACCAAAAACGCCGATCAGTTTCGGGATCAGCAGCAGCGACAACAACTTGCCCAGATAGCGCCAATCGACCGTGCCGCCTTCGTTGTGTTCATCGGTTTGCTGCGATTGGCGATGGCTTTGCCACACCGTCAGCGACGAAAACACCAGCAAATGCACACCGATGATTGGCAAAAACACCACCGGCCGGTCGGCAATCAACAACAGAAACGGCAGCGACAATGCCGCGCCACCGAAACCCAAACCGGACCGAACAAAACCACTCCAAATAAACACCAGAGCGATCAACCCATACTGCATCAGACTGAGGTCGGACATTCCGCTACCTTGATTGGATTGAATTAAAGATGGGCCAATAAAAAACGACGCCGGTTAAGCGTCGTCATTGTCGTTTTGGGTGTCGTCTTCGGCATCGTCAACGGCCAAACCGGAAGCGATGGATTCGGGCAGTTTGCGCCGCACCGAGGCGCCCAATTCTTCCAGCACTTCGACTTGTCGCACCAGCGAACCGCGGCCGTCGCGCAGCGTTGTCCAGGCGTCGTCGTAAGTGCGTTGCGCGGTGCCTAACTGATTGCCGAGCTTTTCCATTTTCTCGGCAAAGATGCGCAGTTTGTCGTAAACCTTGCCGGCCTGGTCGAACAGTTTTTTCGCGTTGTCGTTTTGCCGTTCCAGCGTCCAGAGGTTGGCAACGGTGCGCAGCGTTGCCAGCAAAGTAGTTGGCGTGACGACGACGATGTTGCGTTCAAACCCGTCGTTGAATAATTGCGGGTCGGCTTGGAAGGCGGCAATAAAGGCTGGCTCGATCGGCATAAACATCAACACGAAATCCGGCGCTTTCATGCCATCGAGATGCGGATAATCTTTGTCGCTCAGCGAACGAATGTGTTGCCGCACCGAGGCGATGTGACGCTTCAAGGCGGCGTCTCGTTCCAAGTCGTCTTCAGCGCTGACGTATTGCTGGTAGTCGTTCAGTGAGACTTTGGAATCGATGATCAAGTGTTTGCCATCGGGCAGATGGACGATGAAGTCCGGCCGTCGGTTCTGGCCGTCTTCGTCTTTGAAATTGGCTTCGCGTTCGTACTCGCGGCCGCGTTGTAAACCGGCGCTTTCCAGAATGCGCTCAACCTGCAATTCGCCCCAATTGCCTTGCAGTTTTTTGTCGCCGCGCAGCGCTCGGGTTAAATCGCTGGCTTGTTCGTTGAGTTGGTTGTTCAACTCTTTCAGCGATTCGAGCTGGCTTTTTAATTCGGCGCGGCCTTGGGTGTCTTGGGTATGAATGTCGTCAACACGTTTGCGGAATTGTTCGACTTGTTCGCGGAACGGCTTCAACAAGGCATTGAGATTTTCCTGGCTTTGTTCAGCAAAGCGTTTGCCTTTGTTGTCGAAAATTTCGTTGGCGAGATTGGAAAATTCCTGCTTCAACGCTTCTTTATTTTCTTTGAGCAATTGCAACTGTTCTTCGTAATGACGTGCATCGGCCCGATGTTGCGTTTCCAGTCGTGCCAGTCGGTTGCCACTGTCATTTAATGCGCTGTCCAATTGCTGAATGCGAGCACGACTGGTATCCAGTTCGCTTTGCACGTCATCCAGTTTGCGCTGCGACAGTTGCGTTTCAAATCGCGCTTGCTGCAAATCGTTCAGCAGTTGTTGGCGCTCACTCAGTAACCGTTGGCGCACAATCAACAAACCGCCACCGGCCAGGCCAGCACCGATCAAAGCAGCCAATAACAAAGACGGTAAAAACTCCGGCGATAGCCAAGGCGTCATTAAATGGTTTCTCCCAAGGTACTCAGGTCCAGACGCTCAGATCGTCGTCGTTGTGGGGCAGTTCGTCGTTGTGGTGGCAGTTGGCGCGCAGCTTGATCAGACGTTCGCCCCAACGAGTGTTTTCCGCCGCCAGGCCTTCGTCGTCCAGGCGCCAGTCGCGGTGTTCCAGACAGACACTGAAGCCTTGCTTGAGCGGTTTCAGCGTCCACAAAATCAGGGTGTTTTCCCAATCCGGCGCGCCTTGCACGCACAGCCATTCCAGGCGTTGATCCGGTTCTTCTTCCACCACCCGCAGCGTAATGGGCGCTTCCAGGTCGCTGCTGCTCAGCCGCCAGCTGTCGCCACCGGCAATGCTGACGGTGCCCGACCACCAGCCTTGGATGCCGGTGCGCGTGGTCAGTTGTTCCCAGATGCGCGGGGCCGGGGCATCGATATCAACCTGATGAAACAGAGTAAACATGAGCGTCCTCGAGACTGGCTTGGGTGGGCTGGGTGCGTTGTCCAGCTGCATTTTTTGTCGGCCATATTCTGACACGTTTTGACTGTTCAAGTCGCCCGGCCAGCACTATGGTGGCGCGACTCCCATTAGCGCGACCCGGTAATTCGTGACACCCACCATGGCTTTGACATTAACGCCCGACGCTTCGCTCAATCGCTTGCCGGTCACCTTGCCGGGCGAGCCGGAGCGGCCGGCGCGGCATTGGGTGTCTACCGCGGCGCTGCATCAATTGATTCTGCAACAGGAGCCTGGCGACGAGCGTTCGGTGCGTCAGTTCCTGCGCACCTTTGACCCCAACAACAACGCCGACCAGCAGATTCTGACGCGCTACGCCGACCGTTTGATGACCGTGTTGAACACCGCCCTGGCCGCCGAATTCTGGGCCGCCGGCAACGCCTTTCAACAACGCTACGCCGACTGCTGGCGTCAGTGCCAACGGCTGGTGCTCGGCGGCGGTTTAACCAGTGGCGCGTTCGGTCAGGCGTTGACCGAAGCCTTGTCTGGCCGGTTAAGCGGTCGTGAATTGGTGCTATCGCCTTACGGCGGCCAGACCGGGCTGGCGGGGTTGGCGACGCTGTGGAAAACACACGAGCCGGAACCGACGCGCCACCCGCCCATGCTGGTGATGGATTTCGGCGCCACCGGCATCAAACGCGGCCTGGCTTTCGCCGATGCAGCAGTCGAACCGTTGCCGGAATTGACCGTTGATCACTGGCTCAACGACGCCGGTTTGTTTCGCGCCAACGCCTTTCAAGCGGTGCTGCGCGACACCCGCACGCTGGTTGGCGCGGCTTTGCCAACGGCCATCAGCCTGGCGTGTTACATGAACGGCGGCCAGCCGTTCGATTATCGCTCCGGTGTGTATCACCGCCTGGTTGAAGACAGCCCGAATCTGGCGGCAACGCTGCATCAGGAATGGCTGCCCGGCGCCGGCCTGGGCGCACTGGTCAGCCTGATGCACGACAGCAGTGCCGCCGCACTCGCCTTTCCCAGCCCGGTACCGGCGCTAACCATTACCCTGGGCACCGGCCTCGGCGTTGGCCTCTGCCCAAGCCTTTAGCCGGCGACGGCCAATAACAGCCGACAAACACCCCGCTGCGTTGAATTGACCCTTTGCGGTATGCTCCAGACAGAACCCGCCAAGGATGTTGCTGTGCCCTTCGATACCAACCTGTTTTTATTGATCGCCGGTCTGCTGGTGCTGATCGGCATTTTGGCGAGCACCTTGACGGTGCGCATCGGCCTGCCGTTTCTGTTGCTGTTTCTGGCGATTGGTATGTTGGCCGGCGAAGACGGCGTTGGTGGCATTCCGTTTGACGATTTCGATCAGGCGTTTCTGGTCGGCAATCTGGCCCTTGCAGTCATCCTGCTCGACGGTGGCATGCGCACCAAAACCTCGACGTTCCGCGCCGCTTTCTGGCCGTCACTGACGCTGGCGACCGTCGGCGTGGTGCTCACTGCCGGCGCGCTCGGCGCGTTTGCCACCTGGCTGTTGGGCGTGAATCCGCTGTTTGGTTTGTTACTCGGCGCCATCGTTGGTTCCACCGACGCAGCGGCGGTGTTCAATCTGTTGCGCAATTCCGGCATTCGGCTTAACGAGCGCGTCGGCGGCACGCTGGAACTGGAATCCGGCGCCAACGACCCGATGGCGATTCTGCTGGTCATCGTGCTGGTCGATCTGATTCAGGGCCAGGCTGAACTCGCCTGGTTGCCGTTGACGAAACTGTTGACCGAACAATTTATGCTCGGCGCTGCCTGTGGTGTTGGCGGCGGTTGGCTGCTGGCGCGGCTGGTAAGGCATCTGCGTCTGGCTGACGGTTTGCAGGCGCTGTTGGTGGTGTCGTTTGGCTTGGTCGTTTTTGCCGGCGTGAACCGGCTCGGCGGCAGCGGTTATCTGGCGGTGTATCTGGTCGGTTTGATGCTGGGCAATGCGCGCACCGGGCCTTCTGAGGCGGTGTCGCAAATCATGGACGGCCTTGCCTGGCTGGCCCAGGCCGGCATGTTCCTGATCCTCGGCTTATTAGTTGCGCCCAATGAAGTGCTGTATTTCGCCCCGACCGCTGGCGCCATCGCCGCCTTCCTGATTCTGGTGGCGCGGCCGGTGGCGGTGTTGCTGTGCCTGTTGCCCTTCCGCTTTCAATGGAACGAACGCTTTTACATCAGTTGGGTCGGGCTGCGCGGCGCGGTGCCGATTGTGTTGGCGGTCTACCCGGTCATGGCAGGGCTGTCGAACGCCGAATACATTTTTAATGTCACCTTTGCGGTCGTGCTGGTGTCGCTGCTGGTGCAAGGCTCAACGGTGCCGTTGATGGCGCGCTGGCTGAACATGCTGATTCCGCCGGCACCGGCGCCGGCCAAACGCCACCGTCTGGTGTCGAGCGAGCAGATGACGCTGGAAGTGGACGAGTTCCAGGTTGAGCCGGAATCGCCGGTTTTATCGCCGCTGTTCCGCGCTGGCGATGACAACCCGATCAACCCGACTGTGGTAGCGCTCGTGCGCGACGGCCGGCCGCTGCCGCCCGATGGCGACGTCAATCTGGCCGCCGGCGACCGCGTCTGGATGTTGTTGCGCAGCGAAGACGTCGACGACGTCGCCAGTCAGTTTTCCAGCGAGACCAAAGCCGGTTTGCTCGCCAGCAACAATTTCTACGGCGAATTCGTGTTGCGCCCGGACGCTCAAGTCGCCGATCTCGCCAGCGCCTACGGTTTGCCGATCACCGACGAAGAACGCAGCTTAACCGTCGAAGGCCTGCTGCACTTGCGTTTGGGCCGACATCCGGTGGTGGGTGACCGCACCCGGCTGGGCGCAGTTCGGCTGACCATCCGCCAGATGACCGGTGATCGCATTGAAACCGTTGGCCTGAAATTGCTGCCCAGTGGTCACTAGGCGACAGTTGTCTATACTGGATCGTCAATGTTCATGATCGGATACCGACCATGCCCGCCCTGAGTCTGGTCCTCGCCATTGTTTTACTGGGCACCACCCTATACACCACGGCTTTCTGGGTCGATGTCGCCCTGACGTTGGCCGCCCTGGTGTGTGTGGTGTTTTCCATCTGGCGGGGCCGTCGCGGTCAGTTGTTGATCAAGCTGGCGGTGCTGGCGGCCATTCCCGTGGTACCAATCACCACCTGGCTCGAAGGGCTGGTGCTGGAGCTGCAACTGAGTTCGCGCCAGAGCGAACTCAGTGACGATCTCAACATCATCGCCAAACGGGTGGAAAGCCAGTTGGTGATCAATCGCAGCCACCTGGATTCTATCGCCCTGCTGGTGTCCAACGCCGAACAGTTACCGCAAAGCACCTATCAAGGCTGGCTCGACTATCTGATTCCACCGCAGAATTTTGCCTATCTGAACATTGCCATTACCGACCATCTGATAATCACCCACGTCTACCCGGCAACCGCCGAAAACCTGGCACTGATCGGCCTGGATATGCGCACTGTGCCGGAACAGCGAGCGGCCATCGAACAGGTGATGCGCGACCAACAGCCGTTGGTGGTCGGGCCTATTGAGTCGTTGCAGGGCGATCAGTCGCTGATTTACCGCCTGCCAATTCCTGGCCGGCCGGACACGCTGGTTTCCGGCGTGTTGTCGCTCGACCGCCTGCTTGCCCGCGCCGCCTTATCCGGTTCGCGCATGAATCTGCAATTGACACTGGTGCGCAGCGACCAACACCACCAATTATTATCCGGCGGCGAACTGAGCCCGCTGGCGGTGCAGGCGCGATTCTTCCATTCCGGGTTCGACTGGCAATTCCTGGCTGAACCCGCCCAGGGTTTCGAGCCCTCGGTGTGGGCACCCTGGGGCGCTCGCGCGGCCGGTCTGATGTTGTGGATTTGCCTTGGCGCCATCGTCGGTTGGCAGCATCGCTTGATGCGCATCCGCGATCAGGAACGGTTGCGGCTGAAAACCCAGGAGCGCGAACTGCTCGCCGCGCAACGTCTGGGCCGTCTCGGTTCCTGGACCACCAACGATTACGAACATTATTCGCTGTCGTCGCCGTTGGCGGAAATGCTCGGCATCGAACAACAAACGCTCAGCGGCACTCAAATTCTGGCGCACATCTACGAACCCGACCGCGAATACGTGCTGTCGCATCTGCGCTTTGTGCGTTCCGGCGAAGCCACCTTCACCCGGTTGGAACACAGAGTGATGACCGACGAAGCGCTGATCTGGGTGGAACACAGCCTGGCGCTGAACGCCGAAGGTGAAATGTCGGGCATGGTGCGCGACATCACCGAAATCAAATCCACCGCCGCCGAACTGCAAAAACTCGCTTACTACGATTCGCTGACCGGCGCGTCCAACCGCAACTTTTTCGGCAAGCAGGTGCAGCAGGCAATCAGCCTGTCGCGCCGGCACGATAACCACCTGGCGTTGATCATCATCGACCTCGATAACTTCAAAGCGATCAACTCCCAATACGGCCACTCGATTGGCGACGAAGTGCTCAAGGTGATGACCGACCGGCTTGGCCAATGCACCCGTCGCAGCGACAGCATCGCGCGTTTGTCCGGCGACCGTTTTGCCGCTTGTCTGCAAAATCTCAAAGACCCCAGCCACGCAATTTTTGTGGCCGACAACATTCTCAAGTCGGTTGCCGAAGTGCTGACGCTGGACGACCGCCGCATCAGTTTGACCGCCACGTTGGGTATCGCCACCTGCCCGGAAGACGATCAGGACTACGAAGGTCTGGTGAAAAAAGCCGAGATGGCGTTGCAAAAAGCCAAGGAAGACGAGCGCGGTTTTTATCAGTTTTATTCCGATCAATTAAACATCGAAAACGATCGGCGTCAGGAAGTGATGCGGCTGTTGCCCAACGCTCTGAACAACAACGAATTCCATCTGGTGTTGCAGCCGCGCGTGTCGAGTGTGGACGGTCGCTGGTCGAGCATTGAAGTGTTGCTGCGTTGGGAAAGCGAGGTGTTGGGGTTTGTGTCGCCGGCGGAATTTATTCCGTTGGCCGAAGGCAGCCATCTGATTGTCGACATCGGCAATTGGGTGATTCGCGAAGCGCTGAGTCAGTTCGCCAGCAATCTGGATCGGCTCGATCCGGACGTGGTGATTTCCATTAATTTGTCGCCGCGCCAACTCGAACATGCCGACCTGGTGCGTTACGTGGCCGCCGAAATTCAGATGTCCGGCGTACCCGCCGAACGCGTCGAATTTGAAATCACCGAACATTCGCTGACCGAAGAATCCGACACCACACTGGCAACGCTGGCCGACCTGTCGCAGATGGGCATTCGCTTCGCCATGGACGATTTCGGCACCGGCTATTCCAACCTCGGCATGCTGCAATCGCTGCCGTTATCGGTGCTGAAAATCGACAAGCGTTTTGTGCAAAACCTCAGCGTCGGCGGCAAGCATCTGGAATTGATTCGCGCCATCATCAACCTCGGCCACACCTTGGGTTTGAGCGTGGTCGCCGAAGGCGTCGAAACCGAATTGGACGTGCAGACGCTCACCGCCCTGGGTTGCGACGAACTCCAGGGTTTCTATTTTTATCGACCGCAACGGCTCGAAACCTTGTTGGCGCGCCCGGAAAAAAGCACGGTGTAATAGACTCACTCAATGCGACACAGCAAGTGGCTGTGGCGACCGTGCTGCCCAACCAAAACTCAGTGCCGATAACAACGCCAGTGCAGTAAACACCTCAGTCGGAAACCGCAACGACGGCACCAGCCAGGGCAGGCTGGCACAGAGCAACCAGAACACCGCCGTTTGCACCACCGCACCGGAGCGCTGCTCCAACACCCGGCTGTTCAGCCACAAACCACCGCCTAACGGCAGAAAATGCAGTAGTGCGGCGGTGAAAGTAAGATCGCTGGTGTTGATCAGAAACCAGACCGTCAGACCCATCAACCAGGCGTGATTCGCGATAACGACGGCCTGCACTCGGCGCGCCGGCGGCGCATCGAATTTCACCTGGGTGTCGGGCAGGCAACGCGGCAACGGAAAACGTTCGGCAACATCGGCCGGGCGCCAGCCGGTTGGCATCCACCACAGCCGGCATTTATCGATCCAGCGGCGCGTGTGCCAGGCGTCTTTGAGCAACTGCCGATGCACCTGCAGGTTGGCAAAAAACGGATTCCACGACTGCAAAGGTTTACGCAAGCCATAGACACACGGTTCGCTGTCGAGCTCGGCTTGATAACTGCCGAACAACCGATCCCAGAGAATAAAGACGCCGCCAAAATTGCGGTCGATGTATGGGTCGTTGATGGCGTGATGAACGCGATGGTTCATCGGCGTTACCAACACCCGCTCCAACCAGCCGAGCCGACCGATAAAACGCGTATGCACCCAGAATTGATAAATCAGATTCAGCGAACCGACGACGACGATGACCTCAGGCGGGAAACCCAAAAACAGCATCGGCAGATAAAACACCGAACCAATCCAGAAATCGTTGAACGGCTGGCGCAACGCCGTCGATAAATTGAATTCCTCGCTCTGGTGATGCACCACATGAATGCCCCAGAGAAAATTAATCTGGTGCTGACAGCGATGGCTCCAGTAATAACAAAGGTCGTACAACACAAACGCCAGCACCCAGAGCGCTGGCGACATCGTTAATTCCGCGTGCGGCAGCAGCGCCCATAAAGTGGCGTAGCCAAGAAACCGAAGGAACTGGGTGGCGAAACCCAGCGTCTGGTTGAGCATGCCGGTACTGAGCGAGGCAATGGCATCGTTGGCGCGGTAATAACCGGTGCGGCGCCAGGCATCGACCGCAATTTCCAGCAGCAATAAAACGACAAAACCAGGAATGGCGTAGAGGATAAGATTCATCGCAGGCTCCGGTCGCTCAGGCGACCTTATTGTTTTTATTAAACACCCGGTCAGTAAAGATAGTTGGCCCGATGAGGCCTGTAAACCGCTAGACTAACGACCGCTGTCAACCGGAGTGTCCATCGCGATGATCGATCAAACCAACACCCTGCAAGCGGTTCGCCGTTGGGTCGACCGTCTGGTCGTGGGGGAAAATCTGTGTCCGTTCGCCAAACGCGAACTGGTGCGTGACCGGGTGCGCTTTGTTGTGTCCGAGGCACGCAACGAGACGGATTTGCTGACCGATTTAGGCCTGGAATTAAACCGCCTGCAAACTGAGCCAGACATCGAAACCACCTTGCTGATTCACCCGGCCGTGCTGACGGACTTTCTCGACTTCAACGACTTTCTCGACCAGGCCGATGCGCTGCTGCGCCAACTGAAACTCGAAGGCGAATTCCAGATAGCGACCTTCCACCCGCACTATCAATTTGCCGACACCGAACCAGACGCGGCGGAAAATTACACCAACCGTTCGCCCTACCCGATTCTGCATTTATTGCGTGAAGACTCGCTGGAAACGGCGATTGATCGCTACCCGGATACCGGCGAGATTCCCGAGCGCAACATCGCGCGCATGGAAGCCATGGGCGTGGCGCAACTCAAAGCCATTCTGGCTGAGTGTTACGCCTCGGATGCGTGAATCAGCGCCTGAGTGAGCAGCCACTGCGCCAGGTAATAAGTCACCATGATCGCCCAGCCGTGGGCGGGCAATACGGTCACAAACAGCTCTACCGCAATCAGCGAATCCGACAACACAAAACAGGCAGCGCCAGCCACGCCCGGCCAGATCGATTGGCGATTCATCGTGGCCGCCAGACCCATGCAGACAATCGCCGTCAGATACGCCAGCACCGGCACCAGCAACGCACCCAGATGCGGGCCGATCAGCAACAGCAGACTGCCACACCAGAGCAACAACATCAGCGCCAGCGGCAATCGCTCCGAACGCCAGATCAACTGTCGGGCGAAGAGCGCGGCATAGAGTAATTGCGCGATCAAAAACACCGCCAGACCGGGCACAAAGGCACCGAACGCCAACAGCACATCGCCCACGGCGCTGGCGACCAACGCCAGCGTTAAACCGCGCGCACCCCGCTGCCAGGCCAGAATGGCGAGATAGACGATCGGCAACGCCTTGATGGCGGCATCGCCCGTGAACGGCACCCAACCCAGCACCAGCAAATACAGCAACGCCAACCCGGCGTAGAGACTGGTTTGCACCGACTTCATTCCAACGACTCCCGTGGCATGGTGGTTTGACGACCGGCTTGCAACAGCGTTAATGCCACGCCGACAACGACGCAGCCAATGCCCAGCCATTGCACCGCAAGCACCGGCTGGCGCAACACCACCAGGGTCAGCAACGCATTGAACAGTGGCGCTGTGGTCATCATCAATCCGGCCAGACTGGGGTTGCCACGACTGACGGCGACAATCCAACTGAAATAGGCGACCAGCGATGGGAAGACGGCCACGTATGCCACCGCCCACCAGGCCGACACCGGCGGCACCAGCGCCGATCCGGTAACCAGACCACTGAGCCAGAACGGCACAATGAAACAGCTGCCACTGCCGATCAGAAACGTCAGCAAACCCAGGCCGTTCACCTGATGCGTCGGCACGCCTTTAAGCAACACCGAATAACAGGACCAGCCGAGCAAACCGACCAAAAACAGCAAATCGCCGCGCCAGGATTGTTCGGTCAGGCTCAAGCCCTGGCCTCGCGTCAACACCAGATAGGCACCGACCACAGCAACGCTCGCCGTCAGCCATTGCCCGGCCGTTAACCGGCCCTGGCCGAGCCAGCCCGACAGCACAAAAATCATCACCGGCATCAAGGCCGTTAACGCCCCGATGTTGACCGGCTGGGTGTATTCCAGCGCCCAATATTGAAAGCTGTTGTAGAGCGTGACGCTGAGAATCGACAGCAACACCAGACGCCGCCAGTGGCGCCGGTACCAATCGCGCTGGCGCCACAGCGACGGCAACCCGAACGGCGCGATAAACAGCAGCGCCAGCCACCAGCGAAATTGCGACAGGGTAAAAGCCGGCACCGACGCGACCGCCAACTTGCCGACAATGGCGTTGGTCGCCCAGAAAAAATTGGCCAGAACGGCGAAGCCGGTCGCGACCAGCATGGCGCGGTAAGACACAGGGACCTCGGTTTTATCGTTATTGGATGGGTGTGTTGTTCGACGCTATCGAGCGCCCGGAGTGTCCGCATTTTAACCGGCCTGCGCAACCGCAGACCGGCCCGTTAATCGGCGGTGGTTTGACGCAACTCTTGCGCCGCTTCCTGCAACGCATCGGCCAGTTCGCCCAGAACCGCCAACCGGCCGGTCATCGATTCCACCGTTGCCAACGAGGTAGCGCTGCTGTCGTTCAGTTCGCTGCCGCCGGACGCCAGCGCCTGCATTTCGCTTGCCACGCGGCCCAGCTGTTCTTCCAGTTCACCGAAGTTGTCACGCATCAACGCGACCTGTTCGGCCACGGCGTGCACGCGCTGCTGGCTGTCTTCACTGCGGCTGATGCCGAGCGCTATGCGCTGGCCGCTTTCGTCGAGCAGGTCACGAATCTCATTGGCCGAGGCGTCGGAGCTTTCCGACAGCGCCCGCACTTCGTCGGCGACGACAGCAAAACCCCGGCCGTGTTCGCCGGCGCGCGCCGCTTCGATGGATGCGTTCAATGCCAGCAAGTTGGTGCGCGCAGCGATGTCGCTGATCGCTTGCGACGCTTCGGCGATGCGTTCGTTACTGGCTTTGATCGCCGACATTTCCTGCACCAGTTCCGCCACCAGTCGCTGGGTGTGATCGGATTGCTCGCGCGTCGCATCGAGCGAGGTACCGACTTGCGCCATCGTCTGGCCGCTGACGGACATGATTTCATCGACCCGCGCCAGACTGTCGGCCAGTTGCTGGCTGAGGCCTGCCTGGCGGGCACTGACGTCATTCAAGGCCGTCGATTCCTGATTCACCTGGCTGCGCACTGAGGCAAGTTCAGCGGTGGCGTCGATCAACCGCGCGCTGACATCGCGGGTGCGCGAGGCCACTTCGCTCATGCGGTCGCTGGCGGCAGCCAATTGGTCGGTGTGTTCACTGGCGGCCAGTTCGGCGGCGCGGGCGTCGTCTACCGCCTGCAAGGTGATGCGCTGCATATAAGCCTGGCCGACCCAGATCATGATCACCGGCAACAGATACCCCACCACGATGTCGCGGTTCAGATCGCTGCCCGACAAAGGCGGTTCAGGAAAGACATGGCCGCCGAGTTTCAGCCAGACAAAAACGCCCGCGCACACCAACATCAACATCGACCAGACCGAGCCCCACAGCGGGTTGGTCATCATGTACGCCAGCACAATCAGCGTGACCAGCCAGAGCAAATACTGCGAGTCGATGCCACCAAACAGGTAGGCCGAAAACAGCGCGTGCGTTGCCATACCGGCAATCGCCAGATTGGAACCAAGCACCACCGACACACCGGCGCGCACCAACCAGGGCACTGGCAATACAAACAACATCAGAATCACCGCTGTTGTTTGCAGACCCACCACGCCAAAGGCGCGCCATTTCACCAGCGAATACAAACCCACCAGCAACGCCAGAAAACAGAACGCCACTACGGCTTTTTCACGCACCAGATTGCCGTCGCGTCGCGGCAGGAACCAACGCACCATGTCAGTCTCCATCAAAGAAAAGGCGGGCATTGTAATGGCAGCCCGCCGCCAACCTTTAGCCCTGGCAGGCCACTGTGTCGTTGCGTTCAAAGATAACCGCCTTTGAACACCGCTTCTGCTTTACTTAAACGATTTAGCCAACTAGGGTTCCGGCCGATTCGGTGGAGGCGCGGCGGCATGAACAATCAGGTACAGCTTATTACCTATGTTGATCGTCTCAGCGGCGGCGATCTTGAGGCATTGCACCGCTTGTTGCAGGGCCCGTTGCAGGGACTGTTTGGCGGCATTCATCTGCTGCCGTTTTACACACCGATTGACGGCGCCGATGCCGGCTTCGATCCGGACGATCATCTGACCGTCGATCCGCGTCTGGGCGATTGGTCCAACGTCAAAGCGTTGAGCCAGACCACGCCGGTAATGGCCGATTTGATCGTTAACCATCTGTCCAGCCGGTCGCCGCAGTTCCGCGACGTTCAGGCAAATGGTCGCGCCAGTCAGTGGCACGATCTGTTTCTCAGCTACGACCGCGTATTCCCCAACGGCGCCACCGAGCGCGATTTGACCGCCATCTATCGGCCACGTCCCAGCCTGCCGTGGACGCTCTACAGCATCGCCGGTGAAAAACGCCTGTTGTGGACCACCTTCACGCCGCAACAACTGGACATCGACGTCGAGTCCGACGCCGGCTGGGGTTATTTGCTGAGCATTCTGGATCGCTTCCGTGACGGCGGTGTGTCGATGATTCGGCTCGACGCCGCCGGCTACGCCATCAAGCGGGCCGGCACGCGCTGTTTCATGTTGCCGGAAACCTTCGACTTTATTCACCGCCTGAGCCAGGCCGCCACCGAGCGTGGCATGGAAACTCTGGTGGAAATTCACAGCCATTATCAGACCCAGATCGACATCGCCAACCGGGTCGGCCGCGTCTACGACTTCGCACTGCCGCCGCTGATTCTGCACGCCCTGTTCACCGGCGAAGCCGAACCATTGGCGAACTGGCTGAGGGTGTCGCCGCGCAACTGCATCACCGTGCTCGACACACACGACGGCATTGGCGTTATCGACGTCGGCGCCGATGGCGACAAGCCGGGCCTGCTGTCGCCCGCGGCCATCGATGCCTTGGTTGAAACCATCCACCAACGTTCCAACGGCGAAAGCCGACTGGCAACGGGTGCGGCGGCGTCTAATCTCGATCTGTATCAGGTCAACTGCACCTACTACGCCGCCTTGGGTGAGCGCGATGTCGATTACCTGATCGCCCGCGCGGTTCAGTTCTTTGCGCCCGGCGTGCCGCAGGTCTACTACACTGGCCTGTTGGCCGGTCGTAACGATCTGGCATTGCTCGAACGCAGCGGCGTCGGTCGCGACATCAACCGCCACTGTTATCAGCGCGAGGAAGTCGACATCCAGTTGCAGCGCCCGGTGGTGCAACAACTGTTGGCGCTGATCCGGTTGCGCAACGAACATCCGGCGTTCCAGGGCCGCTTTGATCTGGATCAGCCGGACGCGAGCCAGTTACGACTAGTCTGGCACCACAACGAGCACCGTTTGACGCTCGAAGTGGATTTCGCCCAACCGGCGGCTCGCATCGTTGATGCCGATTCTGCAACACCTCTGCTGAGTTGGTCCGCCGGCCCACAGAGTCTGTAATCGAGTTCAGGGCGTATTCAGATATTGCGTCCAGACTCAACACCGGCAAGGACGCCAACGTTGAGAGCGCCGCGCCACCGGCTTTCGCCGCTGATCATGAACAATCAGTCTAAAAAAGCGGGTGACAAACGCTCTTAAACGATTAAGCTAACGGCCGTGCTTTCCACGCCCAGCGTCTTTTCACCCCCGGTGTGTGGCGCTGAATGAGAAAACGCGAACATCCAATTGCACGAAAAGGGCTACAAAAATGACAAAATCCTTGATGAAAAAGACGCTTGTCGTCGCCATGACCGCTGCCTTTGCAGCCGGCGTTGCTGCTGAGGAAAACCCGACTCGCGGTGCCGCTGGTTTCCACTGGGACTCGTTGGATAAATTCGACGACATGGACCTCTCCGGCCAGACAGTTACTGTCGCCGGCCCGTGGTTGGCTCCGGAAAACGCTATCTTCAATGCCATCGTCAGCCATTTCGAAGCCGCCACTGGCGCTGACGTTCAGTACTCCGGTTCTGACAGCTTCGAACAACAAATTCGTATTGACCTCCAGGCCGGCTCTCCGCCCAACCTGGCGATCTTCCCGCAGCCGGGTCTGGCCGCCGACATGGCCAGCCAGAACCTGCTGGTGCCGCTGTCCAGCGATCTGCGCAGCGACGTTCTGAATAACTACGCCGCCGGCCAGTCCTGGGTTGATCTGGGCACTTATGCCGACGCCAGTGGTAAAGACAACTTCTACGGTGTCTTCTTCCGCGTCGACCTGAAGAGCTTGGTGTGGTACTCGCCGGACAACTTCGCCGACTACGGCTACGAAGTACCGGAAACCATGGAAGAGCTGATCGCTCTGTCCGACAAAATGGTCGCTGACGGCCAAACTCCGTGGTGTATCGGTCTGGGTAGTGGCGCCGCCACCGGCTGGCCGGCAACCGACTGGGTTGAAGACATGATGTTGCGTCTGAACACCCCGGCTGTTTACGACCAGTGGGTCAGCCATGAAATCCCGTTCAACGATCCGCGCGTGGTTGAAGCCATCGAACTGTTCGGCCAATTCGCCAAGAACGACGACTACGTTCAGGGTGGCGCTCAGGCAGTTGGTACCACCGACTTCCGTGAAAGCCCCAACGGTCTGTTCGACATCCCGCCGGGCTGCTTCATGCACCGTCAGGCCAGCTTCATCCCGGCCTTCTTCCCGGAAGGTACTGTAGTGGGTGAAGACGTCGACTTCTTCTACCTGCCGGCTTTCGAGTCCAAAAACCTGGGTAACCCGGTTCTGGGCGCAGGCACCGTCGTCACCATGCCGAAAGAAAACCCGGCTGCCCGTGCTCTGATGGAATACCTGACCACCCCGCTGGCTCACGAAATCTGGATGATCAACGGTGGCTTCCTGACTCCGCACACTGGCGTCAACAACGATCTGTTCGCCAACGACACCCTGCGTCGCCAGGCTGAAATCCTGCAGAACGCTGACACCTTCCGTTTCGACGGTTCCGACCTGATGCCTGGTGGTATCGGTGCCGGCGCTTTCTGGACCGGCATGGTTGACTACGTCAGTGGTGATTCTGCTGAAGACGTCGCCGACAGCATCGAACAGGCTTGGGAAAACCTCTAAGAGCGTTCCTACTGCCTGAGTCACGACGGAGCCCACGCTTCGTCGTACGCCGCCCGCCCCGGTCCCCGGGGCGGGCTTTTTAACCTAGTTCGGTCAGGAGACGACTGTGGCTCAGCAAATTATCACGGCAGTGATTGCTATTGCCCTGGCAATAGGGCTCAGTGCCCTTTTCTTTCTTGGAAGCAACTACTTGCTGGACCGTTTCCTGTCCAGCGACTCTCTGTCCGGCGATGCCGCCCGGATGAAGCGCGACAACCTGCGTGAATCGATCCGCCCCTGGATCTTTGTTGGACCTGCGGTTGTGCTGCTACTGGTTTATCTGGTGTACCCCGTATTTGCGTCATTGTGGTACTCCCTGCTCGACAGAAACGCGAACGAATTCGTTGGCCTGGCAAACTACGCCTGGGCATTCCAGAACCCCAATTTTCTGGTCGCCGTTCGCAACAACGTTCTGTGGCTCATCTTTGTACCGACTCTGGCCACGGGTTTTGGCTTGTTGATCGCCTACATGACCGACCGTCTGTGGTGGGGCAAGCTGGCCCGCACCCTGGTGTTTTTGCCGATGGCGATTTCCTTCGTCGGCGCGTCGGTTATCTGGAAATTCATTTATGACTACCGCGGCTCCGGTGAAGAGCAAATCGGTCTGCTCAATGCCCTGGTCGTTGCACTCGGTGGCGAACCGGTTACCTGGATCGCCGTGCCGTTCTGGAACAACTTCCTGCTGATGGTGATCCTGGTGTGGATCCAGACCGGTTTCGCCATGGTGATTCTCGGCGCTGCCATTCGCGGCGTGCCCGAAGACACGCTGGAAGCCGCCATCATCGAAGGCGCCAACCAGTTCTCCATCTTTTTCAAGATCGTCATTCCGCAGATTTTCGGCACCGTCGTCGTGGTGTGGACCACCATCACCATTCTGGTACTGAAGATCTTCGACATCGTGTTTGCCATGACCAACGGTCAATGGGACACGAACGTCCTGGCGAACTTTATGTATGACCAGCTGTTCCGCGCCGGCGACATCGGCAAGGGCAGCGCCATTGCCATCGTCATCATGATCGCGGTGACGCCGGTCATGCTCTACAACATCCGTCGCGCCCGCGCCGACGAACAATAAGGAGCCGACCATGAGCAGCCACAATTCTTCGTTACTGGCCGTGGGCGGCAAACACCTGGCGGTGTTTATCCTGGTCGCCCTCTGGACCATTCCCACGCTCGGCCTGTTGATCAGCTCGGTGCGTGACAAAGACCAACTGGCCCGTACCGGCTGGTGGACAGCGTTGGCGTCCAGCGAAAGCAACGAGTTCTACCGCACACCGACCGCCGATGCTCAGACCGAGCAAAGCGGCCAGTTCGTTATTGAAAGCAACATCTTCGACGTTGATCAGGGCAAGGAAGTGCAGTCCTGGAGCCTGCGTCCGACCGACCTGACCGCCTTCGGTGCCGGCGATACCGCCACGCTCGACGACGGCAGCCAGATGACGCTGGAGAAAAACGGCGATTTCCGTTGGGTCTCCAACGAGCCGTTCAGCCACAGCCGTGGTCAGCGCGTGTTCTACATCGCCGAAGTGCCGCCGATCTTCACCTTGACCAACTACAAGGAAGTGATGGCGTCCGAAGGCGTGGGCCGGGCCTTTATCAACACCATGACAGTGACCTTGCCATCCACCTTCATCCCGATTCTGATCGCCGCCTTCGCCGCCTACGCGCTGGCCTGGATGCGTTTCAAAGGCCGGATGTGGATTCTGGCGATCATCGTCGGCCTGTTGGTGGTACCGCTGCAAATTTCATTGATTCCGGTGCTGCGCATGTACACCACGCTGGGCGGCATTTTCGGCACCGAGCCGAAGTCGTACCCCGGCATCTGGTTAGCGCACACGGCCTTCGGTCTGTCGCTGGCGGTTTATCTGCTGCGCAACTACATGGCCGGTCTGCCTAAAGAAGTGATGGAGTCCGCCCGTATGGACGGCGCCAGCCACTTCGACGTGTTCCGCACCATTGTCCTGCCGTTGTCGATTCCGGCGCTGGCGTCGTTCTCCATCTTCCAGTTCCTCTGGGTATGGAATGACTTGCTGGTGGCGCTGGTATTCCTCGGCCAGGGCGAAGGCAAAACCGTGATGACGGCGCAGTTGGTCGAACTGCTCGGCTCACGCGGAGACAACTGGGAAATCCTCACCGCCGGCGCATTCATAACCATGGTTGTGCCGTTGATTGTGTTTATTTCCATGCAACGTTATTTCGTACGCGGCCTGTTGGCCGGTTCAGTCAAAGGAGGCTGATTTAAGTGGTAGCCGATCTCAACTGGTGGCGCGGTGGCGTGATCTATCAGATCTATCCGCGTTCTTTTTTCGACAGCAACGGTGACGGCATCGGCGATATTCCGGGCGTAATTGCGCACCTGGATTACATCGCCGAGCTGGGCGTCGACGCCATCTGGCTGTCGCCGTTCTTTACCTCACCGATGAAGGACTTTGGTTACGACATCTCCGATTACAAAGATGTCGATCCAATGTTCGGTTCGTTGCACGACTTCAAACGGTTGGTCGAACAAGCGCACCAGAAGGGATTAAAGGTCATCATTGACCAGGTTTACAGCCACACCTCCGATCAGCACGCCTGGTTCAAGGAAAGCCGCGCCAGCCGCGACAACCCGAAATCGGACTGGTACGTCTGGGCCGATCCCAAGCCCGATGGCACCGCGCCGAACAACTGGTTGTCGCTGTTTGGCGGCCCGGCCTGGCAGTTCGACACCCGCCGTGGCCAGTATTACATGCACAACTTCCTGACCAGCCAGCCGGATCTGAACTTCCACAATCCGGACGTGCAGAACGCCATCCTCGACACCGCCCGCTTCTGGCTGGAACTGGGTGTCGATGGCTTCCGTCTGGACGTGGTGAACATGTACTTCCACGACGCGGCGCTGACCGACAACGGCCTGGCCGACTCGCCGGAAAAAGTTTTCGTCGGTGCCGACCCGGTGAACCCGTTCACCCGTCAGTACCACGTGCACCAGATGTGTCGCGACGACAACCTTGAGTTCCTCAAGCGTCTGCGTGCGGTCATGGATGAATTCCCCGGCACCACCACCGTCGGTGAAATCGGCGCGCCGGGCGGCATGAAATACATGGCGCAATACACCTCCGGCGGCGACAAGCTGCACATGGCGTACACCTTCGAATTGCTCGACAAGCCGCACAGCATCGAACACATCCGCAACACCATGGAAAAGGTCGAGCAGAATCTGGGCGACGGCTGGCCGTGCTTTGCATTGAGCAACCACGACGTCGAGCGTTCCGCCAGCCGTTGGGGCAAAGACGCCGAAAATCCCAAAGCCTATGTGCGCACCACTTTAGCGTTGCTGACAACGATGCGCGGCAGCCCCTGTATTTATCAGGGCGAAGAATTAGGTCTGCCCGAAGCCGAGGTACCGTTCGAGCTGCTGCAAGACCCGTTCGGCATCGAATTCTGGCCGGAATTCAAAGGCCGTGACGGTTGCCGCACCCCGATGCCGTGGATCAACGAAGCCATGGGCGGTTTTACCTCCGACGGACACCCCTGGCTGCCGATCGAACCGATTCATCGTCAGTTGGCGGTCGGCGAACAGAAGCTCAATGCCGATTCCATGCTCAACTTCAGCCGGCAGTTATTGGCCTGGCGTCGTCAGCATCCGGCGTTGAAAGACGGCCGTTTTGAATGGCTCGACAGCGACCCGGACCTGCTGTTGTTCCGCCGCGTGGCCGATGGCGAAAGCCTGGTCATCGCGCTGAACATGACCAGCCGCGAATTGCCGGTTGAGGTATCGGGTCAAGCCGTTGAGGTTCCGGGCTTCCAGCCCGCCGGCTCCGGCCGGATACCGGCTTACACTCTGGCAGCCTGGACCGAGTAAGCGGACGCCGGCCAGCGCGCCGGCGTTTTTCCTGGCGGACACAATGCGTGTGATTAACAAAAATAAAACACCAGCCAAACGCATGACCTTGAAAGCCGTCGCCGACGCCCTGGGCGTGTCGACGGCATCCATCTCCAATGCGTTCAACCGACCGGACCAGCTGTCCGCCGTGCTGCGTGACCGCATTCTCAGCGAATGCGAGCGCCTCGGTTACCACGGCCCGAACCCGGCTGCGCGCAGTTTGCGCACCGGCGCCACTGGCGTGGTTGGTGTGATGCTGGCCGAACGTCTGGCCTATAACTTCCGCGACGCCTGCGCCACCGAATTTCTGCAAGGCGTGGCCGAAGTGCTCGACGACGCCCGGGTGAACCTGTTGCTGATGCCCGGCCGCGACGATTTCTATCACCAGCAATCGATGGAATCGATTCCCGACCGTTTCATCATCTACGGCCCGCCGCGCGATTTAAGCGTCATTCAACGTCTGGAACGTCAACACAAGCCGGTGGTCACCGTTGATTTCACGCTGGGCAATCATCTGTCGCTGAACATCGACAACTACGGCGGCGCCAAGCAGGCGGCCCAGCATATTTATCGCCAGATTGGTGGCGATGCGCCGGTAGCGGTTATCGGCTTGCGGTTGATTCAGTCCGACACCATCGGCCGCGTTAAAGAAGTCGACATGATCGACGCCGCCACCTCCATTTCACGGCAACGGCTGGACGCCTATCGCGACGCCGCCGCCGAAGTGGGCGCAGAAATTCTGGCCGATCAGGTATGGAACACGCACGAAAGCAATTGGTCCGACGGCGTTAAAGCCGCGCGCGAAGCGCTGTTGAGTGAGCCACGCCCGAAGGCGTTGTTTTGCATGTCGGATCAGTTGGCGCTGGCGGCCTTGAGCGTGGCGCGCGATCTGGACATTCGCGTGCCGGAAGATTTAAAAATCGTCGGTTTCGATGACATTTCCGAAGCTCGGCGCGGCCATCCGGCCATCACCACCGTCTACCAGCCGAGCATCGAAAAAGGCCGCTTGGCGGCCATGATGGCGCTCAACCCGGAGCGCTTTGAGAGTCGCGTCCTGCCGACGCAATTGCAGATTCGGGAAACGGCCTGAACCGAACTGCCTGAAACGCGCCGTCAGACCGATTTGAACAGCGCGAAATAAATCACGTAAATCCAACTGAGAATGCCGTGAATGATCGCCCACAAAATTGATTTGTTGGCGCTCCACGACAACACAATCGCCAGCACCGTGCCGAACGACACCCCTTGTTTGATCACTTCGTAACGCACTTCACGCATCGCTTTTCTCCTCTGTTTCAGTGCATTCAGGCTAGAGCGACACGGCGCTGAGTTCAGCCCCCGAAAGTCACGCCTGTTCAGCCATCGTCAGAGCAGATCCAGCGCCATCACCAACGCATCTTCGCCATCGGGGTAATAACGCCGCCGCTGGCCGATGTCTGCAAAACCGAGCTTGCGATAAACCGCTATCGCCGCCGCGTTGCTCGGGCGCACTTCCAGCAAACAACGCCGTTGCCCGACCTGGCGCAACTGCGCCAGCCAGAATTTCAGCGCCTGGCTTGCCACGCCCTGGCCCTGGTGCGCCTTGGCGACGGCCAGATGCAGTAACGTGCTTTCGTCCAGCACCGTTTCAGCCACCAGAAATCCCACGCGCTCGCCGCCGTTATCGAATTGCCAGACCCGCGCTTCGTTCAGCGCACGTTGCAACGCCAGTACAGACCAGGGATGTGGCCCGGCGTCGGCATCGAGCAGAACCAGTTCGTTAAAAGCGTCGACCCGCGCCGGCAGCAAGGTCATTGCTGGGTGGGCACCAGCGGTTTGAGGCGTTGCCAGGCCACGGCTTTTTCACCGGGTTCAGACAACATGCGGTACAGCGACGGCAACCCCAGCCAGGGCAAACCGAGGTGGTCGCCCTGCGGTTGTTGCCAGTCGTGCAGACGCGGCAGCACCGCGCCGAACGACAACAGGTGCGTCGGCTGAAACTGGCGGATGAACTGCTCCAGTTTTTCATCGACATAGAGCCGCGCCTGCGTCAGGCCCTGATCGACACGCGGATTGGTGAACAGCGGCCATTGAATGACATGATGAGTGCGCACTTCATCAGCGCTCACGCCCAAGGCCGCGAGAATGTTCAGCAACAATTGCTGGCCGTCGGACGTCGGTTGCTCCAGGCCGCGCGCCAGCGTATCGGCAATCAAAAACGGCCCGACCACACTGAGCGACAACACAAAGCGCGGCACAGCCGGCGCCACTTGCGCTTTGGCCGCCGGAGCGACGTCGGGTTCGGATTGAGCGGCCGGCGCTTTGGCACTCGGCATTTCAAGGCGCGGTACGGCGGTTGTTTGTGCCGGGCGTTCTACCGCCGGTGTTGGTGCGGCGGCCTGCGCCATCGGTGTTGGCGCGGGCTCGGTGTCGTCCAGATCGAACAGCAGTGGTTCCGGCGCCGCTGGCAACCGCACCCGCGGATACCAGGACTCAATGCCCATGGCGTTCAGGTAATGGCGGCGACTGGATTCTGGCAACGGAGTAAAGGACGGCATGGCGCGATGCGGGGTCGAAGCGGTCGAAAATGAGCCGCTCAATATACGCGCCCTGCCTTGAGGCGACAACGACGGCGGCCGTTTATTCAGCCCAGCGTTTCCGCCCAAACGGTCGCACACAACGTCATCAGGCGTTGGCGGCTGGTGTAGCTTTCGCGGGTCCAGGGGAAGGCGTAGACGGGGCGGCTTTGGCGATCGAACCAGAATTCGCCGCTGGGCAGTTTTTCGCCCTCACACAGACACCAGTAGATGGTGTCGGCGCCTTCTTCGTCGCTGCGCAGACGCTTGGAAAAATGCCGGGCGAAACCGGGCAGGGCTTCCTGCAATGCCTGGGTACCGACCCAGCCGGGGTGAGATGCCGAAAAGATGAAATCCGGATAACGCCGCGCCAGTTCCTCATTAAGAATGACCTGGGCGCGTTTGGCGTTGGCGTAGGATTTAACTTTGTCGTAACCGTCTTCCTGCCAGCACAGATCGTCGAGATCGAGGCGTTTCAGATACATACCGCCGCTGGAAGTGAAATGCAGACTGCCACCGGGCGTCAGCAGGCCGCTTTCAATACAGCGACGCATCAACAGGTAATGGCCCACCACTTGCGAGGCAAAAATCTGATCGAATTCGTCGTTCACCAACTGCAATTGACCGGGCATGCCGCCGGCGTTGCAGACCAGACCATCAATGGGTGGCAGCTTCAATTGCATGACCTGATGAAAATCGGCCATATCCAACGGGATGTAGCCCACACCCAACGATTCCAGCCCGGACTGTTCAAACCGACTCCGGCTGCGACCGGTCACCAACACCTCAGCGCCCGCCTCGGCCAGACGCTGCGCCAGTGCCGCACCAATGCCACTGGTGCCGCCGGTAACCAGATAGCGTTTGCCAATCAGGTGGCTGTCTTCAATGGGGGAAAATTGCCGCGCGTGGCGCGCAAAGCCACTGCGGTCGAAGGAATAGACGATCGAATAATCTTTGAGGGTATCTAACATGCTCATCTCAGCGTTTCCGTTCGTCCATGAGTACGCTAAGCGGGCAGTTCGGGTTCACTTTTTAACACCGAAAGGCGCGCTTGCCTGAGCTACGCCGATCAGTGTCTTTGAACATTGTTCACAGTGCAAGCGTTAAGAGCGTCACACTTGCACCCTCGATTATGTCTCAAATAACCATTTTTACCGGCTAACGCGCCGGCATCGTGCCGTGCCAGACCGGCAAGGACAGATCTTCCGGTTCTTCGTTCGGCCCGCCGGTGCGTGCCTTGAATGCGCCTTCGTTCATCGGCAAACGCACCAGCACTGTGGCTTTGCGTTCCTGGCGGTTCGGCGGCCGCACTGCGTCCCAACGGCCGTCTTCGAGCTGGTTGATCAACACCCGGAAAGCGGCGTCGAATTCGGCTTCGTCGGTCACCGTTTCGGCGTGGCAATAGAGCACGGCTGAGCGGTAGTTGGCGCTGTGGTGATAGGCCGATTTCGACATCACCCATTCGCTGCATTCGGCAAACGACAACACCACCAACTGGCCGCTTTGCAGATGTTTTGCCAAACGGCCTTTGTTGCCGGTGTGAATGTACAGATCGTCGTCCACCCGCCAGCACGTGATCGGAATAACGCGCGGCTCGCCGTTTTCAACAAATCCCAGATGCGCCGTTTTCAGATCGTCGATCAGTTGATAAATCGACGCCCGTTCGTAACTGGCGTTCTTGGCGCTGCGTCGCACCTGGCTGCGTGGGCAAAAAGCCAGTTCGGTTTCGCTGGCATCCTGATGAGTCTGGCGGGGCATTGCGGGTCTCCGTGGCGGTGAGTTAGCATCAGCCTATCGCCATCTGGACTTATCAAAAGAACCAGATACCAATAACTGATGGAACCAGAATGACCACCAGCCTGCCGTTGACCGATCTGCATCTGCTCGACCCTGCTTACAGCGGCCAGCCGTTGCAGGCGCAGCTCTATCTGGCACTCAGCCAACGCATTCTGGATGGCCGGCTGCAACCGGGCGACCGGCTGCCATCGAGCCGTCTGCTGGCGTCGGATCTGTCGATTGCGCGCAACACCGTGCTGGCGGTGTACGACCAGTTGCAGGCCGAAGGTTTTATTCGCCACCAACCGCGTTCGGGCACCTTTGTCGATTTACGCCCGCCACCAAAACCACTGAGCCCGACCCCCACCGCCACAAAGCGCCAAAGCGCACGGCCGCCACCGCCCACGCTCAATCGACCGGCCAGCCAGCGCGACACCGATGAGGCCAATCGGCCGTTCACACCGGGCCTGCCCGACAGCGATGCCTTTCCGTTAGCGATCTGGAATCGGCTGCAACATCAACAGGAAAACCGCCGCTCGCTGCTCAATTACGACAGCTACCAGGGCTACGCGCCGCTGCGTCAGGCCATTGCCGATTATCTGCGCCAGTCGCGCGGTGTGCGTTGCCAGGCCGAGCAAGTGATTGTGACGCAGGGCGCGCAGCAGGCGCTGTCGCTGATCGGTGAACTGTTTTTGCACCCGGGCGACCGCGTGCTGATCGAAAACCCGGGCTATCGCGGTGCGCGCTTTGCGCTGTCAAAACCGGGCGTGACGCTGCAGGCCGTGCCACTGGCCGACACCGTGCTCGATCTCAACCAACTGCCCGCTCAGACCGACGCCAAACTGCTCTACTGCACGCCAACGCATCAGTACCCCTTGGGCGGTATTCTCGACATCAGCCAGCGGCTGCAATTGCTCGACTGGGCGGCGCGCACCGGCACCTGGATCATCGAGGACGACTACGACAGCGAATTCCATTTCATCAACAAACCCATCGCCGCCATTCAGGGTCTGGTCGACAATGCTCCGGTGCTCTACGTCGGCAGTTTCAGCAAGACGTTGTTTCCCGCGTTGCGACTGGGCTATCTGGTGGTGCCGCCGGATCTGGTCGACGCCTTCACCCAGCTCAAACGCATTCACGCCGGTGAATCACCGTTGCTGACTCAGGCGGTAACCGCTGCCTTTATCGAACAGGGCCATTTCGCCCGCCATTTACGCCGCATGCGTCAGCACTATCACGGCAAGTGGCAACAGTTGAATGAACAGATTGAGCAACGTCTCAGCGGCCAGTTTCGCGCCGTCGCCGAAAGCGCTGGCATGCATCTGGTGCTGGAACGCAACGGCGACGACCGTGCCTGGGCCAACGCCATGCAGCAAGCCGGCTTCGGCCCGCTGGCGCTGAGCGAATACGCCCTGGAAACGCCGCAACGTACGGGCCTGGTGATTGGTTTCGCCAACGCCAGTGAGGTTGAGATTCGCCAGGGCGTCGCCGCCGTTGCGGCGTTGCCTTAGCCGCTGAACGCTTAACGGGAGACGGAGGACGGAAGACGGAAGACGGAAGACGGAAGACGGAAGACGCGAGTTAGCGTCTCCCGTTTCGCGTCTCCCTTCTAAGCTTGTTAAGGTAAAGGCCCTCCGACATCCAAGGAGACCGCCATGACCATCAAACGCTACACCGACACTGAAAGCCAAACCGCGCTGCATTCGCTGAATTCCAAATCGACTCACGCTTGGCACATCGAAGACGGGCAACTGACCAAGACCTACCAGTTCGCTGATTTTATCCACGCCTTCGGCTTTATGAGCAGCGCCGCCCTGGTGATCGAAAAACACAATCACCACCCGGATTGGCGCAACGTCTACAAAACCGTCACCGTGCAACTGACGACCCACGAAGTCGACGGCCTGTCCGAACGCGATTTCGACCTGGCGCACGAACTGGACCGCCTCGCTGGCGAGCGGCGTTAACGATGTCGGTTCAGGTGCTGTTGGATTGCTTTGGCGAGATCGTTGAAGGCAATCACTACCGTGGCTTTTGCCACATCAGCCGCGATGAATTAGAAGACGGCTTTTTCGTTATGGTCTATCGCGACGCCGACCCACACGCCGAGGTATTACTCAGCGAATGGTTTCCGTCGATGCAGGCGGTGAATCATTTTGTGCGCGACCAAAGCTGGGTGGTGTATTGGCAGGACAAGGCGCACCCGCTGTAGCGGCTTAATCCAACCAGGCGGCTTTTTATTTCAACCAAGCGCCTTGGGTTTCGCCGTGGTTGGTGCGGAAGTCGTAATCGAATTCGCGTTCGCGATAATCGTCCAAAACACGCTGTGCCAACGTCTTGGCTTGCACTTCCAACTGCGCACAATTGTCGGCTGGCGGCATCGCTAATAAGGCATCGTCAATGGCCCGGCCGGCCGCTTCGGCCAGTTGCTGATGGCCGCGTTCATGGCGCTCCAGCGCCGCGACAAAGGCATCAAATTCAGCTCGCTGGTCAGCGCGACCCGAGGTCCATTCCGGCAGCTGCATCTGCACCTCAACCTGAATAGCGGTGCGTTCTATCGCGCAGCGTTGTGGCGTCGGTTGCCACCAGAATTGCCAATGCACCTGCCACAATGTCTGACCATAAAACACCTGGCCGCGCTGCCGGATGGGCGAGCTGCGATCCAGCGCCTGGCGCAGCGTTTCGTCGGTGCGCACCGCTACCGGATAGCCTTGCTGCTCAAATTGAACCGACACCTCAGCCCGCGCCGACATCATCCATGCCAGCAACACAACAACCAGCCCGCATCTTAGGAACACAGGCCCGGCTCCGCGTTGCACACCGCCTCAGCGGCAATGGCGACATCGACGCTGTAGTACAGCGAATCGAGGCCCAAGCTAATGCGGCCGAGGTTGTGAAACACCAACCCCAGCGCCAGATCTTCGGCGCTGTAGCGTTCGGCGTCGGCCGCCAGTTCACGACCGGCACGGCCTTCTTCGCCGTCACCCAGTAACGCCAGCATCCGACCGATGCCGCCGTGATAGGCCTGCACCAACAGCAACGAATACAGTCGCTCGCGTTTGAGCTGCGGCAGATCACCGAAACGTTGCTCAAACGCCGGGCGCAAATTGCGGTCGTTTTGCTGGTACAGCCGCACCGCGCAATCGACCTGCGCCATGCGATGCAAATAAAAGCGCTCCGCCAGTTCGCAATCGGCCAATACTTCCGGCCGCAACTGCAATAAACCCACCGCCTGCGCCGCCGAAAACGACCGTTTGCGCGCGCCGCTTTCAATCAGAATCTGGCCGAGGAAGGCGCGTTGCATCGCCGGGGTAATGTCATAGCCGCGCCGTTTCGCCTGCGTCTGCATCACCTCGATCACCACTTCGGCCAGCGACCACGGCTGCTCGGGCGAGCCGGCGGTAATGCCATCCCAAGTGCCCCACACGCGGTCTTCTTCAGTGGTGCCCAACAGGCGATCCAGCGAAGCCGCTAAATCGACATGCGGCTGGTCGCATCGCAACGCAAAGGGGTAGCCGGTTTCAGTAGCGCTGCCGGCAATCCAGCGGTGCACTTCGCCGTCGCGATACAACCGTTCGCGCACCGCATTCAATTCAATCTGATTGGCGGCAACATCGCCGGGGTTATCGAACCAGGTGAGAAAACGACCGCGTTGGTCGAACAGCAAATGACGTTGCGATTCGATGCAATAGCTTTCGCCGAGCAGCACCCAACGTCGAATGGTGGCGAGGTTGTCGTACAGGCCGGCGCTGAACACATAGGGCGTGTCGCGCACCACTTGCAGCCAGGGCGCGGTTGAGGTTTCAGCGCGCAGCGGCGACAGGAAAAACAGAACGATCAGGAAGAGGCAGCAACGCATGATGGACTCAATCAGATGACTGAGCGCAGTCTAACAAATCATGCGTTGCCGACAGCGAGGGCATTTAGCTTTTCAGTTTGTAGCCGGTGCGGAAAATCCACCAGACGATGCCGACAAACAGTGCCAGAAAACCAAACGTCATGGCGATGCTGATGCCGACGTGCACGTCAGACAGACCGTAGAAACTCCAGCGGAAACCACTGACCAGATACACCACCGGGTTCAGCAACGTCACGCCTTGCCAGAACGGCGGCAGCATGTCGATGGAATAAAAAGTGCCACCCAAAAACACCAGCGGGGTGACGATCATCATCGGCACGATTTGCAGTTTCTCGAAGCCATCGGCCCAGATGCCGATGATGAAACCGAGGAAACTGAACGTGATCGCCGTCAGCACCAGGAAGCTGAACATCCAGAACGGATGGTCGATGGAATAATCCACAAAGAAGGTGGCGGTGATCAAAATGATCAGACCGAGAATCACCGACTTGCTCGCCGCTGCACCAACGTAACCGATCAGAATTTCCAGATAGGAAACCGGTGCCGACAACACTTCATAAATGGTGCCGGAAAACTTCGGCATGTAGATGCCGAACGAAGCGTTGCTGATGCTTTGCATCAACAGCGTCAGCATGATCAGCCCGGGAACAATAAAGGCGCCGTAACTGACGCCATCGATTTCCACCATGCGCGAACCGATGGCCGAACCGAAGACGACAAAGTACAACGAAGTGGAAATGACCGGCGTGGCGACGCTCTGCAAAATCGTGCGCCAGGTGCGCGCCATTTCGAACAGGTAGATGGCGCGAATGGAATAAAAATTCATGGACTCTCCCGTCGATTAATTCTGAGCGTGAACCAGATTTACGAAGATGTCTTCGAGCGAACTTTCCCGCGTCTGCAAATCTTTGTAGTCGATGCCGGCGTCGTTGAGCGTGGCGAGCATTTCCGGAATGCCGGTGTCGTCCTGCTGGCTGTCGAAGCGATAGGTCAGTTGGAAACCGTCGTCGCTCAACGTCAGATCGCGGTCTGCCAGACCCGGCGGGATGGCAGCTAATTTTTCGCGCAATTCCACGCGCAGTTCACGGCGTCCGAGCTTACGCATCAAGTCCTGTTTTTGTTCGACCAGCACGATCTCGCCCTGGTTGATCACGCCAACCCGGTCGGCCATTTCTTCGGCTTCTTCGATGTAGTGCGTGGTCAGAATGATGGTGACGCCGCTTTCGCGCAGCTCACGCACCATGGCCCACATTTCGCGGCGCAGTTCGACATCGACACCGGCGGTCGGTTCATCCAGAAACAGAATGCGCGGTTCGTGCGACAGCGCCTTGGCGATCATCACGCGGCGTTTCATACCGCCGGACAACGCCATCAGGCGGTCGTTGCGCTTGTCCCACAGCGACAGATCGCGCAGCACTTTTTCGATGTGCGCCGGGTTAGGCGCTTTACCGAACAATCCGCGCGTGAAACTGACGGTATCCCAGACCGATTCGAAAGCGTTGGTGGTCAATTCCTGCGGCACCAGTCCGATTTTGGAACGCGCCTGGCGGTACTCGCGAATGATGTCGAAACCATCGGCGCGCACCTGGCCGCCGCTTGGGTTGACCAGGCCACAGATGATGCTGATCAGCGTGGTTTTACCGGCACCGTTGGGGCCGAGCAGCGCAAAAATTTCACCCTGTTCGATGTCGAGATTGATGCCTTTAAGCGCTTGGAAACCGGATTCGTAGGTCTTGGTGAGATTTTCGATGGAGATGATGGACGCCATGCACACTCCTAAGCGTGGGTCACGACCCGGCCAGGCAACAAGACGGCCGAACACGCAACGACGAATGGAGAGCCGACAATGGTGGCAAAGCCCTGTCTTTCAACAGTGACCATCGGCCATTGCGTGCAGGCTTGGATTTACAGGCGCCTGGGGCGCGAAAACGGCAGGATGAAATGCGGATCCACGGCGGCCAGCCGGGCGTCCGGATGACGCTCAAGCATCATGTTACGCACCTGGCTTTCGTACTGGCGCGGCGCGTAAATCAGGATCAGATAATGGCCGGCGTCCAAATCCCGCTGGAACGGCGCCAGTTTGCTGCTTTGGGTTTCCACGCCCCAAAGCCCGCCTTCCCAGACGCCGAACAACACCAACACGGCGACGAACACCAGATTGACGAAGAACGGCAGGCTGTCGCTGAACAAACCCGTGACGTGGAACAACGCCAGCAGCAACAGACCGACGCAGAAACCAATCAGACCGCCGACCACGCCGCTGTGATACAGATCCAGCGTTTCCACATAATTGGCCGATTGCAAACGGTGACGGCTCACGCCGGTTTCGTTGTGGCTGATCAGATGCACCAGCCAGTTGGACAGGCCGATGCTGTTCAGGTCATCGGCAATGCGCTCGCATTCTTTCAGCGTGGGCGACAAGTAGTAGACGCATCTCATCGTTGCTCCCCCTTGTTGTATTTGTTCGGACGCGCGCTGGGCGTCGCTGTAGAAAGCTATGCCAAGCTGGCGCTTTTTCAACTCAGGGAATGAGTGGCTGGCGGCCGGGAAAATGCCTCGTCGCGGTCGCACCGGGCGTTGCGGCGCGGCACATAACCGAGCGCAATCAGTAGCGTTGGACTTACAGAAAAACGGTCTAAGGTGAGGCGGGGTCGAGTGTGTCGAGCAAGCCATTCAACTGCCCAACCATGGCATCCGAATGCCAGTCGGTAATGCCTTCGAGCCGGTAGCGCAACTGGCCCTGAGCATCGATCAGAAACGTGGTCGGCAAGCCGCGCATCGGCAACTGGCGGCTGACGCTGGTGTCGATGTCGAGCCAGATGTCGAAGTCGATGGGCACTCGCGCCACAAAGGTTTCGACGTTGGCCGGGGTGTCGCCGTAATTCAACGCCACCATGCGCAGTTGATCGGCCGGAATGCGTTCGCGCAGTGCGTTTAGCGATGGCAATTCGTCGCGGCAGGGAATGCACCAGACAGCCCACAGATTCACCAGCATGGGCACGCCCTGGGCGTTGAACTCGCGGCTGTCGTCGGGCAACGCCCGCAATGGCGAGGCGACCGGCCAGGGTTCGGCGTCCACCGCTTCGAATTGGCGTTCGGCCCGCGCTGCTGTGGCTGACAAAAGCGCCGTCAAAAACAGCAGGCTGATGGCCTTCATGCCGACGCCTCCACCGGGGCGTTTTTTCCCGGCACCAGCCAGGCTGCCAATATCGCCGCCAGCAAGGCACACACCGCCATCAACGCCAGACTGCCCGCCAGCGCGCCGTGATAGGCATTCAAGGTGGCGTCGTAATTCGCATCGCCCGGCGGCGGGAACAAGCCAAACTGGCCGACGCCGGCATTCAGCGCCCGGAACAGCGCTGCGGCGCAAGCGCCGACACCGGCGATGGCGAACAGACCGGCCAATCGACTGGCGGTGTTGTTGATGCCGGACGCCGCACCGGCGCGATGGTCTGGCACGGAATTCATCACTGCCGTGGTCAGCGGCGACACCAGCGTTGCCATACCGAGCGACATCACACACAAGGGCACTTCCACGCCCAGCCAGAACGATGTCCACTGCGGCACCAGACCGGCGATGCCAAGCCCGACCAGCACCGATCCCAGCACCAGCATCGGCCGGGCACCGAAACGGTCGCCCAGTTTGCCAGCCTGGCTCGACAGCAAACCGATGATCAAACCGAACGGCAACATCGCCAGACCCACTTGCGACGGCGACAGGCCGCGTCGCTCAATCAGATCAATCGGGATCAAAAACATCACGCCGGCCAACGCGCCGTAGACCAGCAACGTCATCAGATTAGTGCCGGTAAAAGCGCGACTGCGAAACAGGGCCGGCGGTGCCAGCGCTTGCCGCACCCGGCCTTCGTAGAAGAAAAAGCCGACCAGGCCGACCAGGCCCGGCACGATCAGCAACCAGGCGCGCAGGCTGCTGCCGCTCTGGCCTTCGGTCAGCACCGTCAGACCCAGCGTCAGCAAGCCACAGGCGAGACCGGCGATCAGCACGCCGCCCCAATCGAGCCCGCCGCTGGCATCCGGGTCGCGGCTTTCCGGCATGTAATGTCGGGTCAGCCACAACACAATCAGCGCCAATGGCAGGTTGATCCAGAACGCGGCGCGCCAGCTGAACAGCTCCATCAACACACCACCGAACGCCGGACCGAGTGCCGTGGTTAACGCCGAAGCTCCGGCCCACAGACCAATGGCACGACCGCGCTCGCCAGCCGGATAAGTCGCCGAAATAATCGCCAGACTCTGCGGTACCAGCAGCGCTGCGCCGACGCCCTGAACGGCGCGGGCGGCAATCAAAGCAGTCGGGTTCGGCGCCAGCGCACAACCGAGCGATGCCAGGGCGAAAATCGCCGTACCGAGGGTGAAAATGCGCCGCCGGCCGAGCCGGTCGCCTGCGCCACCGCCGACCATCAGCAAGGCGCCGAGCAGCAGGGTGTAGGCGTTCAAAATCCACAGTAATTGCGCCAGGGAGGCGTCGAGATCGGTGCGCAGAATGGGTAAGGCGAGCGTGACCACTGAACCATCAATAAAGGCCATGGCAGAGGCCAGAATGGTGGCCGCCAGTATCCAGGGACGTTGTGCCGGAAAGGTATAAGCGGCGGTCGAATCGGAGGACATCGTAACGCTTCCGTAGCCGGGCTGAGGTCCGATTCGAGCATGGCCTCAGCCGGGCGTCAACGGTTGGTGTCTGTGTCCAGGCGTTTGCGGAAAATGATAATGCGGTCGACTTCCTCGAAACCCGCCGCCCGGTGTGCGGCCGGAGACAATGGGTAATCCGGGATGGTGTCGGAAAACAGCGTGCGGATGTGATGGTGCAAAAACCACTGCGACAAGGCGTCCATCAACTTACCCCCAACGCCTTTGCCGCGCGCCGCGTCCACCACGTACCAGCCTTCGACATGGCCGTAGAGCTGTGCGTCATCACCGCGCCGAATCTGGCCTTCGATCAGCCCAATGGGCTGATCGTCCTGCCAGGCGATGAACGCCACTTCATGGGCGTTGTCTAGCATGACACGGCTTCCCTGAAGCAAGTCTTCACGCTCATTCCAGGGCCACAACGCCAGGCGCAAATCCGCCCAGGCGTCCAGGTCGGCTGATTGTGCGATGCGAATGTCCATTCCGTTCTCCGTTCAGTGCGCTTGCACGTCGTCGACAGGCGGGCGGCTCACCAGACGCCACAACCACAGCGAACCAACCAGGCCCAGCAACGCCAGCAACAAGGCAGCGCCAAAGGCTAAATGCACGCCATCGGCCATGGCCGCCGCATGCGCCACATTGGCACCGGCGCGGGCCAGCGGCCAACTCATCACCGTCACCAGCAAAGCGGTACCGACTGAGGCACCGACCATGCGCAGGGTGTTGTTCATCGCCGTGGCGTGGGCGATCAGGGCGTGCGGCAAAGCATTGATGCCAGCGGTGACCAGCGGCAGGAACAGCAGCGACACGCCGAACATCAACAAGGTCACGAACGCGGCAATCGACCAGGGCGAGGCGTCGGTGCCCAACTGCATCAGCAGGAAGATCGCCAGCGAGATCAGCGCGAAGCCCAGCGGTGCCAGATGACCAATGCCGAAACGATCGTAAAGCCGGCCAGCAACCGGCGACATCACGCCGTTGATAATGGCGCCCGGCAACAACACCAAGCCCGACACCAACGCGCCTAACTCGAGGGCGTTCTGCACGTAGATCGGAATCAGCGTCATCACGCCAATCATCAACAGGAAGATGAGCGTGCACAGCGCCGTGGTCAGCGTAAACACCGGGCTGCGGAACACCGCCATGTCGAGCAACGGCTGCGACAAACGCGTTTGACGGTGCACAAACCAAGTCAGACTCACCGCACCGCCGATCAGCGCAATCAACACTTCCTGGCTGCCCCAGCCGTGGCTGCCAGCGACGCTGAAACCGTACAGTAAACCGCCCCAGCCGAAGGTCGACAGCACCACCGACAGCGCATCAATCGGGCGGTCACGACGCGGCGTCACATTGGTCATAAAGAAGGCCGTCGCCAGCCAGACCAGCGCGCTGATCGGCAGCATCAGAATAAACAATGCCCGCCACGACAAATGCTCAACGATCCAGCCCGACAAGGTCGGACCAATGGCCGGCGCAAAGGCAATCGCCAGGCCGACCAGACCCATGGCCGCGCCACGGCGATGCGGCGGAAACAGCGACATCACCAGGGTTTGAATCATCGGAATAATCAGTCCCGCCGCTGCGCCCTGAACGATGCGTGCGACCAGCAACATGGCAAAAGACGTCGAAAACGCGCCGATCAAGGTGCCGGCCACAAAGATGCCCAGCGCCGTCAGATACAGCACCCGGTCGGAATAACGGTCGATCAACACCGCCGAGACCGGAATCAGAATGCCGTTGGCGAGCATGAACGCCGTGGTCACCCACTGCACCAGACTCGGCTCAGCGTTAAATTCGGCGCTGATGGCGGGAATCGCCACCAGCATCAAAGTCTGGTTCAAAATGGTGACAAAAGCGCCGGCGATCAGCAGCGCAACGATGAGCGTTCGATTAACCGCAGGCTGGGAAGCTGATGAATCGATGGACATGCACAATCCTCTATGAAACCGCATTGGAAACGGACGCTCAGCCTAACGTCTGGCCGGCCAAACACCAGTGCCAAGGGTCAGAAAATGCCAACAGACGAGCCGAAAATCAGGCTATGCTGTCGCGCTTCCAAACACTGCGAAGATAACGACAACAATGACTCTCGACCGCATTACGCTTGCCAACAGTTCCGTGTCCTTAAGCCGTCTGGTGTACGGCGCCTGGCGTCTGGCTGACGACGCCGACACCAGCGCCGCCCAGGTGCGCCGAAAAATCGATGCTGCCCTTGCCGAAGGCATCAGCAGTTTTGACCACGCCGACATCTACGGCGATTACCAATGCGAAGCCTTATTCGGCCGCGCGCTGATGGCCGACGCCGACTTGCGTCAGCGCATCGAATTGATCAGCAAGTGCGACATCGCGCTGCTGTCTGAACGCTTCCCGGAGCGCCGCGTCAAACATTACGACACCAGCGCCGGCTACATTCGCCAGTCGGTGGAAACCAGTTTGCGCAAACTGCACACCGACCATCTCGATCTGCTGTTGCTGCACCGCCCGGACCCGTTAATGGACGCAGCCGAAACCGGCGCGGCGCTGGATGCCCTGGTAAAAGACGGCCTGGTGCGCAGCGTCGGTGTGTCCAATTTCCGGCCCAGCCAATGGCAACTGTTGCAGTCAAAAATGACACAGCCGCTGGTCGCCAATCAGATTGAAATGAGCGTGCTCGAGCGCAGCGCCTTTACCGACGGCACGCTCGATCATCTGCAACTGGAAAAGCGGGTGCCCATGGCCTGGTCACCGCTGGCCGGTGGGCGCTTGTTCGGCACCGACCCTGTCGCGCACCGGGTAAAGCCCTTGCTGGAAGCGCTGGCGGCCAATCACAATGGCCGCACCGATCTGGCCGCGCTGGCCTGGTTGCTGCGTCACCCGGCGGGCATTGTGCCGGTGGTCGGCACCAACGCCATTCAGCGCATTCAGGGCCTGGCCGGCGCGCTGGAGATTCAGATTGATCGCCAGACCTGGTTCGAAATCTGGACGGCCGCTGCCGGTGAAGAAGTGCCCTGATCGGGCACGCCGATGCTGGTCATAAAGTCGATGCTTGCCACAAAATCGTTGCTAGCCATAAAACAGCCGGTTCAACGCCAGGCCACCGCCGAGCAGCATCACAAACAGCAACGCGGATAACGCCAGCGGTCGTAAACCGGCCGCTTGCAACGTCCGCCAGTGCGTTCGAATGCCCAGCGCAACCATCGCCAGACTCAGACAAAACAGCGACAGACCGCGCAAGCCGATCAGCAACCAATCGGGCAGCGCCAGCACACTGTTGAGCCCCACCGACGCGATAAAACCCAGCACGAACCAGGGCACAGCAACACCCCGGCGCGACTCAGACCCGGCCTGACGACGCTCCAGCCAGAACCCAAGCATCACCACCACCGGCGCCAGCAGCATCACGCGCACCAGCTTGGTCACTACGGCCGCGCGCATGGCGCTGTCGCTGATCGACTGACCAGCAGCGACCGCCTGAGCGACTTCGTGCACCGTGCTGCCGATGTAGACACCAAACTGATCGGCCCCCATACCCGTCCAGCGATACAGCACCGGGTAACTGAACATCGCCAGCGTGCCGAACAACACCACCGTCGCCACGGCCAGCGCCACATCGCGTTGGCGGGCTTTGAGCAACGGCTCCGTTGCCATAATGGCGGCCGCGCCACAAACGGCAGAACCCACGGCCGTCAGCACCGCCGCTTCACGGCTGAGTCCGAACAGTCGCTCACCCAAAACGATGCCCACCACCAGCACCACGGCAATCATCACAGCGTCGAGCAACAACACCGACCAACCGAGCGCTCCGACCTGCTGCATCGTTAAATTGAAACCAAATAAGACAATGCCCAGCCGCAGCAAGCGTTGCTGGGCAAAATCCAGCACCCGTGTCTGATCTGCACTGTGAGCCGCACCGGATGCTGGCTGGAACAGATTGCCATAGAGCATCCCGGCCACAATGGCTAACGGCAACGAGCCCAACCCCAGGGCGCGCAGCGCCGGAAGCTGCGCCAACAACAAACTTATGGTCGCCAGAAACAACAGACGAAATGCCATCGAAAACCCTCCCATCGTCAGACGGCAGGACTGTAGGTTTTCGATTTACATAAGTATATTGGATATTACTTATACAATACTTAAGTGATTCCGATGAATTGGACGTTGCGACAACTGCGCTTGTTCGAAGCCGTCGCCCGACTGGGCAAACTCACACTGGCCGCCGACGAACAGGCGATCAGCCAGTCGGCCGCCAGCCAGGCATTGCGCGAATTGGAAACGGCGCTGGGTTACAACCTGCTGGTTCGCCAGGGGCGTGAAAAAGTGCTCAGCAACACCGGCCAGCAAATCCTGCCGCGCGTACGCCAGATTTTGCAGTTGACGCAAAGCCTGGCGCTGCCCGACAGCAACGCCGTGGCCGGTACCTTGCGGCTGGTCGCCAGTGTCAGCATCGCCTGTTATCTGCTGCCGCCGATGCTGGCCGATTTCGCCAAACGCTACCCGGACAGCCACACCCTGATGCAGATCGACAACAGCCGTGGCGTCCTGGAAAAGGTGCGCAAAGGTCAGGCACAACTGGGCTTGATTGAAGGCCCGGCGCTCGACGCCGAGTTACTGATTCAACCCTGGCGCGACGACGAACTGGCGCTGTTCTGCGCGCCTGAACACGCGCTGGCAACGCACTCAACAGTCAGCGCCAGCGTTCTGGCACAGCAGGATTGGATTGTTCGGGAACAGGGCTCAGGCACCCGGGCGGTTTTGGATGCAGCGCTGCAAGCGCGCGGCCTGGTCGCCCGGCCCCGGTTGGAGCTGAGCCGGCAGGAGGCCATCAAACAATCGGTGCGCGCCGGCCTGGGCATTGGTTGTCTGTCGGCTATGGCTATCGTCGATGAAGTCGCCGCCGGTCAGGTGATTCGCCTGAATACCGACCTGGATTTGCGCCGGCGTTTTGCCTGGGTCTGCTCGCCCGAACAGCGACAACAGCCGCTGGTTCGGGCCTTTATCGAGCAGCTACAAGCCGGTTAACCGCGTTCTTCCACACGGCCATCGGCGTGTTTGGCAAAGCGACCGCGTGGCCGGTCGTGCACCTGGTCGTGTCGCGGCCAGGGCCAGCCACCGAATTCATCGCGGCGGAAATCGCTGAAGGCTTCGTGAATTTCCGCTTCGCTGTTCATTACGAACGGGCCGTATTGCACCACCGGCTCGGCAATCGGTTTTCCTTGCAGCATCAAAAAATCAGCCCCGGCGTCGCCAGCGACCAATTCCACCGACGCGTTCGACAGCAACTGCACGCCCTGACGGACTGCCAACTCGGTGTTTTCCACCACGGCAACATCGCCGCGATAGAAATACAGCATGCGGTTCAGATCGGCTGAACCGGCCGGCAATGTCCAGCGCGCGCCCGGTTCCATGTGAATGGTCCAGACCGCGACTTCGTTGGTCTCGTCCGCCGCCCACGAATCCGGCGGTGGCGGCGGTGCCTGATGGCCGTGCAGCAAGCCAGCGACGACACGTATTTTGGTGGTGCGACCGGCGTCGTCCTGCTGTTCGACAATCGGCGTTTCATCGCCCCAGATCATGCCGAAGTGCGGCTCAACCTTTTTGCTCTTGGCCGGCAGGTTCAGCCAAATCTGGAACAGCTCCATGTGGTTCTCGTCCTGCTCGCTGAGCAGCGGGAACATTTCTGAATGCTGGACGCCGCGACCGGCGGTCATCCATTGGGTGTCGCCCTGGCCGTAACGACCGGCAGCGCCGAGCGAATCGGCGTGGTCGACGTAGCCTTTAGTCACCACGGTGATGGTTTCAAAACCCCGATGCGGGTGCGCCGGGAAACCGGGCACGGTGTCGCCGTGGTACATGCGCCAGGGCCGGTTCCAGTCAAAATCCTGGCCGATTTGCCGACCGGCCAGCGACGCCTGCGGCCCCATGGCGGCGTTGCCCTGGGGGTAATTGTCGAGGTGGTGCACGCAGAACAAAAACGGATCGGCGGTCTGCCAGGGAAACCCCAGATTAATGACCTGTTTGACGGCTTGGCTCATGGTCGAACTCCATCGGTCTGAGGCGCTAAGAATAGGGGCGCAACGCGGTTATTTCACCCACCAGGCCGGGGAAACGCAACGTTCACCCTGAAGCGACAGTTCCGCTTCTTTAAAGGACAACTGCACCGAGCTTGACCTGCATCAAGCCGCCCGGCGCGAATGTCAGCCAAGCTTAAAACCAGATCGGACGGGTTGAATAACAACGACAGTGCGCCGATCTGACAGTTACCCATCCAGAGGAGGGTTGATCATGAGCAAACTCATACTGGTTCCGGTTGACGGTTCCGAACATTCGCAAAAAGCCATCGAATTTGCCGCTGACTGGGCCAAAACCCACGACGGCAAGCTGCATCTGCTGCACGTGCCCGAACCCATGACCGGCGATGAAGTACTGGTGATGGGCGGCGCTAGCCTGACACTGCACGCCACCCGCGAAGAGCTGGAAGAAGCCGGCAAAGGCATTCTGGCGGCGGCGGTCAACATCGCCAAAGGCGCGGGTCAGAGCAACGTTGAAACCTCGCTGGTGATCGGCGATCCGGCGCACAAGATCGTCGCCAAAGCCGAAGAACTGGGTGTGGATATGATCGTGCTCGGCACTCGCGGTCTGGGCGAATGGAAAAGCCTGATGCTCGGCAGCGTGTCACACAAAGTGATGCAGCTGGCGACCTGCACTTGCGTCACCGTGCGCTGACACTCAGTGCCGCCAGGTAAAAAAACGCCCGCAGTTGCGGGCGTTTTTCGTTCATGGTCAAAGCCAAACGGCCTTTGTATGCTTGGCCCATGAACAAAGACCATCTGCCCGCCAAATCCAGCTCGCAAGACATCGACCGCTTTCTGCAAACGGCCGCCAAAACGCCGGTCGCCACCCAGCAGGCCGGGCGTCTGCTGTTCGCGCTCGACGCCACCGCCAGCCGCCAACCCAGTTGGGATACCGCCTGCCAACTGCATTCGGAACTGTTTCTGGCAACGCGCGATCTCGGCGGGCTCGCCATTCAGTTGTGTTACTACCGCGGTTTTAACGAATTCCACGCCGGCGCCTGGGTAACCTCGGCCGATGCTCTGCTGCGCGCCATGAACGGCGTGCGTTGCCTGGGCGGCCACACCCAAATCGCCAAGGTGCTGAAACAGGCGCTTGCCGAAACCCGGCAAAAAGCGGTGAAGGCGGTAATTCTGGTGGTCGATTGCTGCGAAGAGCCGGCCGACGAACTGAGTCAGTTGGCCGGCGAACTCGGCTTGTTGAATACGCCGGTTTTTGTGTTTCAGGAAGGCCAGGACGCACACGCCAGCCAGGTGTTTGGGCAAATCGCCCAGCTCTCCGGCGGCGCACTCAGTGCCTTTGATCATCGCAGCCCGGCGGTGTTGAAAGCCCTGCTCGGCGCGGTTGCGGTGTACGCCAGCGGCGGCCGCACGGCACTGGAACAGTTTTCACGCAACGCCCCGAGCGAAGTCAAACGCCTGACCCAGCAATTGAAATAGCCTGCAAAGAGAGCCGCTGTGAACCCCATTACCGTACTGATTCTGCTGATTCTGGCGCTGGGCGTGTTGTTCGTTTATCGCCGCCTGCCGGCCGCCCAACGCGGTGCTTTTCGATTGCGGGCGTTAATCGCTTTGGCGCTGTTTGGGCTGGCGTTTCTGGCGTTGACGCATCGGCTCTATTTACTCGGCGCACTTTTTGCGCTGCTGGTGCCGTTTTTGCGCCATCTGCTGCCCTGGCTGATTCGCTCGCTGCCGTTTCTGGCGCGCTGGTATCAGCGTCGGCAGCAACGGCGCGGCCCCAGTGGCGGCCAACGTTCCAAAGTGGCCGCCGACATCGTTGCCATGGAACTCGACCACGACACCGGCGCCATGACCGGCCAGGTATTAAGCGGCCCGTTCGCCGGCCGCGATCTTGCCGATCTGCAACAGCAGGAATTCATCGAACTGCTGCAATACTGCCGCCAGACCGACACCGATTCGGCCCGTCTGCTGGAAAGTTACCTCGACAAACGCTTCGGTGATTCCTGGCGCGCCGACGACCCGAACGGCCACAGCGACGACCACACCCCACCGTCCGACAACGGCTCACTCAGCGACGCCGAAGCCTACGACATTCTCGGCCTCGAACCCGGCGCCGACCGCGACGCCATCGTCCAGGCACATCGCCGACTGATGCAGAAACTGCACCCCGACCACGGCGGCAGCGCTTATCTGGCGGCGCGCATCAACGCAGCGCGGGCGCATTTGCTGGCATCGAAGTGAATAAGCGACGGCGATCCTGATTCAGACGCGCGGATCAAACCAATCCGGATGACTGACGTACCAGGCGACGGTGGCATTCAAACCGGCGTCAAAGTCGGTCTCGGGTTGCCAGCCAAGTTCGGTGGAGGCCTTCGTGTGGTCGATGGCGTAACGCCGGTCGTGGCCGGGCCGGTCGGCGACAAATTCGATCAGCTGCGCATAAGCCTGCGCCGCCGGTTTCAGTTGATCCAGCAGGGCGCACAGGCGACGCACCAATGCGAGATTAGTCACCTCGTTGTCGCCGCCCAGGTTGTAGCTTTCCCCCACCCGACCCTGCGTTAACACCCGGTACAACGCCCGCGCGTGGTCATCGACGTACAGCCAATCCCGAATTTGCTCGCCATTGCCGTACACCGGAATCGGCCGCTGTTGCAGCGCCCGGCCGATGGCGAGCGGAATCAACTTCTCCGGGAACTGAAACGGGCCGTAGTTGTTGGAGCAATGGCTGATGAGCACCGGCAACCCGTAAGTGCGGTGCCACGCCCGAACCAGATGGTCGCTGGCTGCTTTAGACGCGGCATAGGGGTTGTTCGGCGCGTGCGCGCTGCGTTCGCTAAAGCGGTGCGAAGGGTCGTAGCCGGCCTCACCGGGGCGTGGCAAATCGCCGTACACCTCGTCGGTTGAAACGTGCAGGAACCGAAACCGCGACTGCGCCGCAGGCGGCAGCGCGTCCCAATAATCCCGGCAGCATTCCAGCAGGATGTAAGTGCCAACAACGTTGGTTTGCATGAAATCGGCCGGTTGGGCGATGGCGCGATCAACATGGCTTTCGGCCGCCAGATGGACAACGGCGTCCGGCTGGAAATCGGCCAACAGCGAACGCATCAACGCCGCATCGCCAATATCGCCGCGCACAAACCGATAAGCGTTGTTGCTCTGATAATCCGCCAGCGTTGCCGGGTTGGCGGCGTAGGTCAGCTTATCGACATTCAGGATGCGATGCGGCGTCGTTGCCAGCAGATGGCGGATGAACGCCGAGCCGATAAAGCCGACGCCGCCGGTCACCAGAATGTTCATCGGTTCCGTCTCGGTGGTCTTCGTCACGGCTCGCTCCGATATGGCTGTGTGCCGAGTATCAACCGGCTTGCGGCATCAGGTCGATCTCAATGGCGTCGGCCGGCGCGCCGGTGAGTTGTTCGACGCTCTGCCAGTGCTGGTTGGCGACCGCCAGAATCCGGTCGAAAGCGCCGGCTTCGTTCAAATCCGCCACGGTGTAGCCGGTGTCGCGTTGCAGCCAGCGTTCGCCCAGGTTGGCGAGTCGTTCCGGTTGCGGGTGTTCGCCCGGCGCAATGCGCACGCTGACGCGAACGTGCCGCGCCGGCGCCAGGTTTTCCAGCGTGCCAACGGAATTCACTTCCAGGCGCGGCAACCGTTGCTGCTGCAACTCGGCGCTGCGTTGCGCCAGGTGCGCCGCATCGCGCAGCAAATCCAGATCGATCGATAACAATTCCGACCAGAACGCCAGTTGGTGCTCGTCACCGCTGCCGTTCAGCAGAAAGTCGTCCACCTGCGCAGCGCTCAGGCCGTGGTCGGGTTGAAACATCAGCCGGGTGCGCACGCGGTTGTGCAAATTGCCCAGGTTGGCGCAGCCCAATACCTGGGCGAGAAAATGAGAGAACAACGTTGTCATCAAGCACCTCAATCAAGCGGTGCTGATTCAATGGGAGGGAGTGCAGGGAAGGCCAGACCGGCGCTTTAGCTGCATTTATATACCGCTCGCAAGTGACCATTAAATCAGCGGGTTCGTTCAGGCTGCGAACTATATCAATATTTTTTGATATTGATCAAGCGGCCCGGCGTGACATTAAACTGTCACCTGACTGCCACACACTTTCCGACCCAGCCTGTCCGAGGAAAGATCAACCATGGCGCTTACAGTCCGCCTGCGGTTGCTGTTGTTTTCCGCGCTGTCCATTCTGGCGCTCGCCGGTCTCACTGGCCTTGCCACCAACACCATGCGCCAGGCCGAGCGCGACACCGACCGGCTGGTGCACCAGCAATTGGCCGATGTCTGGCTGTTATCCGACCTGGCGCAAAGCCACCGCGCGCTTCAGGATCTGGCCTATCGCATCAAGGCGCAGCTGATTTTCTGGGACGAAGTGGATACCCGCTTCGCCGCTATCCAATCCGACCTGAACGACCAATGGCAGCGCGCCGCCGATAACCCGCGCCTGGCCGACTGGGTCGCCGAGCAGGAAAGCGCCCGCGCTGGCGTCGACAAATTGCTCGACGGCATCGCCAAGGGCATCGAATCGCACAGTTATTACGACGTCGGCCGGGTGGTCGATCTGGAACTCTACCGCGCCATCGATCCGATGATCGCCGCCGTTGAAGAAAATCGTCAGGCAGCGCGACAAAACACCGAAGCCGGCGTGCAATCGCTGTTCGCCTTCCTCGCTCAACAACGCACCACCGCCTGGCTCGGCGGCGCTTTGGCGCTGGTGCTGATTCTGGCGCTGACCGAATGGTTGCGTCGCTCGGTCGTGGTTCGTCTGGCGCGCATTGCCCGCCAGTTGGATGCGATGGACGCCGCGGCCGATTTAACCCCAGTATTGCCCGAAGATGGCCGCGACGAAGTTACCCGCGTCGCCGTCGCCATCAACGGTCTGGTGGCGCGGCTCGATGTTTTTGTTGCCGACGTGCGCCAGGCCGCCAGCGCCTTGCAGGATCGCGCCAGCGGCCTCGACACCCAGGCCGAATCGGTGCGCACCGCCACCGGCCAGACGCACCAGCAGATTCACGACGTCAGCAAAGCCATGGCAACCATCGCCGACCGCGCCGCCGACATCGAACGCTCGGCGCTGGCCTCGCGCCAGACCATCGAAACCGCCGTCAGCAGCAACGCCGAATTGCAAACCCAGCTGGTCGCCAACGAAGCGGCGGCCACTCAGGCAGCCGAAGTGATGGATCAGGTTGCCAACGGCATCACCGCGCTGCGCGACGCCAGCGGCCGCATCGACCAAGTCATTGATGTGATTGTCGACATCGCCGACCAGACCAACCTGCTCGCTTTGAACGCCGCCATCGAGGCCGCCCGCGCCGGCGAGCAGGGGCGCGGCTTTGCTGTTGTCGCCGACGAAGTGCGGCAGTTGTCGAAACGCACCACCGAATCGACCGCCCAGATTCGCGATTGGGTTGGCGATTTGTCGCAACAGGTGGGCAATCTGGAAGGCTTGCTCGACGCCACCACGGCCGCCGGCGAAAACAACCGCGAAACCCTGGCAACGTTGAAATCGCACCTGAGCGAATTGAACAACCGCTTTACCGATCTGGAACACCGCAGTACCGACATCGACGCCGCCCTGGTCGCCCAGCGCGACGAAATCGGCCGGGTGGCGCGGCGTTCCGAACGGCTGACCGCCAGCGCCGACGGCCTCAGCGAAACCGTGGCCGCCACGGCCACCATCAGCCAGACGATACGCGGCCAATCGGAAGAACTGGACCGGCTCAGCGGGCGCTTCCGCTGCCGCCTGGACGAGGCCAGCGGCGACCTCTAATAACGCTTGCCAAGCGATCGAAGCTGATTAAAATCTGCGCACCTCGGCCAGCGCGACCTGTATGCAGCTGATCTCCTTCGATCCGTTCCGCACCCTCGGTTTTCCCGACACCCGCGTGCTCAAGCCGGAGCATTTCTTTCGTTACAAAGACGAACTGCGCCAGGCCGACTGGGTGCTCTACCCGCAATACTGGCAATTGAACGCCCTGCTCTACGGCCTGAACTGCCGCATCTTTCCCAGCGAAGCCAGCTACCGCATCGGCCACGACAAAGTGGAGATGACGCGCGCCTTCGAAGTCGTCGCCCCGGCCAATACCCCGCTGACGCTGATCGAACCCAACGGCCCGCTGCAACAGGAACAACTGTGGGAAACGATGACGCTGCCGTTCGTCGCCAAGCACCCCAAAGCCAGCATGGGCGAAGGCGTGTTTCTGATTCAGGACCGCGCCGACTGGCAACGTTATTGCGCCAGCGCCCAGGTGCTGTATGTGCAGGAATACCTGCCGATAGACCGCGACATCCGCATCGTCATCATCGGCGACAACGTTATTTCGGCCTACTGGCGACGCCAGGCCGACCAGGGGTTCTACAACAACGTCGCCCGCGGCGGCTGGATCAGTTACGAAGCCGTGCCCACCGACGCTATTGAACTGGCCCTGCAAGTGGCGCGCGATCTGGGCGTTAACCACGCCGGTTTCGACATCGCCTGGGTCGGCGGCTTCCCGTATCTGCTGGAATTCAACCGGCTGTTCGGCAACCAGGGCCTGGCCGGCACCGCCGATCTGAAAAGCGCCATCCTCGCCTACCTGAGCGAACAGGACATCCCGCGCGATCCAAGCGGCCCGGCACCACGCCCCAGCCCATTGCGCCCGCTGCCCAAAGCCGTGTAATCCGCTTAAAACCCGGCGCGGCCGGCGACGTAAAATCGTCGTCAAACCGCCAACATTTGCTTGGCGCTGCCGCCGTCGGCCATCATTGATGCGCTGATATTCACGATGGGAATCGAGCCTGTGCTGAATCTATTTGTACCGAGCCGCGGTTACTGGCTGACGCCGGTCATCATCTATCTCAACAGCGCCATCTTTGTGCTGACCGTGCTCTACACCGGCTCGGTTATGACCTTCGATCCACGCGCCCTGGTGATGCTCGGTGCCAACTACGAACCCTTCACCGTCGCCGGCCAGTGGTGGCGTTTGCTGACCAGTGTCTTTCTGCACGGCGGTTTGCTGCATCTGGTGTTCAACATGATCGTACTGGCGAACATCGGCATTTTTCTGGAACCGATGCTGGGCCGCTGGTCGTACGCCATCGTCTATTTGCTGACTGGCTTGCTGGCGAGTCTGACCAGCCTGTTTTTCAACGTCGGCGCGGTCAGTGTGGGCGCATCGGGCGCTATTTTCGGCTTGTACGGTTTCTTTCTGGCGTTGCTGACCACCAAGCTGTTCAAACCCGAATTCCGAGCGGCTTTTTTGCGCAATACGCTGGGGTTTATCGCCGTTAACGTCGCCATCGGTTTTATGGTCGGCCCGATCGACAACGCGGCCCACCTGGGCGGTTTGGTAAGTGGTTTCGCGCTGGGTTATCTGTGGTTGCCACTGATAAAACGCCGGGCCATGCGCGGCCGTTTTAGCTGATCGCCCACTGAATTTCTCACCCAATCGCAGTACACTGCCGGCGGTTTTCCCGTCCGCTTTTCGGTTGGCCGTTGCGGCCCGCCGCTCTGGTGTCTGAGGTTCGCTGTGATTCGTGGTTACCTGTCGGTGTTTCGGTCGTACTGGCCGATGTTGTTGTTCGGCCTGTTGACGGTATTTATCGGTAACTTTGGCCAATCCTTTTTCATTTCCTGGTACGGCGCGTCCATTCAGCAGCAGATGAATCTGTCGGCGGCCGCTTACGGTTCGGCGTATTCCGGCGCAACCTTGGTGAGCGGGTTGACCATCATGGTCATCGGCGGCGCGGTTGATCGGTTGCCGTTGCGGCGTTTTATCGCCTTGGCCGGTGCGGGTTTAACGCTGGCAGCGGTGCTGATGTGGTACGCCCACTCCTTGTGGTCGCTGATCATCGCGCTGTTTCTGCTGCGCTTTTGCGGCCAGGGTTTAATGCCGCACACCGCCATGACGGCAGTCGGTCGTTACTTCTCAATCAACCGGGGCAAGGCCATCAGCGTGGCCGGCAACGGCGTGCCGCTGGGCGAAATGTTTTTGCCAACGCTGGCGGTGGCGTTGATCGCGCTGGTCGGCTGGCAGCAAAGCTGGTTGATCATCGCCTTGTTTATTCCGCTGGTGTTTTTACCGCTGGTGTTCTGGTTGCTCGCCAAAGCCGGCCCCAGTGAAGCCGATTCGCAAGCGCCCGCCGCCAGTGCCCGCCCGGCTGATTTTATCGACGGTTCCCGCCGCACCGTGCTGGCCGATGGCCGTTTCTGGCGCGCACTGCCGTTGTTGCTGGCGCCGCCCTTTATCGTCACCGGTTTGTTCATTCACCAAGGGTTTGTGCTGCACCAGAAAGACTGGTCGCCGGCTTTGTTCGCCAGCGCCTTTGTGTTGTACGGCGCGGTGCATTGGGCGGCGTCGATTTTTGTCGGCTCGCTGGTGGACCGCTATTCGGCCACCCGGCTGTTCAAATTCATGGGGCTGCCGTTTGTCGCCGGCCTGGCGTTGGGTGCACTGCGCGATGGCGTTTGGGTGGTCTACGCCATGATGGCGACGCTGGGCATCGGCATTGCCATGATGGGCACCATCGCCAACGCGCTCTGGGCCGAGGTGTACGGCACCAAACATCTGGGCAGCATTCGCTCGCTGTTTACGTCGTTGTCGGTGCTGTCGACGTCGGCATCGCCGGTGTTGCTCGACGCGGGTATGGATGTGCAGACGTTCTTGCTGTCGATGGCCGGTTACGCGGCAGTGGGCGTGGTGTTGGCGGCGACGGCGTTTCGTTCGCCAGCGGTTAGTTAAGCAAACAAATCCGATTGGGCGTCGGTCTGTGGGTCGAGCGCGCCTTCCAGCGCCAACAGTTTTTGTTTGCGCCACAGGCCTCCGCCGTAGCCAGTCAGCGTTCCGTTTTTGCCGATAACCCGATGACAGGGAATAACGATGCCCAAACGGTTGTCGCCATTGGCGCGAGCCACGGCCCGCACGGCATCGGGCTGACCGATGGCCTCGGCCTGTTGCTGGTAACTGCGCGTCTGGCCGTAGGGGATCGCCAACAAGGCAGTCCAGGCCTGGCGTTGAAAAGCGGTGCCCATCAGATCGAGCGGTAATTCAAATTCGCGGCGGTTGCCGTCGAAATACTCGGCCAATTGCGCGCTCAGCGGTTGGAACAAGGCGTGGTCGCCTTCGTGCAGCGGCGCATCGAGGTGTTGTTGCAGTCGCGGCAATTGCCGCTGCAACCGTTCCGGGTCGGTGAATTCCAGCAGGCACAATCCGGTATCCGTCGCACCGGCCATCATCTCGCCCAGGGGTGTTTCCAGAATGCGGTAGGTCACCATGCTTCAGCCCCGTTTCCCAGCGCTGAAGCCAGGCTTTCAGCGCCGCAATAATCGCAACAACCCATGATCGACAGACAGCTTGCCTGCCCCGTTGGCGACAAGATACAGCAGCACCGTCGCCCAAACACCATGAGTGGCATAAGCGCCGGGGTAGACGAACACCTGAATCACCAACGTCATCGCCAGCAGGCCGAGTGCCGCGTAGCGCGTGGCAAAACCGAACAACAGACAGATCGGCAACAGATGCTCGGCCAACGCCGCCAGCAGTGCAGCGGTGGTCGGTGCCAATAACGGCAGGGCGTATTCTTCCTGGAACAGAAAGATGGCGGTGTCCGAAAGATGCGGCCAGCCCAGATGAAATTCGCCACTGAGCAGATTGATCGACAACCCTTCAATTTTGGTTTGGCCCGACAGCCAAAACACCGCCGCCATCGAAAACCGGCCGAGCAAGGCGATGAGTGACGCCGGCAGTTGGCTCAGGCGTGCATTGACCGCCAGCAATCCGTTCCAGATTGGGTTCATGGTAGAAGAATCCTTGTTAATCATTCACAGCCGTTAAAACGCCTTGCGACACCAGAATGTGCAACAGGGCGGTTAAATCGAACGCCAAACCGTCGATGGCTTCGGCGAAGGTTTTATCGCACCGCAGTCGCGTCAAAAACGTGGCCGCATCGCGTTCAATAAGATGCACGCCCACCTGAAAATCCAGGCGCGTAATCAACACCGCTTCGGCGTTGTCCAACCGCAGTTCGCGCAACGCAATGTTGGAATCCGGCTGATGCGCCGACCAAATCGCATGGATGGGAAATTCAGAGGCCAGCACCGCGCAAGCCGGTGCCAATTGCAGCCGCGCCTGTTGCAGTTTATCGGGTTGGTTTAAAACCTCGGCCAGCGCCTGCACCGACATCGGTTCGCTATCGCGACTGTGATACACCGTCAGCCAATGCCGTTCCAAACGCGCCACATCGGCCAGATACGGCAATGCACTGGCCGGCGGGAACCCGGCAACAAAATCGGCAAAGGTTGCGCCGTATTGCGTCAGCAGCGGCGATTGGGGCGGCTGTAACACAACATACTCACGCGCCATGGCGCGAAAGAATTCGACGCCGGTCAGTGCACAGCAAACGGGGAAAATCTGTTGCAGTGCGTCGATCAACGACGACGCCACATTATTGCGATACACCCCAAACCGATGGCTCACATCGGCGCCGTTCCAATGCGTTAAATCGTCGGGTGTGTGCGGCGGCTGGTCGAGCAGCGCCTGGGCAAAATCAGCCTGCATAACGCGACCGCTCCGGCACCGCCGCCATGAGCCGGCGCTCGGCTTCGAAGGCCTCGGCGCACAACACATCCAGCGCCGGTACATCGCCATCGCGTTCAATTAAGGTTGCCACCGGCCCGCAATGTTTCAGCGCTTCGTCGTAGAGCGACCAAACGGCATCGCTGACGGCGCGGTCGTGACTGTCGATCAACAACGGCTGCCCATCAACATCCCGGTCTTCGGCAAAACCGGCCAGATGAATTTCACCCACCACCGACAACGGCAAGGCCGATAAATACTGCACCGGGTCTTGATGATGGTTGGTGCAACTGACGTAAATGTTGTTCACATCGAGCAGCAAACCGCAGCCGCTGCGGCGAATCACTTCGTTAATAAAATCGGTTTCACTCAACGTAGAGTGCCGGCTTTCCACATAGGTTGACGGGTTTTCCAACAACAGTTGCCGACCGAGAAATTGCTGTGCCTGATCAAGGTGATCACACACCCGCTGCAGGCTGTCTTTTGTGTACGCCAGTGGCAATAAATCGTTAAAGAAAGTGCCCTGATGGCTCGACCACGCCAGATGTTCAGAAAACGACGCAGCCGGAAAACGATCCAATACTATCTTCAGCCGTTTCAGGTGTTCGGTATCGAGCGGTTCCAGCCCGCCAATCGACAAACCCACACCGTGAACCGACAGCGCATACAGCTCGCACAATTGCTGCAAATAAAATGGATAAGGCCCACCCTCGACCATGTAATTTTCAGCGTGAATTTCCACAAAACCCAAGTCGGGTTGGTGTTCCAGCAACGCCTGAAAATGCACCGCTTTCAAACCGATGCCGGCGCGTGCTGGCAAATCGGGTGATGGCAGTCGAGTCGATCTGTGCATGGGTGAGCCTCATCCTTTGGTGCAACCGGAAGGTTGGCAATTACTGGTCGTTGAACGCCTGCAACTGGCCGTGGCCGGTCGGAGAGTTCGGCGACATCATGCCTTCGCAAGTACCGGCCGGAACCAGTTTCCAGGCATTGCCCTGGTAATCGCGTACCGACGTACCGGCACAGGTTGTGCCCGGGCCGGCTTTGCAATCGTTCTGGCCTTGCATGGAAACGCCGTAGCATTTTTCTTTGCCGTCTTCGGCTTGGGCCAGGCTCGGTACAACAGCGGTGGCTAAAACGGCACCCAGTGCCAGGGCCAGTGAAGTTTGCGTCAGTGTCGGTTTCATTATGTCCATCCTCTTTGAATGATCGGTGTCTGCCTTGGCGTGATCGCCAAAGCAATGGCTAAAGCACCCGTGCGCTTCGGAAGGTTGGATGTCAGCCGGGCGATAGAAGTTCCGGCGCGGTGACATTTTTTTTGCGTGGTTCAGGCAAGGCGTGTGCGAACGCGGCATAAAAAAACCCGGCCGAGGCCGGGTTGGAGCGGTGGCGATACCGCGCTTGGGTTAGTAGAGGTAGACCGCGCCGGTGGGGACTCCATCCGTTCTAGAGGTTTGGTCACCGTTGATGCCGGTGGCCGCGCCGTTTTCTTGTGACGTACCCACGACCAGGGTTTCACCATCGCCGCTGATGGCGACGGAAGCGCCGAATCGGCGCCCTCTGCTGGGGCCGGCATTGCTGGATTTCAGGTAGACCGGGCTGAGCCAGGTGGTACCGCTGCGGCGGTAGTAATAAGCCGCGCCGGCACCAGCATAATTGTTAGCGGCTTCTGTATCGTTGCCGGTTTCGCCTTCCAGGCCTGTGGCGAGGCTGTCTTCATACGGTGCCCCTACAATCAACTGCGAACCATCCCGGTTCAGGCTGACGGAAGTGCCGAAATGATCACCCGCATCGCGGTTGGGGGCTTTCAGGTAGGCCTGTTGTTGCCAGGTGCTGGTGCCCCCGGTACGGGTAAAGAGGTAGACCGCGCCGGAATCTTCCGACTCCGATGTATCGGCATTGTCGTTTTGCGGGGTGGGCTGTGACTCACCCTGGAGGATGCCGATGGCGTTGCCGTCTTCGAATAGAGCACCAACTGCCAGCGTATTACCATCGGCACTCAGGCTGAGGGCACTGCCAAAGCTGTCTCTTTCACCGGCATTACTGGCTTGGAGGCGTTTGCGGAATTGCCAGGGGTTATCTACTTCCTCGGTTCGATTGAACAGGTAGACGGCGCCGGTATCACTGGCCTCGCCATAGGTTCCTACGGCCAGCCAGGTGCCGTTGGCATCCAGACTGACTGTGTAGCCAAACCCATCGTGTTGGGCGGTATCGGCCCCAACCTGAAGGGTCTGAATAAATTGCCAGGTAGGGCTTTCGCCCTCAGCAGCGCTGTCGTCTAATTGGTAGAGGTGGACGTTACCTTCTTCAAGAACCAGCGTATCCCAAGGTGCCCCCACCGCCAGAGCTGTGCCATCGGCATTCAGGCTGACGGATTGGCCGAAAAGCTTAAATTGTTGCGGCGCTTCGTCTTTGATATAGGCCGTGGCGTGCCAGGGGGCAGCGGTGTCTGCGTTGTTGCGGGTGAAAAGGTAGACGGCACCGGAGTCAGTAGTCGACTCTTCAGGGTTGTTGTACTTCAGTTCTGCGGATTCGGGATTCATGGTAACGCCCGTTTGGTCGTTGCTTTCGAAATACGCACCCACCGCCAATGTTTGCCCATCGGCGCTCAGGCTGAGCGAATGGCCAAAGTTGTCAGCTTCATTCGGCAAAACCGCGTGCAGTTGCTGGTCTTGCTGCCATTCACCGTTGGCATTCTGGCGGTAAATAAAGACCGTGCCGGCATCTTCGACACGACTCGCCTCTTCCGCCTCTTCCAATTTGATCGTATCCGTAAAGTCGGCTCCCACTGCCAAAGTGGTACCGTCTTCACTGAGCGCGATGGCGTTGCCGAAGAATTCCAGCTGCGCTTCGTTATCTTCGGGCAGACCTTTAAAGCCTTTGAAGTAACCGATGCTGTTCACCAGCTGGGCGACGTCGTTTACCGCCACCTGGGTTTCACCCACCAGGGGGCACTTGGTTTGATCCGGCAGGCAGGCCGATAAACGGTAAAGCGCTTGGGTGCGCCGGTAGAGCGGTACGGTGAGGCGGTATTGGGTGAGGTTGGGGTCAATGTTATCGGCGATCACGCTAAAGCCGGAGTCGCCGTCGGGTTTTTCTTCCAGCACGTAGTGAGTGGCGTTGGCGACGGGGCTCCAGTCGAACACGAACTTTTTGGTTTGTTCGAAGTTTAGATTCAGCACACCCAAGGGGCCTGATATGGGTTTTGGTGTGGGCGTTGAAGGCCCCGGGTCGCAGGCGGCCAGCAGAACGCTGCTGACCAGCAACGCCAGGCTCCAGCCTGAGGTGAGTGTTTTGCGAGTGTGGTCCATGGTGTTTTTCTCCCTGGGAAATTGAATGCGCTGAGCGAGCGGTTACCGCCACACCCAATCACCAGGCGATCATCACCTACGACCGTTTGAGTAACTGTTTTAACAATCGTTGTTTTTTCGCGCTTTCGAGGGAATTTTTGCAAATAGTTGGGCGGGGCGTGTTTGGCCCGGGCCGATGGAACTTTTTGCCCGGCCGGGTGTCTGTTGCCAGAACCGCCTGAACGGGCGATTCACTACCCATTCGGTTCCGCCAAGAGGAATGAAGGATGCGCATTCGAGGACGTCTGGCGGCCAGCTACGCTGTGCTGTTGTTGTTTATTGCCGCCATTTTGGTGGTTGTGGTGCAGCGTTTTGGTCAGCTCTCGGCGCAATTGCAGGCGGTGGTACAGCGCGATGCGGCGCTGGTGGAGTTAACCAGTGCGGTGAATCTCGATGCCGAAAGCATTGCCGGCCGGTTGTTGCTGTTGTTTATCGTTGACGACCGCGATGCCCGGGTGGCGCTGTATAAAGACATCGACGCCCGCAACCGCGCCATCGACACCGCCGTTGAACGCCTCACCGCACTGCTGGCCGATTCGCCCATGGAAGACCGGCTGACCGAGCTGACCGAGCGCCGCCGCCAATACCAGGACCAACTGCAACTAACGGTGGAAACGCTGGAATTCGGCGACCACGACGAAGCGCGCCGGATGATGGCCGGCCCCACCCGCGATGTGCTCAACCGTCTGCTGCAACTGACCTCCGAACTGGAACAACAGCAACGCGCCCGCATGGACGAACGCCAGCAACAGACGCTGGCGGAAACGCATGCGTCGGCCTGGCTGGTGACCATTCTGGGCGTGGGTGCCTTGCTGGCCGGTGTGCTGATGGCGTTGCTGATTACGCCCAGCATTGTGCGGCCGTTGCGGGCGGCGGTGCGGGCCGCCGACAGCATTGCTTCGGGTGGTTTGCACCAGGCAGTGCCCCGTGGTGGCCGCGATGAGATTGGTCAGTTGCTGCGCAGTTTTGGGGTGATGCGCGATCAACTGCATGCGGTGATCGGCACCATTCGCGCCAACGCGACGGCGGTGAGCCAGGCCGCCGGCCAGTTGCGCCATTTCACCACCGAGGTGCAAACCGACAGCGCCGGCCAAAACCAGTTGGCGCAGCAGATTGACCAGTCGGTAGGCCAGTTGTCGGTCGATAGCCAGGCCATGGCGGGCAATGTGCAAGTGGCCCGCGACCAGGCTTCACGCGCGCGCGAACTGGCGCGCGACGGCGTTGCCGGTGTAACCGAGGCGGCCGGCGGCATTCGCCAGACGGCGCTGTTGATCGATCAATCGGCCGCCAGCATTGAACAGCTCAGCGAAAGCGCCAGCGAGGTGATTGGCGCAGTCAGCCAGATTCGCGAGATTGCCGATCAGACCAATTTGCTGGCGTTGAATGCGTCCATTGAGGCGGCGCGGGCGGGTTCGGAAGGGCGCGGTTTTGCCGTCGTTGCCGACGAAGTGCGGCTGCTTGCCACCCGCACCAGCGAGGTAACCGAAGAGATTCATCGCATTCTGGCGCGCATCAACACCCAGACCGACGAAGCGGCGCAACGCATTCGCGCCGGTAAAACCGGCATGGACGAAGGGGTAGCGTTGATTGGCCGCATCGTCGAACCGTTAACGGCGCTGGACCGCGATGCCCAGGCCTCGCTCGACAGCCTGGAAAGCCTGACCGAACTGGCCGGCCACCAGGCCCAGGCCAGCCAATCCATTTCCCAGCGGGTGGGCGACATCAGCCGTATGGCCGAGACCAGCCACAGAGCCACGCTGCAATTGGGGGAATTGGCGGACCAACTGCTCGACACCGCTCAGGGCACCGAGCGGGCTGTGGGTCAGTTTCAGTTGGAGCCTTAACAGCCAAACCGGCGTGCTAGCGAAAGTCAGTGCTATCAAAAGTCAGTGCTAGCGAAAGTCGTCGAACACCGCCAGGAAGGCGTCGCCGTAGCGTTCCAGTTTGGCGTCGCCGACGCCTGAGACCTCGCTCATCTGAGCGAGACTTTGCGGCCGGCGCGCCAGCATGTCGGCCAGGGTTTTGTCGTGAAATACCATGAACGGCGGAATGCCCTGCTCGTCGGCCAGTTGTTTGCGGCAGGCGCGCAATGCCTGCCACAGCGGTTGGTCGGCTTCGTCCACTTGAGTGGGAGCTGGCCGGCTGCGTGACGCGCCACTGGCACTGCGATCGGGGCGGTTTTCTTTGCGCAGGCTGACCGACTGTTCCCCTTTGAGCACCGGCCGGCAGGCTTCGGTTAATCGCAAACCGCCGTAGCCTTCGGGGTCGACCGCCAGCAACCCAGCGGCCACCAGTTGGCGCAATACCGAGCGCCATTCGTTGGCCGACAATTCGGTGCCAATGCCGTAGGTCGATAACTGGTGATGGCCGAATCGGCGCAGCTTTTCGCTGTCGCTGCCGCGCAATACGTCGATGATGTGGTTGGCACCAAAACGCTGGTCGGTGCGGTAGACGCACGACAACGCTTTGCGCACCGCTTCGGTGGCGTCCCAGCTTTCGACCGGGTGCAGGCAGGTGTCGCAATTGCCGCACGGCTTGGGCAGTTCATCGCCAAAATAACGCAGCAATACCTGACGCCGACAACCGGTAACCTCGCACAAGCCGAGCATGGCGTTCAGCCGTTGCTGTTCGTAGCGCTGGTGTTCGTCGCTGCCGGTCGATTGCGCCATCATCTGGCGCAGTTTCACTACGTCTTCAAAGCCGTACAGCAACAGCGCGGTGGAAGGCTCGCCATCGCGCCCGGCGCGGCCGGTTTCCTGATAATAGGCTTCGATGCTTTTGGGCAGATCCAGATGCACAACAAAGCGCACGTCGGGTTTGTCGATGCCCATGCCAAAGGCGATGGTCGCCACCATGATGATGCCGTCTTCGCGCAAAAAGCGTTGCTGGTTTTGCTGGCGCACCGAGGCATCGAGCCCGGCGTGATAGGGCAACGCCTTGTAGCCCTCTTTCGCCAGCCATTGCGCCGTTTGCTCCACTTTTTTGCGCGACAGGCAATAGACAATACCGGCCTGCCCGTCGGTCTCTGCCTTGAGAAAACTCAGCAACTGCTGACGCGCCTGTTGCTTGGGCTGAATGCGGTATTGGATGTTGGGCCGGTCGAAGCCGCCAACAAAGGCCGGTGCCTGAGTCAGGCTGAGGCGTTGTTGAATATCGACCCGGGTACGCGCATCGGCGGTGGCGGTCAGGGCGATGCGCGGCACCGCCGGGAAACGCTCGGCAAGGATATTGAGCTTTAGGTAATCGGCGCGGAAATCGTGCCCCCATTGCGAGACGCAATGCGCTTCGTCGATGGCGAACAGCGCCAGTTGGGCACGGCTGAGCAAGTCGAGCGTGCGTTCTTGCAGTAGCCGTTCCGGGGCGATGTAGAGCATGTCCAGCTCGCCAGCGAGCAAGGCGTTTTCGGTGTCGCGTACTGCCTCGAACGACAGCGTGGAATTCAGAAAGCCGGCGCGCACGCCGAGCTCGCGCAGGGCGTTAACCTGATCCTGCATCAGCGCGATGAGCGGCGAAATCACCACGCCGGTGCCGGGCCGCACCAGGGCGGGAATCTGGTAACACAGCGATTTGCCGCCGCCGGTGGGCATTAAAACCAGGCAATCGCCGCCGCCCACCAAGGTGTTGATGATGGCTTCCTGATCGCCACGGAAGGCATCGTAACCGAAGGTGTGTTGCAGTACGGAGTGAGGGGTCGCAGTCATGGCGGCAGTATATCGGCGTCGGTTCAGGCTCGATACGACCGGGCAACCGCGCTGTGACTTTACCGACAAGTCAGCCGCAGGCGCTGGGCTATACTGAGCGCAATTTTCACCGAGGTAGACGTTATGGGTTTGGGCTTTGCGGGCGTTGGTGCCCTGATGTTGGTGGTGGTGTTTATCAGCTATCTGCGCATGGTGAATAAACGCATGGCGCTGCGCGACCGGCGCGGTTACGAAGACCGGCTGGTGGTGGAACAGGCCGACACACTCGAAGCCTTCGGCCGCGATAAGGACGCGCAGCGTTTACTGGAAAAAGCGCTCGAACGCCTGCCGAATTCCACCATGATTCAAGCGCGACTGGACCAACTGAAACTGGAAATGGCCGAGCGCGAACAGAACAAACACTGAGCCTTGGCTGCCCTCGCCCGGCTGCGCTAGGCTGGCAACAAAACATTCGAGGCAGGCACCATGACCGACGCCCCTTTCAAGCACGAAGCGCCTTTCGATCGCGATCAACACTTAGCCCAGGCCGACACCCACAGCGTACTGAACCAACCAACGCCGCTGGCCGATTACAACGTCTATCGCAGCGACCGCGCCTTGCAACACTGGACGCATCATTTCGGCGCTGGCTGGGCCGAAGACCGGCTGAACGATTACGGCACCCGCGTGGGTGGCGATTTAATGAACGCCGGTTTTCAGGCCAACGAAGTGCCACCGGTATTGCACACACACGACCGCTTTGGCCATCGCCTCGACAGCGTGGAATTTCACCCGGCGTACCACGAACTGATGCGCACCGCCGTTGAAGCCAGCGTGCCATCGCTGCCCTGGCGCGAGAGCAAAGTCGGCGCGCACGTTGCCCGCGCCGGGCTTGAATATCTGCACATGCACGCCGACGCCGGTTCCGCCTGCCCGCTGACAATGACCTTCGCCGCCGTGCCCGCCATTGCCACCACGCCCGACATCGCCGAGCAGTGGCTACCGAAAATCACCGCGCCGCATTACGACCCGCGCAACGTACCGTTTTTCGACAAAGCCGGCCTGACCATCGGCATGGCAATGACCGAAAAACAAGGCGGTTCCGATGTGCGCGCCAACACCACCCGGGCTTACCCGCTGGGCCAACGCAAGCCCGGTCAGCCATACGAATTGATCGGCCATAAATGGTTTTGTTCAGCGCCGATGTGCGATGCGTTTTTAGTGCTGGCGCAGACCGAAAATGGCCTCAGTTGTTTCCTGATGCCGCGCTGGCGCGACGACGGCAACAAGAACGCTTTTTTTATTCAGCGTCTGAAAGACAAACTCGGCAACCGCTCCAACGCTTCATCGGAAATTGAATTTCGCGGCGCGCACGCCTGGCTGCTCGGCGACGAAGGCAAGGGCGTGCGCACCATTATCGAAATGGTGTCGATGACGCGCTTCGATTGTCTGGTCGGATCGGCCGCTTTGATGCGCGCAGCCACCGCCCAGGCGTTGCATCACACCGGCGGCCGTTCGGCCTTCGGCCAGCCCTTGCACGACGCACCCCTGATGCAAAACGTGCTGGCGGACCTGGCAATTGAATCGGAAGCGGCGCTGGCGATGAGTTTGCGCGTTGGCCGCGCGCTCGATCACAGCGCTGACGACGCCGAAAAATACCTGGCGCGGCTGACCACCGCCATCGGCAAATACTGGGTGTGCAAACGCACGCCACAACTGACCTACGAGGCGATGGAATGCATCGGCGGCGTCGGTTATGTGGAAGAAAATGTGTTGCCACGGCTGTATCGCGAAGCGCCGGTCAACGCCATCTGGGAAGGTTCGGGTAACATTCAGTGTTTGGATGTGTTGCGCGCGCTCGGCCGGGAACCGGCGACGCTGGAGGCGTTTTTCAGCGAGGTCGAAAAGGCGGGCGGACATTCACCCACCTTTGATCGCGCCCTGACGCAATTCAAACAAGCCATCGGCCACACCGACCAACTGGAATACCGCGCGCGGACTTTGGTCGACCAGATGGCGTTGCTGTTTCAATCCAGCATTTTGCTGCGCGACGGCGATGCCCTGGTTGCCGATGCCTTTGTCGAATCGCGGTTGAATCCGAACGGCGGGTTTAACTACGGCACCTTGGAGCCGGGTGTGGATTGCCGGGCAATTGTTGAGCGGGCGAAGCCGGTTCTGTAACCCCCATTAAAGCCGTTCGATGTCGGCACTGACCGCATTCAGTGCCGACACAACCTCACCCACCAGCGCGTCCAATTGTTCATCACCGACGCGCTCTTCCAACCGATACACGCCGACGTCCATCGCTTCCTGTACTTCGCTTAATTCGAGCGGCACGACGCCGCTGGCGACTAAGGTTTCTGCGATGGATGCGGGGTAAATCATCACCGCATCGCTGTCGCGCAGTATGTCGAGGGCGGCGCTCATCGAGCTGGTTGACCAGACGACCCGGTCGGCCAAGTGGTAGGTGTGGCGTTCGGCTTCTTTGAATTGCGGGTTGGTGACGACGGCGCGGCTGTAGCGCGTCTCATCCGGCGTGAGCGCCAGATGCGGGTAGTCGAGCAAATCCTCAAAGCTGACCGGGCGTTGCAACAACGGGTGGCCCTGGCGCACAAAGCAGGCGTCACGCACTTTGAACAACGGCCGGAACACAGCGCCGCTGCTCGGGTTCAGACCGGCAATGCGATGGCCGATAAACAGATCCAGTTCACCGGCGAGCAATTGGTCCATCGAACGCAGATGGTTGCCGATTTCGATGTGCGCCGGCGCCGTTGGATGTTGCTCACGATAGCGATGAAACAGATCGCGAAAAAACAGATGCCACCAGGCCAGCCCAACGCCGATGCGCAACCCCGCTTCCTGATCGACCTTCAATTGCTGCAACTTGCCCAAGGCGTTGTCGTACACCCGCTGCATGATGCGCGCCTGTTCAAGCAGGGTTTCGCCGTAAGGCGTTAGCGTCATGCCGCGCGGCGAGCGGTTGAACAGCGTTACGCCGAGTTGGGTTTCGAGCTTTTTCAGGTTGTGCGTCAAAGTCGGTTGGCTGACAAACAAACGCTGCGCAGCCAGGCTGACTGAGCGCAATTCCGCCACCGCCAGGAACTGGCGCCAGGCTTTATCCATGCCGGTCTCTCCGTTACTGCTAGCTATCGAAAAAATCTATAATGGACGCAAAATAAAGCATTTTATCTTTGCTTAACACTCCACTAGGCTGCGCCAGATTTCCCCCGTCTTGCCGAGGTACCGCATGATCGAACCCCGCTGGTGGCACCGCGCCGTCGTTTATCAGATTTATCCGTCTTCCTTTATGGACGCCAACGGCGATGGCATGGGCGATTTGCCCGGCATCATCCAACGGCTCGATCATCTGGCCGATTTGGGCATTACCGTGATCTGGCTGTCGCCGATTTTTGAATCGCCGATGGACGACAATGGCTACGACATTTCCAACTATCAGGCCATCGCGCCGCAATTCGGTACGCTGGACGATCTGGACCGCTTGATTGCTGAGGCCAGACAGCGCGGCATCAAGATCATTCTCGATCTGGTGGTGAACCATTCCAGCGATGAACACCCGTGGTTCATCGATGCCAGGTCGTCGAAAGACAGCGAGCACCGCGACTTCTACATCTGGCGTCAGCCAAACGCCGATGGCGGCGAGCCGTCCGATCTGACTTCGTATTTCAGCGGTTCGATGTGGGAATTCGACGCCGCCAGCGGCGAGTATTACTTCCACCAGTTCAGCAAAAAACAGCCCGACCTGAACTGGGACAACCCGGCCGTGCCCGAGGCCGTTCACGCCATGATGAATTGGTGGCTCGACCGTGGCGTCGCCGGTTTCCGCATGGATGTGCTCGACTTGCTGGGCAAGGACGTCGACAACCAGAAACTCGCCGCCGGCCCGACGCTGCACCAACGCATTCACGCCATGAACCAGGCAACGTTCGGCCCGCGCGATGCGCTGACCGTTGGCGAAACCTGGAGCGTGACGCCTGAGACCGCGCCGTTATATTGCGCGCCAGAACGCGATGAAATTTCCATGGTGTTTCAGTTCGAACACATCAGCCTGACCTTCGGCGAAGACAGCGCACCGAACGGCGGCAAGTGGAACGCCCACCCGATGGACCCGCTGAAACTGAAGCGCGTCTTTGCCAAATGGCAGGACGCCCTGGCCGACGGTCGCGGTTGGAATTCGCTGTTCTGGAACAACCACGATCTGCCGCGCGCGGTCTCGGAATTCGGCAGCGACGGCGAACACCGCATCACCTCGGCCAAGATGCTCGCCACCGTTTTGCACGGCCAGCAGGGCACGCCGTACATCTATCAGGGCGAAGAGATTGGCATGACCAACGTGCGCTTCGAGTCGATTGACGATTACCGCGACATCGAAACGCTGAACTTCTTTGCCGACAAGGCCGAACACGGCTGGAGCACGGAACGTCGCATGGCGGCGATCTACCGTTACGGTCGCGACAACGCCCGCACACCGATGCAATGGTCGACCACTGACCACGGCGGCTTCAGCACCGGCACGCCCTGGCTGGCGGTGAATCCGAATTATCGCCAGATTAATGCCGAGGCCGACCGCGCCGACCCGGACGGCATTTTCCAGCACTATCAGAAACTGATTCAGCTGCGCAAAACGCACGATGTGCTGGTCTACGGTCGTTTCACCTTATTGCTCGAAGATCACCCGACGGTGTTCGCCTACGAGCGCGAACTGAATGGCGAACGCTGGCTGGTGCTGGGTTCGTTCAGCGCCGAACGTACTCGTGTGCGGCTGCCTGCGCCCTGGCAAAATACGCTGTGCGACTGTCTGATTCACAACGTCAGCGCACGTGGCGCTATGGGTGAGTCGCTGGAACTGGCACCCTATGAGGCCTTTATCGTTCGCTTGGAAGGAATAGCCTGATGAATGCAGTAATCAGCCAACGCTGGTGGAAAGAAGCCGTCGTCTACCAGATTTACCCGCGCTCCTTTATGGACGGCAACGGCGATGGCACCGGCGATATACCGGGCATCATTGAACGGCTCGATTACCTGAAAGACCTGGGTGTCGATGTGCTCTGGCTGTGCCCGATTTTCCCCTCGCCGAACGACGATAACGGCTACGACATTTCCGACTATCAGGGCATTTTGTCCGACTTCGGCACCATGGCCGATTTCGACAATCTGCTCGAACAGGCACACCAACGCGGCCTGCGCATTCTGCTCGATCTGGTGGTCAATCATTCCAGCGACGAACACCCCTGGTTCACCGAATCGCGCTCCAGCAAAGACAACCCCAAACGCGATTGGTACATCTGGCGCGACGGCAAACCCAACGGCGCACCGCCGAACAATTGGGCCAGTATTTTCAGCGGCCCGGCCTGGGAATACGACGACGCCAGCGGCCAGTATTTTCTGCATTTATTCTCGCGCAAGCAGCCCGATCTGAACTGGGAAAACGCCGAGATGCGCCAGGCGGTTTATCAGATGGTGCGCTGGTGGCTGGACAAGGGCGTCGATGGTTTCCGCATCGATGCCATCACTCACATTCGCAAGGAACCGGGTTTCCCCGACCTGCCGAATCCGAAACATCTGGCGGCGGTGCCATCGCACGAGATGCACCGTAACAAAGACGGCATTCTGGAATACATCAGCGATCTGTGTGCCAACACTTTCGCGCACTACGACGTGATGACGGTCGGCGAAGCCAACGGCGTCAATGTGGAACAGGCGGCCGATTGGGTGGGTGAAGATCAGGGCCGGTTCAACATGCTGTTCCAGTTTGAACAACTGAAACTCTGGGGCAGCGACGGCAACGCTGATCTGGATTTGCCGAAACTAAAACAAACGCTGACGCGCTGGCAAAAAGGCCTGGAAGGCAACGGCTGGAACGCGCTCTTTGTCGAAAACCACGACATTCCGCGCATCACCTCAACCTGGGGTAACACCGAGCAGTATTGGCGCGAAAGTGCCACGGCCATCGCGCTGATGTATTTCATGATGCAGGGCACGCCCTTTATTTATCAGGGCCAGGAACTGGGCATGACCAACCACCCGTTCACCGCTCTGGATCAGTTCGATGACGTGGCCGCCCGCAACCAGATTGCCGAGTGGCGCGCCGAAGGCCGCAGCGATGCCGACATGCTCGCCGACTTGCTCAGCAGCTCACGCGACAACGCCCGTACGCCGATGCAATGGAGCAGCGAATTCAACGCCGGTTTCACCATCGGCAAACCCTGGCTGGCGATCAACCCGAACCACCAATGGCTGAACGCAGAAGACCAGGCTGACGATCCGAACTCGGTGCTGAATTTCTACAAAGCGATGATCCGAATGCGCCGCGCCGAACCGACGCTGGTGTATGGCACTTACGATCTGGTGCTGGAAGACGACGCTCAGGTGTACGCCTACACCCGCAGCGGCGAGGAAGACGCCTTTGTGGTGCTGTGCAATTTAAGCGATGCCGACTGGCACGGTGATCTGGGAGTGGCGACACCGGCGGAAACCGGCCTGTGCCTGAGCAATTACGCCGATGCCGCCGAGCAACCGGCGGATCGTCTGCGGCCTTGGGAAGCGCGGTTGTATCGGTTGTAAACTGAGCCTCCTTTGTCATCCCGGCCTTGAGCCGGCTGAGCCGGCACACCGGATCTCAACAGGGAAACCGAGTTACCCATTCACAGCCAAAAGAACATTGGTTGCTAGTCGTTTGGATGGACATCCCACTAGAGATCCCGGCTCAAGGCCGGGATGACTGCGTTTGGTTCTTTCTTCATTCAAACGGGTAACGCGGTCCCCATTGGTTGCGGATGCGATCCAACAAGCGCATTAAAGTCAGGCTGTCGGCCTGGGTGTGTTCGGCGCAATCCAATCGGCCGGCGGCAATGGCTTCGTTGGTGGCGGTGAATTCGTAGTGATAGCCCTTGCCCAGTAACGGGTAATGCTCGACCTGCACCGGGCCGCCGCCAACTTGCCAGCGCGCGCTGTTGGGCGCGAACCAGAGTGACTGCAATTCCACCCAGCCGCGCTCGCCGCTGATCAACGCCGTCTGCGGCAATTCGTAATCGATGCTGTAATGCACCGCACAGCGCTCGCCATTGGCGTAGCTCAATACCAGATCGGCGCTGCGATCGACACCGCTGTCGCCAAGCGTGACGCGGCCGTCAATGTCGGCGGGCTCACCAAATAAATCCAGCGTCAGAATCAGCGGGTACAGGCCGATGTCCAGCAAGGCGCCGCCGGCCAGATCGGGGTTGTTCAGCCGATGTTGCGGGTCGCTGGGCGAACGAAAACCGAAGTTGGCCTGACCAAATCGCAACGCGCCCAAACGGCCGTCACGCGCCTGTTTCAGAATCTGTTGGTAGACGGGGTTAAAGCGCGTCCAGAACGCTTCCTGGCAGAACACGCCGGTTTCCTGGGAACGACGATAGAGTTTTTCCGCGTCCGCTACGTTCACCGCCACCGGCTTTTCCACCAGCGCCGCTTTGCCGGCATCGATTAACGCCAGGCCTTGTTCGACATGGCTGGTGTGCGGGCTGGCGACGTAAACGACATCGATGTCCGGGCTTGCCAGAAAGGCATCCAGATCGGAGAAGGCGTGCGGTAGGCCGAATTCTTTGGCAAAGGCCTCAGCGCTGCTTTGGTTGCGCGAATAAACACCGACAAATTTTCCGCCGCGACCGTGGTAGGCATCGCGCACAAATTGGTGGGCAATGTTGCCCGTTCCCATCACACCCCAACGCAACATCGCCGTCTCCTTTTATTGTTTTGTGTGCTGACCGATCAGGGCAACACCACGGAATTCAAAAACACCTGGGCGCGATTTTCGCGCTCGTCGTTGTTGGCTTTGTACAGCACCGACACCTTAAACCAGCGCTCACCACGCTGATAGAGCCGGTGGCGCTGGATGCGGTTTTCTGCGTCGATCAGGGCATACCGCGCCATGCCACCGGCGACTTCCAGCGGCGCGTATTCCATGGCGCCAACCTGAGCGCGGTCGGCTTCGCGCTGACGCGCCGCCAGCGCCGCCAGCGGTTCGTTCAGTTCGCCTTCCTGCACCAGAAATTCCAGGCCTTTGCGTTCGAAATGCCAGGCGGTACCGGCTTCACCTTCGAGAATTTGCGGGTCGCCTTCCCACTGCATCTGCACGCCGTCGGCTAGGGTAACGGTGCGGTAATCGGGCCTGTCGGGCTGGCGCACGTGCGTTGGCCACTGCAAGTAGATAAAGCCGATCAACATGACCAGCACGATCCAGAAGGTGGGGTTTTTCAGAACGGCAAAACGGGCGGTGGGTTCGGACACAACAGGCTCCTGATGACGCAAATAAAACGACCGGGGAAATCCCGGTCGGCAGTATATCAGAGCGTTGTGCAGCGGCGGCTCAGTCCTGGATTTTGGAGAATTCCTTGTCCAGTTCGTAGCGGCGCGAGGTGACGTAACGTTCCATTTCCTCGACCCGGCCTAAGGTGTCGTCGAGCCGTTCGCGGGCGCGTTTTAAGCGTTCGCCCGGCGACACGCTGCGGTAGCGGAACAGGTTGCGGGGGCGGTCGGCGTGCAGGTCTTCGTCGTACTGATATTCCTGCTCAACACGACCCTTTGGGCGCGGTGCCATCAGCACGCAGGCTCCCAGGTAGGCCCAGAACGTCAGCATGTTGAAGAAGAAGAAACTGCTGACCACGACCAAGCGAACCACCCAGGGTTCGACGTTGAAATGATCGGCCAGGCCCGCGCAGACGCCGCCGATCCAACCATCGCGTTTGTTGCGGTACAGGTTCATGCCATAGCCCTGGCGGCGGCGTGACCACAGGCCAGTGCCATCTTTGTGTCGATGTCGGTAAGCCATGTTGGCGGCTCCTTTGGTTGATCGTCCGGGTTCGGAATCAGTCGGCCGAACGTTTCCAGTTGGGGTTGCGTTCATCGAGGATGGATTCCAGCGCTTCGACCCGATCACTCAATTTGTCGAGCGTGCGCAACAATTCATCCAATGACGTCTGGTCGTCCGCGCTCAGGCTGGCATGCACCCGGCCTTTGTAGCGGTAATGCATGAACAACCAGATCGGCATGACCACCACCATGAACAGGATGGTGGGCACGAACATAAATTGTAGAAACTGCATGCAGGGCTCCTTGTCGCCTTAGCCTTTTTTCTCGGCCTTATTCTCCAGGTCCGCCTTCAGGCGTTCCAGTTCGGCGTTAACGGCATCGTCTTCGGCCAGGCTGTCGATCTCTTCAGCCAGACCACGCCCCCGGCCCAGATCCTGAGCTTCGAGTTCGCTTTCCATGCTGTCCATGCGCCGTTCGTAATGTTCGAACTTCTCGAAGGCGTCCTGCAAGTGTTCACGATGCAGCTGGCGACGCGTTTTCATGCGCGTGGTTACCGTTTGCTGACGCATCACCAGCGCTTTTTGCTTGGCTTTGGCGTCGTTGAGTTTCTGCTGCAACTGGCCGATTTCTTCCGACAGTTGCGTCAGATGATCGTCCAGCGCCGCGCATTCGCGGTCCAGAATGTCGGCTTCATCCGTCAGGCTTTGTTTTTCGGCCAGCGCCGCTCGGGCGAGGTCTTCGCGACCTTTGCTCAGTGCCAGCTTGGCTTTGGCTTCCCAGTCGTCGATGTCTTTGCGCACGCGCTCAAGACGGCGTTGGGCGTCTTTGCGATCGGCAATCACCCGCGCCGAGCTGGAGCGTACTTCAACCAACGTTTCTTCCATTTCCTGAATGATCAGCCGGATCATTTTTTGCGGATCTTCAGCGCGATCCAGTAAGGCATTGAGGTTGGAATTGATGATGTCGGTTAAGCGGGAAAAGATGCCCATAATGCTCTCCTCAGTGTTTGAACCACTGGCTTATGCGCAGCCAGCGGCGAAATCTGCTACTCAAACCTTCCACCAGGCCAAAGGCCAAGGCGAAACTGACCAGCCCGATCCACCACTGCGTCAGCGCGGCGAGCGCACTGCCCAGGGTGATCATGACCATATACAGCGGTGTTTTTTCTTTTAGGCGAATCATGACGGTGTCCTTTATCGATTCACGCTGGGGCTATATCAGTTTCCGTGCCAAAACCTTAACTTATTGTTTTTAATGGATTTTCTGGAAATCTCGCCAATTTACGCTATTGCTGTTTAGCGAAAATGACTAATTTCATTGGTTCATCTGACCAAGCCAACCTAGACTCGCGTTAACTTTTACTGAAGAACGCCCATGAGCGACCGCGCCCCACAACGCCTGCTGGGTGAAAGCCCGGTATTGGCCGATCTGCTGGACCGGGTTTCGGATCTGGCACCGCTGAACCGGCCGGTGCTGGTGATTGGCGAGCGCGGCACCGGCAAGGAGCTGGTGGCTGAACGGCTGCATTACTTGTCGTCGCGCTGGCAGCAGCCGTTGATCAAGGTGAACTGTGCGGCGATCAGCGAAAGCCTGCTTGACGCCGATCTGTTCGGTTACGAACCGGGCGCGTTCACCGGCGCCAACCGCACGCACATTGGCCGCTTTGAGCGCGCCCACGAAGGCACACTGTTTCTCGATGAAGTGGGCACCATGTCGGCACCGTTGCAGGAAAAACTGCTGCGGCTGATCGAATACGGCGAGTTCGAGCGTCTGGGCGGGCAAAAGACGTTAACGGTGGATGTTCGCATCGTCGCGGCCACCAACGAGGATTTACCGCGCCTGGCCAATACCGATCACTTCCGACGCGATCTGCTCGACCGCCTCGCCTTCGATGTGCTGACATTACCGCCGCTGCGTGCGCGCCAGGGCGATATTCGTTTGCTGGCTGAGCAATTTGCCATTCAGATGAGCAGCGAACTGGGCTGGTCGGTGTTTCCCGGTTTTACCGATTCAGCGCTGGAAACGCTGAGCCAGCATCCGTTTTTCGGCAATGTTCGGGAGTTGAAAAATGTTGTCGAACGCAGCCTGTACCGCTGGGGGCACGAAGACGAGCCGGTTGATCAACTGGTGCTCGACCCCTTCGATTCGCCCTGGCGGCCACGCGCTGAAAGTGACGACGACGTGTCGCTGGGCGATGGCGATTTTGTCGAGCAGGTGGCGCGCTTTGAAATCTCGTTGCTGGAAGCGGCGTTGATGCGGCACGATCGCCACCAGGGCAAGGCCGCCGAAGCGCTGGGTATGACCTACCATCAGTTTCGCAGCCAGTTACGCAAACACGGTTTGATTGGCGGTACCCGACCAAAGTCGCATTGAGACGGGTTGGTGCACCGCTAAGCTCGGCCGGACCCACATAATAAAAGTCTCTAACCACAGGGCCGCTCGCATGAATCCCAACGTACAACGCATGGCGATAGCCGCCATCAGCCTGTTTATGATGGCGCAATTCGGCGCTCAATTTGCGCAATCGCCGTTGCAATTATTAATCGGATTCGCGGCTGTTGGCCTCGTACTCGGTTTCCTGTTTCGCACCGGCCACCGCTATTTGATCAGCGGTTACGCCTTTGGTCTGGTGGCGATGATGCTTATGGATTTCATCATCGGCGGCGCATTAGTCAAAGTGACCGGGCCGGTCTATGTCGCAGGTTATTTGTTTGCCTCGGCGGCCGGCATCAGCATTCGATTTTTGTGTTTTCAATTGCCGGCATATTGGGCCGCGCGTAAATCACGCACCAGTTAATTTCGCAGTTTGCAGACACAAAAAACCCGTCCATTGGACGGGTTTTTTTATCGGTGAAAGACCGCTTAATTACACGGCGTCTTCGCCGGTTTCGCCGGTACGAATACGGATCACTTGCTCCAGTGCGGTGACGAAAATCTTGCCGTCACCGATCTTGCCGGTGTTGGCTGATTTGGAGACCGCATCGATGACCGCTTCCAGTTTGTTGTCGTCAGTGGCGACTTCAACTTTGATCTTGGGCAGAAAATCCACCACGTATTCAGCGCCACGGTACAACTCGGTGTGGCCTTTCTGGCGACCGAAGCCTTTCACTTCGGTTACGGTGATGCCCTGTACACCCACTTCCGACAATGCTTCACGCACGTCGTCCAGCTTAAAGGGCTTGATAATTGCGGTTACGAGTTTCATAGCACTCTCCCTGAGAGGTAGTCACGACCCGATTCAAGCATAAACCAAGCTGAAGGGGCGACAAAATTCGTTGATCCAATAACGCTCTGTGCAAAAAAGAAAGGCCCCGTAACGGGGCCTTTGCTTGCTTTGGAATAAAGCCGAATGGCTTAACCGTTTGCCTTATTTGCTGGCAGCGGTGAATTCCGGATAAGCGTCCATACCGCATTCGGTCAGATCGACGCCTTCGTACTCTTCTTCTTCGGTTACACGCAGACCCATAACCGCCTTGATGATGCCCCAGACGACCAAAGATGCCACGAAGACCCAGACGAAGATGGTCAGAGCGCCAACCAGCTGGCCGCCGAAGGTTGCATCGCTGTCACTCAACAGGACCGCGAAGATACCGAACAGACCAACAACGCCGTGCACAGAGATGGCACCGACCGGGTCGTCGATTTTCAGTTTATCCAGAGCAACGATGCTGAATACGACGATCACACCACCGATGGCACCGATGATGGTAGCCAGCAACGGAGTCGGGTCAGCCGGTTCAGCCGTGATGGCAACCAGACCGGCCAGAGCGCCGTTCAGAGCCATGGTCAGATCAGCTTTCTTGAACCACAGGCGAGCGACGATCAGAGCGGCAATCAAGCCACCAGCCGCTGCTGCGTTGGTGTTCAGGAAGACGTTAGCGACTTCGTTGGCAACGGCCATGCCGCCCAGTTTCAGCGTAGAACCGCCGTTGAAGCCGAACCAGCCCATCCACAGGATGAAAGTACCCAGAGTCGCCAGCGGCAGGTTGGCACCCGGAATGGCGTTGATTTCGCCGTCCTTGCCATATTTGCCTTTACGCGGACCCAGCAGCAGAACACCGGCCAGAGCAGCCGCCGCACCGGCCATGTGCACGATGCCGGAACCGGCATAGTCAGAGTAGCTCAGCGAGTACATGCCGAAGACGTCGTTGCCGCCCCAAGTCCAGCCGCCTTCGAACGGGTAGATGACCGCAGTCATGACCACAGCGAAGACCAGGAAGGCCCACAGCTTCATGCGTTCAGCAACGGCACCGGAAACGATCGACATGGCGGTTGCCACGAAGACCACCTGGAAGAAGAAGTCGGACGCACCAGCGTATACTGAGCCGCCGTCAAAACCTTCTTCGATGGAAGCTGCCAACGCGCCTTCAACGCTGAAGTTGGCGACTGTCTCAACACCAGACAGGAAGAAGCCGCCGCCGTACATGAACTGATAACCACAGATCAGGTACATGGTGCAGGCAATCGCGTACAGCGCGATGTTTTTAGTCAGAATTTCAGTGGTGTTTTTTGCGCGGACCAGACCGGCTTCCAACATTGCGAAACCAGCGGCCATCCACATTACCAGCGCGCCCATTACCAGGAAATAAAACGTATCCATGGCAAATTGCAGTTCAAAAATTTGGTTCTGCATCACCCTTGTCTCCAATTGCTATTTATTTTTTGCTCAGATCGCGTCGTTGCCGGTTTCACCGGTACGAATACGAATGGCCTGTTCCAGCGGGGTTACAAAGATTTTGCCGTCACCGATCTTGCCGGTGTTGGCGGCCTTGGAAATGGCCTCAATTGCCCGGTCCAGCAGTTCGTCAGAAACGCCGACTTCCACTTTGACCTTGGGCAGAAAATCGACCACGTACTCCGCACCCCGATAGAGTTCGGTATGGCCTTTCTGGCGACCAAAGCCTTTAACTTCGGTCACGGTGATGCCCTGAACGCCGATTTCAGACAGCGCTTCGCGGACGTCGTCCAACTTGAAGGGCTTGATAATGGCTGATACGAGTTTCATTTTTATTCACTCCTTTCCGTTCCACCGTTGCACTGAGAATTGACAGCGCCGGCACGAGGGGATCGCCCGTCGCAGCCAGTGCTACCGGTAATCACCCGAGTTACAATGTCCAACGCAACGGTTGGCTGCGTTTGGAATCGTGTGCGAGGGGCTAAAGCGAAGCCCGTGCCAACTCCAGTAACTGCGTCGAATCAAGGATTTAGGTAAAGGCTGGGTCAAGGAGCGCAACCAGACGGCACTACTCTGGTGCAATGCACAATATCTGTGCGCTGTGAGTGCACACTATTCGTTCAAGTGCTGTTTTCGCGTTGAAATATCACTGAGTTAGCGCACACGACTCTTGCACCAACGGACAATTTAGCCAGCAAAGACGCCATCGGATGGGGCTCGTCAGCGCAGACACTGCCAGTCCAAGCCCTGTTTTGGCGCACGGAGACCACATGAAATTACCCGAAGACATTCTCGATCAGATCAGCCGCCAGGCGAGCGCCCTGTTCAGCCAGGGCCAGCAAGCCCGCGATGAAGTGCGCGCCAATGTGCGCAGTCTGGTGCAATCGCAACTGAGCAAGCTCGATGTCGTCAGCCGCGAAGAGTTCGATGCCCAGCAGGCGGTGCTGGAACGCACCCGCACTCGTTTGGCGGAACTTGAATCGCAACTGAACGAACTGGAAGAACGACTGCGCGATTCCTCCGCTTCGTGACTTTTACCACTGGGCTGCAGACTCGCTGCGGTCAAGATATGGCCGGTACTCATCGTGCCCTGTTATGGAGAAACACAATGCGCGCCCTTACCCTGATTCCCTTGTTAGTGCTGTTCAGCCTGCCGGCTTTTGCCAAGGATTCCCTGATTGATATGCAGAATGCCCGCTCGGGTGGTTATGGCGGTCCTTTGGTTAAATACGGTGAAGTGGGCAGTGAAACCGCCATCATGCTGGGCGGCGAAGGCGCTGGCACCTTTACCACCGGCAACCACTCGTTGCTGATCGGTGGCGCCGGTTACGGTTTGATCAATGAACCCGAATGGGCGCCCGACACCGCGCTGGATTTCGGTTACGGAGGCTTATTGCTGGGTTACACCCATCGCCCGGACGCCGTGGTTCACGTGGAAACCAAGATGTTGCTGGGTGCCGGTGCGGTGTCTTTGGATGACGGAGCCACCGAAGAAAAAGGCAGCTTTTTGGTCAGCGAAGTGAGCATTGGTGCGGAAATCAATCTGACTGATTTCCTGGAAGTGGGCATCGGCGGTGCTTACCGACTGACCACCGACCCGAGCGTTGACGGCATTACCGACGACGATTTGTCCGGTCCTTCCGTAGTACTGAGCTTCCAGTTCGGCCAGATCTGAGCCGCGTCAGACTGAACGCTTTATTGTGCAGGGCCGCATCAGGCTCAAACCAACGTGGCGGTCGTAATAGGCCGCCTCGTTGATGAACGCACCGTAAAGCGTTTCCTCCCCTTCATATGGCAGCGTTTGCCCATCGAGTGTCATAAACAACGCATCGCCCGGCGCTATTGGTTGGTAATCGGCATCCTGTAAATTCGGATGCACCATGGCGATCAATTCACCGCGTTCGTTTTCCGGCAACTGCACTTTTTGCACAAAGCGAAAGCCCGGCATTTCCGCCGGCAATTCAAGCGCCTCGCCCCGATTCACCGCTTCCAGATAATCCAGACAATGGCCGACCACGGTTTCGGTCTGGTGATAAATATCCCAACGCAGCAGACCTTGCGGCACCGGCCCCACCTCAATCAACAAGCCGTGACGGCGACCCAGTGAAATCAGAAAGTTGTCGTCCATGCGCTCGGACGGCTCGTGAAACAAGGTGACTTCAGGTAACCGCTGTTTGACGTAAAACGCCATGCCGGTCACCAGCGGGTCGTCCGATTTAACGACCAGCGTCACGCCCATATTGGCGGTGGTGGTGTGCAGATCGAGCACGAAATCGACGCGCGGTTCGTCTTTCGGACCCAATAACGTATTCAACGATTTGGCGCGGTTCTGTTCGTAGCCGCACAGGGCGTGGTCGTTTAAATCCGGCCAGTTGAACTGGCGATTTAAGTCCTGATCCAGATAGCGTCGGTTATGCCCATGCGCCTTGGGGTTCGCCAAGTGCAGTTCCGTGGCGAAGCTGTCGCGGCAGACCTGTACGGGGTTGTTGCGCCAATGCTTGAGCAAATAGACGCCGGTCAGTTCATTGCCGTGAGTTCCGCCGGTAATGGCAACGTGCTTGATGGATGGCATCCTCTGTCTCCCTTAAAGGCACCGAACGCTACGTTAACGGTTAGCGGACTTAACCGCCCAATTCATTTTCAGCGCGGCAATGCGTTGGCGTTCCGCCTCTGGCATGCCCGGCCCAGGCTGCGCCTTAACGCTATCGAAATTGATCGGCTCGGCGCAATGGCTGCACACCACCTGTGCCTGAACGGTCGCACCGCAATCCGGGTGAGTCAGCTTAACAGGCGCTTTATTGTTGGACACCCATTTGTCGCCCCAGGCCATCAACGCCAACAGCACCGGGCCCAGTTCTGACCCTTTCTCGGTCAGGTGATATTCAAAACGACCACCGGATTCGCCATAGGCCTGCATCTCGATCAGCCCTTCACCCAACAACACGTCCAATCGCTCTGTCAGCACTTTTTTTGAAATGCCCAGATTAGCCTGCAACCCGCTGAACCGGCGGTTGCCAAGAAACAGATCACGCAGAATCAACTGCGTCCAGCCATCGCCAACAATGTTCAGGGAGCGGGCCAGAGAGCAATACATGGCGGAAAAGTCGGTGCGTGGCATGTTGGATGTCCGTTGTCATGAAGAACGTTTGAGTCTAGTATTTTAGTTCCCTAAAGAAACTTTTAAAATTTCTCAACCGAGTGCGCACTGCACTCATTTGCAAAGGACACCAGTATGCGCCGCGTTGTAATTACAGGCATGGGTATCGTCTCCTGCATTGGCAACCAACAATCTGAAGTGCTGCAATCCTTGCGTGATGGCCGCTCCGGCATTCGCTTTCAACCCGAATACCAGTCGATGGGACTGCGCTGCCAGATCGCCGGTTCCATCGAAAATCTGAACCCCGAAGAGCGCATTCCGCGCAAACTCTATCGTTTTATGGGCGAGGCTGCAGCTTACAGCTACATCGCCATGGAGGAAGCCATCGCCCAGGCGGGGCTGACCGAAGCTGAGATCAGCCACCCGCGAACCGGTCTGTTGATGGGATCCGGCGGTGCCTCCACGCAAGACATCGTCGAAGCCGCCGACATTCTGCGTGAGCGCGGCGTGCGTCGCGTCGGGCCTTATCGAGTGACCTCGACCATGGGCAGCACGGTATCAGCCTGTTTATCGACAGCCTTTGGCATTAAAGGCATGAACGCGACGGTGTCGTCCGCCTGCTCGACCAGCGCACACTGCATCGGTTACGGCATGGAGCTGATTCAATGGGGTAAACAGGACATCGTGTTTGCCGGTGGTGGCGAAGCGGAACACTGGAGCCAAAGCGTGTTGTTTGATGCCATGGGCGCCTTCCCCACCCACCACAACGACAACCCCACTCAAGCCAGCCGCCCGTATGATGCGAACCGGGAAGGCTTTGTCATTGCTGGCGGCGGTGGCGTTATGGTGTTGGAAGAGCGCGAGCACGCCATCAAACGCGGCGCGACCATTCTGGCCGAGCTGGTTGGTTACGGCACCGCTTCCGACGGATACGACATGGTGGCGCCGTCCGGCGATGGCGCCCAACGCGCTATGGCACAGGCGTTGGAAGGACTGGAACAGCCGATCGATTACATCAACACCCACGGCACCAGCACCCAAGCTGGCGACTTAGTAGAGCTGGAAGCCATGAAAGCAGCGTTCGCCAATAAAGTGCCGCCGTTCAGCTCAACCAAATCGTTGACCGGCCACTCGCTCGGTGCAGCCGATATCCACGAAGCCATTTACAGCGTGTTGATGATGCGCGAAGGCTTTATGGCGGCATCAGCCAATATCGATACGTTGGACCCGGGCGTTGGTGACTTGCCCGTCGTGCAACAACGCCGCGACCAACCGATGCGGCAAGTGATGAGCAACAGTTTTGGCTTCGGCGGCACCAACGTCAGCCTGGTGTTCGGCGCCGCCGACTGAGCAAAACTATTTGACCAGACCGATCTGACGCAGCCGTTCCATCAGATATTCATCGCTGGTGATCGGCGGATAGCGTTTGGGATTGTCGTCAGTCACGCATTGCGGCAAAGCATCGAGCGACGTACCCGGATTCGGGTGCACGAAGAACGGAATTGAATAGCGCGATACTTTGCCCGCTTCGCCTTTCGGGTTGACCACGCGATGCGTCGTGGACGGCAATACATGGTTGGTCAGGCGTTGCAGCATATCGCCGACATTGCAGATGATGGTCCCTTCGATCATCGAAATGCCCACCCACTCATCGCGCTTGTTCAGCACTTCCAGACCTTCCTGTTCGGAGCCGACCAGCAGCGTAATCAGGTTGATGTCTTCATGCGCACCTGCACGAACGTTGGGCAAATTCGGATCGGTGATGGGCGGGTAATGCAGTGGCCGCAAAATGGAATTGCCGTGATTCACCTTGGTGTCGAAATAGTGCCGATCTTCACCAATGAACAACGCAAAGGCCTGCAACAAGGTGACCGACAGCGCATCGAGTTCCCGGTACAGACGCAACATGGCGGTCTTGAATTCCGGCACTTCGTCCGGCCAGACATTGGGCGTTAAATCTTTGTGCGGCGGTGTGCCTTCGATTTCGCGACCGACGTGCCAGAACTCTTTCAAATCGACGTGTTTGGCGTCTTTGGCGATCTCGGTGCCGAACGGTGTGTAGCCGCGGGTGCCACCGTTGTCTTTGAAGTATTTCTTCTTCACGGCTTCGGGCTGGGCAAACAGCCGTTCGGACGCGTGCAGCGCATCCATGATCACGGAACGATCGATGCCGTGACCGGTGATGCCGGCAAAGCCCCAGGCTTGATAGGCCGCGCCCATCTCGCGCACAAAGGCTTCCGGGTCGGATTCAAAACGACGCAAATCGAGCGAAGGAATGGTGTTCATGGCGGCCTCTCGGAACAGGAAGGTCTGGTGGGGCGAGCGCTGCAGCGTTCGTCTTATTATGGACGGGACTGCCGCCTGGGCAGCCCCGTTTCTGGAATGCTAACCGGGTTCAGTTGCGTTCTTTAACGTAAGGTTCGCCGATCACTTTCGGTGCCACCGAGCGACCGATAAAGCCACCGAGCAGAACCACCGTCAGAATGTAAGGCGTGGCTTCAACCAGCTGCACCGGCACTTCCACACCCAGGAAAACAACACCCTGGCTGCGAATGGCAATGGCTTCGAGCAGACCGAACAGCAAGCAGGCCCACATGGCGGAACGCGGCCGCCACTTACCGAAAATCAAAGCCGCCAGTGCCATATAGCCCTTGCCAGCACTCATGTTTGGCGAGAACTGGGCGGTAACGGCTACCGACAAATAAACGCCAGCAAAGCCAACCAGAATGCCGGTCATCAACAGCGCCAGGTAACGGGTTTTCGCCACTGAAATACCGGCGGTATCTACGGCGTGAGGGTTTTCGCCGACGGCCCGAACGCGCAGCCCGAAACGGGTGCGGAACAGGATATACCAGCACAGCGGAACCGCCAGAAACGCCAGGTAGACCAGCAAATAGTGGCCGCTGAGCAATTCAGAATAGATGCCGCCGATGATCGGCACGTCGGCCAACTGGTCGGCAAAGGGCAGCTTGATCGGGGTAAAGCGGGCGTGGGTTTCGCCAAACGCCAGATTCGGCGTGTTGCCGCCCTGGTGGAACCAGTAGTTACCGATGGCGGCGGTCAGACCAATCGCCAGAATGTTGATCGCCAGGCCGGACACCACATGGTCGCCGTTGTGGGTGACGGTAGCGAAGGCGTGCAATTGGGCAAACACGACCGACGCCAACACACCGCACAGCAAACCCATCCAGGGCGAACCGAAATAGTAAGCGGCCGAGGCACCAAAGAAGGCGCTGATCAGAATCTTGCCTTCCAGCGCAATGTTGACGATGCCGGAACGCTCGGAAAACATGCCGGCCAGCGCTGCAAAAATCAGTGGTGTGGCGTTACGCAAGGTGGCGTCGAGGATCACGATGATGCTGTTGAACAATTCCATGATCAGGCCTCCGCTGCGTGCTGTTCGTCGCTGGCGCTGTTGCGTCGCCGTGCGTAGTTCAGATAAAGCCGCTCAATCGGATGCTTCATCATGTGTTGCAACGCGCCGGAGAACAGAATCACCAGACCCTGCAACACCACAACAATGCGCGCATCGACGGCGTATTCGAACTGCAACTCACTGCCGCCTTGCGTCAGGAATCCGAACATCAGCGACGCCAGCACAATACCGAACGGATGGTTACGCCCCATCAGTGCCACGGCGATGCCGGTGAAGCCCATCTGGTTGACCAGGTTCAGCTTGATCTGATGCGCCTGGCCCTGCACCACGTTCAACGCCATAAAGCCGGCCAGTGCGCCAGCCACCAGCATGGTCAGGATGACAACGCGAGGAATATTGATACCACCGTAACGCGCCGCGCTGCTGTTACTGCCCACCGAACGGATTTCATAACCCCAGCGGGTGCGCCACAGGAACACCCAGACAGCAAAGGCGACGATCAACGCCCAGACAATGGTCAGGTTCAACGGCGAGGCGGCCATGCGAATGCCGAACACCGCCAGTATTTCGTGAATCTTCGGAATCCAGCTGGCTGCATCGAACACCGCACTTTCCACCGACATGGTGCCAACCGGCTTGAGGAAATAAACCAGCAGATAATTCATCAACGAAGCAGCAATGAAGTTGAACATGATGGTGGTGATTACGATGTGTGAACCGCGATACGCCTGCAATGCGGCCGGTATTAACGCCCACAGCGCGCCAAATACAGCCGCCGCAATAATGCTGATCGGCAACAGCACGATGAACGGCACATGGCCGCCCAATCCCAAACACACCAGACCAACGCCCAATGCGCCGATGTACGCCTGACCTTCACCACCGATGTTGAACAGCCCGCACTTGAATGCGACCGCAACTGCCAGGGCGGTGAAGATGTAACTGGTCATGTAATAGAGGGTGTAACCCCAGCCGTAACCGCTGCCGAACGCACCAGACACCATCGACTGCAATGCGTCGAGCGGGTTGATGTTCAGATACAAAAACACCAGGCCAGCGGCGATGGCAGCAATCAGAACATTGGTGACCGGAATAACACCGACGGTGATCCAGGCGGGGATGCGCTGTTGACTCATGCTGAAACCTCCGCCTGAAGCGCCTTAATGTGATCGGGAACGATGTTAGCCATCATCAGACCGAGGGTGCGTTCGTCGGCTTTGTCGGCCGGCACTTCGCCGACGATGATGCCGTCGAACATCACCAGAATGCGGTCTGCCAGCGAACGAATTTCATCGAGTTCAACCGACACCAGCAGAATGGCTTTGCCGGCATCGCGCATTTCCAGAATGCGTTTGTGGATGGATTCGATGGCACCAATGTCGACACCACGCGTCGGCTGGCCGATCAGCATCACATCGTGGCCTTGTTCGACTTCGCGGGCGATCACCAGTTTTTGTTGGTTACCGCCGGAAAAATTGGCGGTCTTCAATAACGGATTCGGCGGACGGACGTCCCAGCTATTCATCTTCTGCTGGCAATCGTCGATCATCGCCTGCGGGCTCATCAGTACGCCTTTGTTGTACAGGCCGTCGCGGTGATATCCCAGCACGAAGGCTTCATACGCGGAGAAGGCGTTGATCAGACCCATGCGATGACGGTCTTCGGGAATGTGGCCCACACCGGCGTGACGTACTTTTTCCGGATCCAGCGAATCCTGCGGAGTGATGGTCTGGCCGTTGAGATAAATTTCGCCTTCGTCAATGTTGCGGATGCCCGCCAGCGCTTCGAGCAACTCAGACTGGCCATTGCCAGACACCCCGGCGACGCCGACGATTTCTCCGGCACGAACCTCAAAAGACACATCGTTCAAACGCTTCACGCCAACGCTGTCGGTCAGGCTGATGTGACGCGCCGCCAGCTTGACCTCGCCTGGCTCAGCTTCGCCTTTTTCCACCCGCAACAGTACTTTGCGACCGACCATCAATTCGGCCAGTTCTTCCTGATTGGTGTCGGCGGTTTTCAGATGTGCCACCATTTCACCGCGGCGCATGACCGATACTTCATCGGTGGCCGCCATGATTTCGCGCAATTTGTGGGTGATCAAAATTACCGTCGTGCCTTGTTCTTTCAGCGACGCCAACACTTTAAACAGATGGTCGGTTTCCTGCGGCGTCAACACGCCGGTTGGTTCGTCGAGAATCAGGATGCGCGCGCCACGATACAGCGCCTTAAGAATTTCGATGCGCTGCTGATAGCCAACCGACAATTCTTCCACCGGCACATCCAGCGGCACACTCAATTGATATTCATCGGCCAGCCGCTCCATTTCACGGCGGGCTTTGTCGAGACTGGCGTCGATGGTGAAGCCGTCTTCGGCACCCAGGATGACGTTTTCCAGGGCGGTAAAATTCTGAATCAGCATGAAGTGCTGGTGCACCATGCCAATACCGGCGTTGATGGCCGTTTTGGAATCCTTGATGTCGAGCACCTGACCATCGACCAGAACATCGCCTTTATCGGCGGCGTAAAAGCCATAGATGATGCTCATCAGCGTCGACTTGCCGGCACCGTTCTCACCCACGATGCCGTGAATGGTGCCTTGTCGGACCTGAAGATGGATGTCTTTGTTGGCATGAACGTCGCCAAAACGTTTATCAATGCCACGCAGTTCCAAGGCCAATTCCATGGCAGAGTCAGAAGCTGAATCGGGGGGAGTCATGGGTCACCCGGTAATCGTTATCTAGCGGAAGGACAGGCCCTGGCGCGTCGGGGGTGGAAGACGGGTCAGGGCCGAACAAAAAAGCACCCGCTTACAGGCGAGTGCTTTTCGACCAACGGTCGGCTGGATTAGAAATCGCAGCTGCCAGTGGTGGTGTAGTCGTACACGTCGATGTCGCCATCGATGATCGCTTGACGGATCTGAGCCATACGCTCTTCCCAAGCCGGTTGAATCAGGTCTTGGTTGAATTCGTCCAGCGCCCAGTCAACACCGCCTGCAGACAGGTCCAGCACCTTGATGCCGCCTTCCCAGTTACCGGCTTGAGCTTCTTCCCAAGTCTGGTAAGCCGCAACACCGACGCGCTTGACCATGGAAGTCAGCATGGTGCCCGGTTGCAGGTAGTTCTGGTTGGAGTCAACACCGATGGCGTAAACGCCTTCGTCAGCCGCCGCCTGGTAAACACCGATACCGGTACCGCCAGCTGCTGCGAAGATCACGTCAGCGCCTTGAGAGATTTGTGACTTGGCCAGCTCAGAACCACGTGCCGGATCGGCGAACGCAGCCGGAGTGGAACCGGTCATGTTCTCGAAGTATTCGATGTTCGGGTTAACGTACTTGGCGCCTTGCTCAAAGCCGCAAGCAAATTTGCTGATCAACGGAATGTCCATACCGCCGACGAAACCAACAGCACCGTTTTCACTGGCCATGGCTGCCAGAGCGCCAACCAGGAAAGAACCTTGGTGCTCAGCGAAGACGATCGACTGAACGTTCGGCAGGTCAACCACAGAGTCGATGATGGCGAACTGAGTATCCGGGAATTCGGTGGCAACTTTCTCGATGGAAGACGAGAAGTTGAAGCCGACAGCTACGATCGGGCTGTTGCCGTTGCTGGCCAGACGACGCAGGCCTTGCTCACGCTGTTCTTCGTTTTGCGGTTCGAATTCAGATACGGTAACGCCGTCGTGGTCCGTGTTGAACTCTTCAACACCGTTACGGAAAACCGCTTCGTTGAATGATTTGTCGAACTTACCGGCGGTGTCGTAAATCACAGCCGGGCTAAAGCTTGCGGACTGCTCTTCGTCGCTATCGGATGAGCAACCCGCCACCAAAACTGCGCCTAATACGGCCGTCGCAGTAGCGACCTTGAACATACCTTTCATGGAGAATCCCCTATCAGCGATTAATGTTATGGTTGTTTTGCATACGCCCAACTGGCCCGACCCGGACCCTTGGGAGCACTCTAGGCATAGCTGACCGATCGGTCAACCCCCGAAGACCCTGCTTAACAAACGCCTGCATTATACACAGCTAAACCCGCGATACAGCCGCAGAATCCAGCATTGAGACAGAGCGCAAAAGCCACGTTATGCAAAAGCCGAACCGCCATACACGGGCTTGTCAGCCTTTGTGTTTGAGCGGTTATTTATTGACCGATTCGAACTCGCTGACAAACGAGAAAAACGCCAGAAAGTCGCGCCGTCGGCGCCATAAAAAAGCCCCGGAGTCCCGGGGCATTTTATTGACCAAGTGTCGGTCGGCGCTGCGGTTTTACAAAATGGATTGCGCCCGCTCAACCAAGGCATCGACGGTCAGGCCGAAATGCTTGTACAGATCGCCCGCCGGTGCCGATTCGCCAAAGCTGGTCATGCCCAGCACCGCACCATCGAGGCCAACGTACTTGTACCAGAAGTCGGCGATACCGGCTTCGATGGCAACCCGCTTAACGCCTGTCGGCAACACCGCTTCACGATAGGCCGCATCCTGAGCATCAAAACGCTCGGTGCAGGGCATGGAAACGACGCGCGCCGAAACGCCTTTGGCTGCCAGCTGTTCGGCGGCGTCCATCGCCAGGCCTACTTCTGAACCCGTGGCGATCAGAATGATCGCCGGTGTGCCGTCGCTGTCGCGCAGGATGTAACCGCCTTTTTCGACATCGGCAATCTGCGCCGCTGTCCGTTTTTGGTGCGCCAGCGCCTGACGAGAGAAAATCAGTGCACTGGGATGGTCCTTCGACTCAATGGCGTTTTTCCAGGCGATGGTGGTTTCCACGGTATCGCACGGACGCCAGGTTTCCAGGTTCGGGGTCTGGCGCAATGAGGCCAGTTGCTCGATCGGCTGGTGCGTCGGGCCGTCTTCGCCCAGACCGATGGAATCGTGGGTGTAGACGTGAATCACCGGCTGTTTCATCAGCGCCGACATGCGCACCGCATTGCGCGCGTATTCCATAAAGATCAGGAAGGTAGCGCCGTACGGACGGAAACCGCCATGCAACGACAAACCGTTCATGATGGCGGTCATGCCGAATTCACGCACGCCGTAGAAGCAATAGTTGCCATCCGGTTCAGCCTGGCTGACACCGCGTGCACCGCTCCACAAGGTTAAGTTGGAACCGGCCAGGTCGGCTGAGCCACCAAAAATTTCCGGCAGCTTGGGCGCAAAGGCTTCGATGGACTGCTGCGACGCCTTGCGGCTGGCGATGGTTTCGCCTTTGGCATCAACGTCTTTGATTAACGTTGCCGCAAATTGCGCGAAATCAGCCGGCAGCTCACCGCTCAGGCGCCGCTCGAATTCAGCCGCCAATTCCGGATGGGCTTTCTGATAGGCCTTGAAGGCATCGTTCCAGCTGGTTTCCGCTTTACGGCCTTTGCCGCGCGCATCCCAGGCGTCGTAGATGTCTTGCGGGATTTCAAACGCGCCGTATTTCCAGCCCAGTTTTTCGCGAGTCAGTACGATTTCGTCGGCACCCAGCGCCGCACCGTGGCTGGCTTCTTTACCTTCTTTATTAGGCGAACCAAAACCGATGATGGTTTTGCAGCAAATCAGCGTCGGCTGATCGGTGTTGTCGCGCGCGGTTTCGATGGCCTGTTTGATCTCTTCCGGGTCGTGGCCGTTAACGCGCGGAATCACTTGCCAACCGTAGGCTTCGAAACGCTTGACGGTGTCGTCGGTGAACCAGCCTTCCACTTCACCGTCGATGGAAATGCCGTTGTCGTCGTAGAAGGCAATCAGTTTGCCCAGACCTTGAGTGCCAGCCAGCGACGCCGCTTCATGAGAAACGCCTTCCATCAGGCAACCATCACCCAGGAACACATAGGTGTGGTGATCGACAATGGCGTGGCCTTTGCGGTTGAACTGCGCACCCAGCGTTTTTTCCGCCAGCGCGAAACCAACAGCGTTGGCCAAGCCCTGACCGAGCGGACCGGTGGTGGTTTCAATACCCGGGGTATAGCCGTATTCAGGGTGGCCTGGCGTGCGTGAATGCAATTGCCGGAATTGTTTGAGGTCTTCAATACCGAGGTCGTAACCGCTCAGATGCAGCAACGAATAATGCAGCATGGAGCCGTGGCCGTTGGACAGGATAAAGCGGTCGCGATCATACCAATGCGGGTTGGTCGGGTTGTGCTTGAGATAGTCGCACCACAACACCTGGGCGATGTCGGCCATGCCCATCGGCATGCCAGGGTGACCGGAATTGGCTTTTTGCACCGCATCCATACTCAGAGCGCGGATCGCGTTGGCGAGATCACTGCGTGACGGCATTAATACATCCTCGGTTAATCGTTTGTTGTTCGAGCGACGTGTCCGGGAAGTCTCCCGAAGGGTAACGGATTGTCCCAAAAAGTGACGGTATCGGCCAAGGCAGGCATCACAAGTCACTTATTATGAGCCGCGAAATAATAGCAGAAAGGCGCAGCCTCAGGCCACGCAACCTACCTATCAAATCTATATCAATATTTATTGATATAGACATTGAGAAAGCCCGGAACCGCTGCTAGTCTTGCCGCCCATGAACCTTGAGCAACTGCCCGTCTTCTTCAAAGCCCTGGGCGACCCGACCCGTGTGACCGTATTGCAGGTTTTGGGTTACGGGGCATTCGGCGTGCTTGAATTAAGCGATCTGCTCGAGGTCAAACAATCGGGCATGAGCCACCATCTGAAAATTCTTGCCACGGCCGGCTGGGTGGAAGGTCGGCGCGAAGGCAACTCCATCTACTACCGCCGCTCGCTGACCAATCAATTAGGCCTGCAACAGGATCTGTTCCGCACGCTCGATGGCTACCCTCTGCCGGACTCACTGGCGGCGAAACTCGACGACATCCGCGCCGCCCGGCTGCAAGCGGCCCAGGCGTTTTTCGCCAGCCACGCTGATGAACTGGAATTGCATCAAGAACGTATTGCTCTGTTTCATCAATACGGACCGGAAACGTTGGAACTGGTCGATAACGCTCGTCGCGACCATCACCAGACCGTACTGGAAGTCGGCCCCGGCAAAGGCGAATTTCTACGCGCCCTGCACGACCGTTTTGATTCGGTCACTGGCGTCGATATTTCCAGCGCCATGCTCGACCAGGCACGCGGCCTGACCGATGGCCTCGCCGGCATTGAACTGCGTGAAGGCGATACCGCCGCTCTGGTCGCCGAAGGCCATCATTACGATCTGGTGGTCTATAACATGGTATTGCACCACGTGCCGGAGCCAGCGCAGGAACTGCAACAATGCGCCGCCTTAATAGAAGCAGGCGGCCTGCTGGTGGTGACCGATCTGTGTCGTCACGATCAGGAATGGGCCTACAGCGAATGCGGCGACCAGTGGCTCGGCTTTGAACCGGAAGAATTGCACCAATGGGCCACAGCCGCCGGCTTGATTCACGAAACCGGCCGCTTTCTGGCATTGCGCAACGGCTTTCAGGTACAGACGCAGTTGTACCGCAAGCCGGGCATGAATCACGAACAACCAGACCGACGCACGGCAACCGCGGCGGCCTGACTTAATCACCATCAGCTCGAGGGAAAAGCAATGAGCGAATACAGCCTGTTTACATCCGAATCGGTCTCCGAAGGCCACCCGGATAAAATGGCCGACCAGATTTCCGACGCCGTTCTGGACGCCATTCTCAGTGAAGACAAACACGCCCGCGTCGCCGTAGAAACGCTGGTGAAAACCGGCATGGCGATCATCGCCGGCGAAGTGCGCACCAACACCTACGTCGACCTGGAAGACATCGTCCGTGGCGTCATCCGCGACATCGGTTACACCAGTTCCGACGTCGGTTTCGACGCCGATTCCTGCGCCGTCCTGAACGCCATCGGCAAACAGTCCGCCGACATCGCCATGGGCGTCGACGAAGCCGACAACAAAGATCAGGGCGCCGGCGACCAGGGCCTGATGTTCGGCTACGCCACCAACGAAACCGATGCCTTTATGCCCGCGCCGATTTACTTCTCGCACCGTCTGGTCGAACGCCAGGCCAAGCTGCGCAAAAACGGCACCCTGCCGTGGTTGCGTCCGGACGCCAAATCCCAGGTCACGCTGCGTTATGAAAACGGCCAGCCGGTGGCCGTCGATGCCGTCGTTCTGTCAACCCAACACGACCCGAACATCAGCCTGGGCGACCTGCGCGATGCCGTGCTCGAGCACATCATCAAGCCGACCTTGCCGGCCGAATGGCTGCACGACAAAACCCTGTTCCACATCAACCCGACCGGCAACTTCGTCATCGGCGGCCCGGTGGGCGATTGCGGCCTGACCGGCCGTAAAATCATCGTCGATACCTACGGCGGCATGGCACGTCACGGCGGCGGCGCTTTCTCGGGCAAAGACCCATCCAAGGTGGACCGCAGCGCCGCTTACGCCGGTCGCTACGTGGCGAAAAACATCGTCGCGGCCGGCCTGGCCGACAAGTGCGAAATCCAGGTTTCCTACGCCATCGGCGTCGCCGAACCAACCTCGATTTCGATCAACACCTTCGGCACCAACAAGGTCGATGAAAACCTGATTGCCGAACTGGTGCGCGAACACTTCGACCTGCGCCCACGCGGCATCGTCGAAATGCTCGACCTGCTCAACCCGATTTATCGCCCAACCGCCTCCTACGGTCACTTCGGCCGCGACGGCTTCAGTTGGGAAAATCTGGACAAAGTCGACGCCCTGAAGAAAGGCGCTAACCTCTAATCGCAAACACAGTTTCGGCAGCCGGCGCGAACCCCGACCCTCGCGCCGGCGTCCAACAGGAGAACCCCATGACCGCAGCAACTGACCTTTCAAACTTCAGCGACTACAAAGTCGCCGACATCAACCTGGCCGGCTACGGCCGCAAAGAAATCGCCATCGCTGAAAGCGAGATGCCAGCGCTGATGGCGTTGCGCAGCAAATACAAAGCCGAACAACCGTTGAAAGACGCGCGCATCATGGGTTGCATTCACATGACAATTCAGACCGCCGTGCTGATCGAAACCCTGGTCGAACTCGGTGCCGAAGTGCGTTGGTCATCGTGCAATATTTTCTCGACGCAGGATCACGCTGCCGCCGCCATCGCCGCCGCCGGCATTCCGGTGTTCGCCTGGAAAGGTGAAACCGAAGAAGAATTTCTGTGGTGCATTGAGCAAACCATTTTGGCCGAAAAAGGCAGCTCGGAAACCTGGAACGCCAACATCATTCTCGACGACGGTGGCGACCTGACCGAGATGGTGCACAACAAATACCCGCAACTGCTGAACGACATTCACGGCATCAGCGAAGAGACCACCACCGGCGTGCATCGCCTGCTGGAAATGCTCGACGAAGGCACCTTGAAAGTGCCGGCAATCAACGTCAACGATTCGGTCACCAAATCGAAGAACGACAACAAATACGGCTGCCGTCATTCACTGAACGACGCCATCAAACGCGCCACCGACCACCTGCTGGCCGGTAAAAAAGCGCTGGTGATTGGCTACGGCGACGTCGGCAAAGGTTCGGCGGCGTCCTTGCGTCAGGAAGGCATGATCGTGCGCGTCACCGAGATCGACCCCATCTGCGCCATGCAGGCGTGCATGGACGGTTTCGAAGTCGTCTCGCCGTACAAAAACGGTCAGAACGATGGCACCGTCGCCAGCATCAACACCGAATTGCTGGGCAACACCGACCTTATCGTCACCACCACCGGCAACACCAATGTGTGTGACAAACACATGCTGGCCGCGCTGAAAAAAGGTGCCGTGGTGTGCAACATCGGTCACTTCGATAACGAAATCGACACCGCCTTTATGCGCAAAACCTGGCGTTGGGATGAAGTGAAACCGCAAGTGCATCAGATCTATCGCAGCGACGATACCAGCGACTTTTTGATTCTGCTGGCCGAAGGTCGACTGGTGAATCTGGGCAACGCCACCGGCCACCCGAGCCGTGTGATGGACGGTTCTTTTGCCAACCAGGTGCTGGCGCAAATGTATCTGTACGAACAGAAATTTGCCGATCTGCCAGCAGCGGAAAAAGCCAAGAATTTGTACGTGAAAGTACTGCCGAAAAAACTCGACGAAGAAGTGGCGGCCGAAATGGTGCGTGGTTTCGGTGGCGTCATTACGCGCCTGACCGACCAGCAAGCCAAATACATTCGCGTACCGGTCGAAGGGCCGTTCAAACCGAACGATTATAAATATTAAAACACCGCCAGACGCTGGACGGGAGACGCTTGACGCAGGTTAGCGTCTCCCGCTTCGCGTCTTTCGACAGAGTCCAAACAATGTCCCTTTCCGTTCCTGTCAGCTTTGAATTTTTCCCGCCGCGTACCGAAGCCGGCTATGAAAAATTGCTCGAAGAACACGCCGCATTAAAAGCCGTGAATCCGGAATTTTTTTCCGTCACTTATGGCGCTGGGGGTTCCACTCAGGAACGCACCATTCAGACCGTTATTGAATTGAATCAGCGCGGTGTGCCCAGTGCGCCGCACTTGTCGTGCATCGGTACCACCGAAGCGACCGTTATCGAATTGCTCAATCGCTATCGCGACGCGGGCATTCGTCGCATTGTCGCGCTGCGTGGCGACTTGCCATCGGGCATGGGCGGCACCGGTGGCGATTTCCGTTACGCCAGCGATCTGGTGCGCTTTATCCGCGCGCATTACAGCGACACTTTCCAGTTGGAAGTCGCGGCCTACCCGGAAATGCATCCGCAAGCGCCGAACTTCGATACCGACATTGGCAACTTCATCACCAAGGCCAAGGCCGGTGCCGACCGGGCGATTACCCAGTATTTCTACAACGCCGACGCCTACCGGCATTTCGTCAAGCAGGTGCGGCAGCGGGGCTGTGACATCGACATCGTGCCGGGTATCATGCCGATCACCAACGTATCGAGCCTGATCCGGTTTTCCGATGCCTGCGGTGCCGACATCCCGCGCTGGTTGCGCAAGCAACTCGAAGCCTGCGGCGATGACAGCCAACGCATCACCGCCATCGGCCAGGAAGTGGTTACCATCCTGTGCCGCGAATTGCTCGACAGCGGCGCGCCGGGTCTGCACTTCTATACCCTGAACCGAGCCGAGCCGGCATTAGCGATTCTCGATCAGCTCAGCTAAGCAACGACGTTTCACAAAGGCACAGCATGGCACACAGCGTTTTTATCGACGGTCAGTACGGAACAACCGGCCTGCAAATTCAGCAACGGCTGGACGCACACCCGGACGTTCAATTGCTCAGCATTGACGAAGACCAACGCCGTGACCAAAACCTGCGCCAGCAATATCTGAACGAGGCTGAAGTCGTCTTTCTGTGCTTGCCGGACGACGCCGCGCGCGAAGCAGTCAGCCTGGTGACCAATCCCAACACCGTCATCATCGACGCTTCCAGCGCGCATCGGGTCGCACCGGGTTGGGTCTATGGCGTACCGGAACTGCCCGGCCAGCGTGAACAACTGCGTTCAGCAAACCGCATCGCCAACCCCGGCTGCTACCCCACCGGCATGACCTTGCTGACCACGCCGCTGGTCAAAGCCGGCCTGCTGCCGACCGACTACCCGATCAACGTCCACGCCATCACCGGCTACAGCGGTGGCGGCAAAGCGATGATTGCCGACTATCAAAGCAAGACCGGCCGCGCCGTTGGCGACGCCGCCGCACGACCAAAAAACCTCGACCTCAGCCACAAACATCTGCCGGAAATGCAGCGCATCCCCGGCTTTGAATTCGCGCCGGTGTTTGTACCCACCGTCGCCAATGTCGAACAAGGCATGATCGTCGAAGTGCCGTTGCACGAGCGCCTGCTGAACGGCAGCGCCGAGCAGATTCATCAGTGCCTGGCCTCCGCCTACAGCGGCGAAGCCTTTGTGCAACTGATGCCACTGAACGACGAATCCCACCTCGACGACGGCGGCTTTATGAACCCGACCGCCTGCAACGACAGCAACCGAGTCGAACTGTTCGTGTTCGCCAAAGATGGCCGCATCATGCTGATGGCCCGGCTCGACAATTTAGGCAAGGGCGCGTCCGGCGCAGCGGTGCAGAACATGAACCTGCGTCTGGGCCTGGACGAAACCACCGGCCTGCGCTGAACCATGCGCATCCCCAGAATTTATCTTCCTGACGCCGACACCAGCGGCCACCAACTGGCGCTACCCGAAGGTGCCTTTGGGCATCTGGTGCGCGTACTGCGCATGAGCGATGGCGCAGCGCTGGAAGTGTTCAACGGCCGCGGCCAACGCTTTCGTGCCGAGTTGGTGGCAGTCGGTAAACGCGACGCTTCCGTCAAGGTTCTCGACGCCCTGCCCAGCCAAACCGAATCGCCGTTGCACACCCATTTGGGACTGGTGCTGTCGAAAGGCGACCGCTTCGATTACGCGCTGCAAAAAGCTACCGAACTCGGCGTCAGCGCCATCACACCGTTGAACAGCGAACGCTGCGATTTAAAACTGAAAGCCGACCGGCAAGAGAAAAAAATCCAACACTGGCAGGGCGTATTGGCGTCGGCCTGTGAACAGTGCGGACAGGACCGGCTGCCCGCACTGGGCGAGATTCAAAGTCTGGAAGAATGGGTTACTGCTCAAGACAGCGCGCTGAAACTGGTGCTGCACACCAGCGCGGAAAAACCGAATTTTCCCGAAGCGTCGCCCGCTTCAGTCAGTTTCCTGATCGGCCCCGAAGGCGGCCTGACCGACCTGGAAGTGACCGCCGCCACCAAAGCCGGTTTCCAAAGCTGGCAACTTGGCCCACGCGTGCTGCGCACCGAAACCGCGCCGGTGGTGATGTTGGCGTTGTTGCAGCAGCGTTGGGGCGATTTTTTGTGACGGGAGACGCATGACGCCAGTTAGCGAAGCCAAAGGCGACGGTTCGTATCTAGCGTCTCCCGTCTGGCGTCTCCCGTTTAGCGTCCACCAACAACCGCTTCGCCAACGTCCTGGCAAGCATCGGACTCACCACCAACACCAACAAAAACCGCAACGTCTGAAACGTCATAATCAAACCGATGTCCACATCGGTCGACGCCGCAATAATGGCTACGCTGTCCAGCCCGCCCGGGCTGGTTGCCAAGTAAGCCGTCAGCGGATCGATATCGAAAAAGAACACCAGCCCGATCGCCAAGACTCCGCACAGCGCCATCAACAATAAAATCGAAAACAAAATGCGCCAGAAAGCACGCATGGCGTATTGCACCACCGCCAGCGTAAAACCCAGGCCAATACGCCAGCCGAGCACCATATAGCTGACCGCCAGCAGCCAGGGCGGCTGCACCAGTTCAACGGCGCCGCTCAACGTTAAGGCACCGCCAATCGCCAACGGCGTCAGCAGGGCACCGCCGGGGATTTTCAGTTGGATGCCCAGCCAACCGCCGAACGCAGCAATCGCCAGCGTTTCCAGCAAAGCAATCAGATTGAACGGTGGGAACCAATAGGCCGCGCTGGTGACCGACACGCCCGAATGCGACGCTGTGATCGCCGCAACCACCGACGCCGTTCCGGCCACCATCAGCACGCGCAGATACTGCATAAAGGCGACCAAACGCGGATCGCCACCGCCGCTTTCCGACAGAATCACCATCACCGAGGCCGCGCCCGGCGGCGTGCCCCAAATGGCCGTGGTACCGGGCAACACCTGTTTGCGCGCCAGCACCCAACCTTGCGCCGCCGCAATGCCCAGCACTAACAAAGTGACCGAAAGGAATAACCACCAGCGGTGGAAGAAGTCGAACAGAACGTCCGCTTCCAAACTGCGCGCAACCAGACAACCGATCATGGTTTGGGCAGCATAAAAGCCCAGCTTGCCGATGCGCAGCGAACTGCCTTTCAGGCTGAAGACGATGCCGACGATCATCGGCCCGAGCAGCAAGGCAGCGGGCAAACCCAGCACTTCCAACAGCGCCGCAAAGGCCACCGATATCAGCAGCAGCAAGCCCCAGCGCTTAACGAATACAACCGCCCAGTTGGCCAATTTCGTCATTCAGAATGCAATGTCTCAGGCCCAGCCAAACAAGCGCTGGGCGTTGTGGTAACTCTGTTTCAACACCTGATCGACCGGCAGTTGTTTCACGTCAGCGATTTTTTCGATCACGAACGGCAAAAACTTCGGTGCATTTTCCTGGCCGCGATAGGGCACCGGCGTCAGAAACGGCGAATCTGTTTCCACCACCAATTGCTCAATCGGTGTCGCCGCCAATACTTCGCGCACGTTCTCGGCTTTGTTAAAGGTAATGATGCCGTTGAAGCCGAGCATAAAACCCTGCTCCAAACAGAACTGCGCCAGGTCGATGCCGGAGGTGAAACTGTGAATCACGCCTTTGCGTTTCAGGTGCGGCGCGTATTCGGCCAGAATCGCCTGGGTGTCTTCGTCGGCATCGCGGGTGTGAATGACCACGGGTTTATCCAGCTCGCAGGCAATCTTCAACTGGTCGGCAAACACTTGGCGCTGCTTGGCGCGGTCGGAATGGTCGTAGTAATAATCCAGACCAATTTCGCCGATGGCGACAACTTTGGCATCGCTGCCGTGGGCGCGCAGTTCAGCGTCGGTGTTGGCGGTGTAATGGTCGGCTTCATGCGGGTGAATACCCTGAGTGCCGTAAACGATGTCGTGCTCTTCAATCAGATCGCGCACCCGCGCCAGATTGTCCGGCTCCACCGCTATGGTTACGATACGCTCCACGCCCACCGCCTGGGCCTCATCCAGAATCTGACGCAGTTCGGCGTCCTTGAGGTAATCAAGATGGCAATGTGTCTCGATGATGGGGTGGGAAAAAACCGGAATATCGCGCTTGGTGCGGCTCATATTGATGGCTCTGTTGAGCATGGGCGGCCCAGTGTAGTGACCAAAGTCGAAGGACGCCATGACCACACCCATCAAACATCTGATTTTCGACATGGGCGGCGTGCTGATCCGCTTACAGTGGCATCAGCAGGCCAGTTTGTTGCTGGGGCGGGATGTACCGTTCGAGCAGATTCACGCCCTCTGGGGCAGCGCCCAATCAACCCACGCTTTCGAAACCGGCCAGCTCGATTTCGACGCCTTCACCGATGCGTTGATTGACGAATTCCAGATTCCGCTCAGCCGCAACGACGTTCAAAACCGTTTTCGCGCCATGCTCGATGCGGACTTCGACGACGCCGTGCCGCTGCTCAAAGACCTCAAAGCCGACGGCCGCTACACCCTCAGTCTGCTCAGCAACACCAACCCCTGCCATCTGGCGATGGTGCAAGAACGCAACACCATCTGGCCACTGCTCGACCGTCCATTCACCAGCCTCGACTTCGGCTTGATGAAGCCCGACCCGGCAATTTATCGCGCCGTTTTAAACGCGCTGAATGCCCAACCGGAAGAGTGCTGGTTTTTCGACGATGGCATTCATAACGTTGAGGCCGCACGCGCCATCGGCATTAATGCCGAACAAGTATTTGGGCCGGAAGATATTCGGCGGGTACTTAAAGAACAGGGTGTATTTGGATGACCACATTAAACTGGCAAGAAACCACACCCGGCGTCGAAGAATACTGCGCGCTCAGAGTGGCCGCTGGGCTTTCGCCGAAATCGGCTGCGGCCGCCGAGAAAGGCTTACCGGGTTCGCTCTATGCGATCTGTGTGCGCGATTCATCGGGCCGTTTGGTTGGCATGGGTCGTGTGATCGGCGATGGCGGCTGCAACTTCGAGATTGTTGATATCGCCGTCGCACCCGACCATCAAGGTCAGGGCCTGGGCAAAGGCATTATGCAGCGCGTCGAGCACTATTTAGACGGCGTGGTGGAAACAGGAAGCTACGTTTGTTTAATTGCTGACAAACCCGGTTTCTATGAAAAACTCGGCTACCAACAGACCGGGCCAGCCAGCCTGGGCATGTACAAACTGTATTGATGTTTCAATAACCCGCCGCGTTCGCTCTGGCCCACAAATGCGCTGCCACCAAAGCACGCCAGGGCGAAAATTGCGCCAGCCAGTGTTCGGTGAACTGGGCATCGGGCGTTGCTGCTAACGCCAATAATTGACCCAGGTTTTTGCGCACCGCCACATCGCCATGCAGTGAACCATCCAGCCAATCAAAACCACGCAACAACGCATAGCTGACCGTCCAGGGGCCGATGCCTTTCAGTGCCAATAATTGTGCCGACAGGGTTTCAACATCGAGCGATAAACCATCTGCATTCAAGTTAATGTCGTTCGACAAAACGGCGGCGCACAAATTACGAATGGCGATAATTTTTGCACGCGAAAAACCGCAGTTTTTTAATTCATCATCACTTAATTTTGCGATGGCATCGGCATCCGGGAAGGCGAGCAAGTTTTCCGGTGCGGTTTGGTTGACCGCCTGAATCAAGCGCCGCCGAATATTGATCGCCACGATCACACTGATCTGCTGCCCAACAATGGCCCACACCAACGCTTCAAATGGCGTGGCCGATTGCGGCACGCGCAAACCGCTTTGTTGTTTTAACAAGGCACCCAGTTCCGGATGATCGGAAAATTGCGCTTCGAAGGCGTCGGCACTCTGGTTTAAGCCCAGCATTTTTTGCGCAATATTTTTCAATTCGGGTTCACGGATGGCCACCCCGAACGCCTCAACTAGCACCTGCGATGCTGCAAACTGAAAGTGCAGGGTGATCGCTTCGCCGTTCAACAACAGGGCCTTGGTGACTGAATCATCGCTGCAACGCTCGGCAATGGCTTCGCCATCGCGGTTGTGAAAGGCGATAAAACCATTGCGCTGAAAATTATTCGGCAGTTCGAGAGTCAGACGTTTATTCGGCGTCATGAAAAATAATTCCCAGGGTAAAACGTTCGCCGGATCGCACCCGACTGACGCCGTGGCGCAAGGTTAAACGATGGTCGCCACGTACGCCTGAATTGGGTCGGAACTGGCCCGGAAAAATCACCGCGTCGCCACGATTCAAAGGCACCACTTCGACGCGTGATTGGCGTCGCGGTCGCTGCTCAACCAGCGTGAATTCGCCGCCGGTAAAATCGTCGCCCGGCTGCGACAGCATCACCGTCAGTTGCAACGGAAACGCCAGCGGCCCGCATAAATCCTGATGCAGGCAATTGAAATCATCCGCGCGATAACGCAACAACAAGGGCGTCGGCCGATGCTGACCGGCGCTGTGGCATTGGTCAATAAAATCGGCGTGCTCGGCCGGGTAGCGATGCGCAAACCCCAGCCGCTGCGTCCAACGATTCGCCAACGGCACCAGCCATTGATACAACTCAGCGCGCAGCGTCGCCAATTCATCCGGCAACGGGTAGCGAAAATACCGATATTCGCCCTGCCCAAAACCGTGCCGTTGCATCACCACTGTGCTGCGAAAACCATCGGGCTGTGCATAACGTTCGCGCAATGCCCGGCAACTGTCTGCGTTCAGCAGCGCCGGTAAAACGGCGTTGCCCTGGGTGTCGAGTTCCGCTGCCAGGGCATTCCAGTCGTAGCGGTTTAACGTAACGGCCATTGTCGGGCTCCGGGGGTTTCAATGCCCCGACCATAACAACCAGCGTCTCAAATGCTATCCGCACCTTGCGCTGTAATTCAGTGTCCCCATCATAGGGCGATTCTGGTCAGGAGCTTCGTTCATGCGCGTCCACAAATCACTGCGGCACTTCACCTTTCCACTGCTGATGTCGGTTTATATGGTCACTTTGATGACCGCCCTGGTCACCTGGTCCAACATCGGTTTCAGCGCGGACTACCTGAGTGCCTGGGGCCACGCCTTTATCGTCGCCTGGCCGATTGCCTTCGTGCTGATTCTGCTCGGCGCACCACGTCTGCAAGCGCTGACCGCCTACCTGCACCGCTGAGGTTCAAACACACAGCGTGATACACTGAGCGCGCATTTCGACGGCGCTCATTGTTCATGCTGCACACCCTGCCTGGAAACCAACTCGAATCGCTCGCCGATGCGCTGGCGACGCTGTTGGCCGTGCCGGTCGATAACCCGCTCGAACCCGACATCATCCTGGTGCAGAACCCCGGCATGCAGCACTGGCTGAGCATGCAACTGGCGCAGCACCGCGCCCGGCGCATCAGCATGAACCTGCGCTTCCCGCTGCCGGTCACCGAATTCTGGACGCTAATCCGCCAGATTCTTGGGCCCGATGCCGTGCCCGAAGCCTCACCCTATCGACGCGAAGTATTGAGCTGGCGGCTCGATGCGTTGCTGGCGCGTGAGGCGGTCAGCCGCGATCCACTGTTCGCCGAACCGACGCGCTACTGGCGCCGCCAAAGCGACCGCCAGCAAGCGGTGCGGCGTCACCAACTGGCCGAGCAACTGGCCGACCTGTACGAACAATATCTGCTCTATCGACCGGACTGGATTGCCGACTGGGACGCCGGCCGGGGCGAGCACTGGCAAGCCCAATTGTGGCGCTTGCTCACCGCCGAAACGCCGGTCGCGCACCCAGTCAAACTGGCGCAGCAGGCGATTGCGCAATTGCCAACATCGGCCCAGCCATTGCCGGAACGAATCTTCTTATTCGGCATCAATTCGCTGTCGCCGTTCTGGCTCGATTTTCTCAAAGCGCTCGGCGACACCGGCCTGCACATCCATCTGCTGTATCTGAACCCGAGCGACGACTACTGGCACGATGTCGTCAGCGAACGCCACGCCGCCCGGCAACGCGCACTGTGGATTGAAACCGATACCGACCCGGATCGGCCATTGGACGTGGGCAACCCGCTGCTCGCCAACTTCGGCCAACAGGGCCAGGCGTTCGTGCGGCTGCTCAGCGACCGCGCCGACCTGGAAACCTCGGTCTTTGTCGACCGCGAAAAACCGACACTGCTGGGCCAACTGCAAAACGACATCCTGCACCTGCGCGATGGCCGCGAAGCACCCAGCAAACTGAACGACGCCTCCATCAGCGTGACCCGCGCGCATTCGGCGTTGCGTGAAGTGCAGGCGTTGCACGACTGGTTGCTGCATCGCTTCAACGACGACCCGACGCTGACGCCCAAAGATGTCGTCGTCATGTGCCCCAACGTTGAAGATTACGCGCCCTTTGTCGAAGCCGTATTCGCGCGCCGGTTCGACGATTTATCCGAAGCCGTCCCGCCGCTACCGTGCTCCATTGCCGACCGGCATTTAAAAGACGCCGACCCCACCGTTGCCGCCTTTCTCGATCTATTAACGCTGCCCGATGCCCGCTTCCAGGTCAGCCAGGTGATCGGCTGGCTGCGCGTACCGGCCATCCAGACGCAATTCCAACTGACACCGGACGATGTGGACCAACTGGCCCACTGGCTCAGCGCCGCAGCGGTGCACTGGGGGTTGGACGCCGACCACAAAGCCGGTTTTATCGAGCGCGAAGTGAGCGATCACTTCACCTGGCAACAAGGCCTCGATCGGCTGTTGCTCGGCTTCGCCTGGGGCGATGAAGAAACCATCGTCGGTGAGCGCTTATTGATGCCGCAGGTCGAAGGCAGCGATGCGCTGCAACTGGGCCGGCTGATGGCGTTCGTGCGGCGGCTGCAACAACTGGCGTTGGAGCTGAACCGACCGCGCAATATCGAACACTGGCAAGCCTTGCTGAAAGACCGGCTGCGTCTGGCGCTGTTCGCCACCGGCGAACGCTTCGACCCGGCACACGACGACCTGCGCGCCGCCATCGCCGACCTCGGCCAGCATTGCTTCGAGGCCGGTTACGACGGCGAGATTCCACTGGGCGTAATCCGCGATGTGCTGATGCAAACCTTCTCCGGCAGCCAAAGCGGCGGCCGCCAGTTTCTGACCGGCCAGATCACCGTCTGCTCGCTAGTGCCGATGCGCTCCATTCCATTCAAAGTGCTGGCCGTGCTCGGCCTGAACGACAGCGAATTCCCGCGCCACCGGCCGCCGCTGGGCTTTGATTTGATGGCGAACGACCATCGCCTCGGCGACCGTTCACGCCGTGGTGACGACCGTTACCTGTTCCTCGAAGCGCTGCTGTCGGCACGCGATGCACTGTATCTCAGCTATCAGGGTCGCGACGTCACCAACAACACCGAACGCCAGCCATCGCTGGTGCTGACCGAACTGTTCGACTATCTCGAAACCGCCAGCGCCTGGCGTCGCAGCGACATCCGCACACTGCCGTTACAACCATTCGCCGCCGCCAACTATCAAGGCGAACAACCCAGCTTCGATGCCAACTGGCTGCGCCTGACCGAGCCGTTAAACGCGCCGCACAACATCGCCGAACTGGACCCGCTGGAATGGCCTGAAGAACTGCCGCTAACGCACCTGATCGACGCCCTCGATCACCCGTCCCGCGCCTTCGCCCGGCAACGCCTGGGCTTGTTCCTCGGCTACGACAGCGGCCCGCAACTGGACGACAGCGAACCCTTCGCGCCCGATCATCTGACCCGCTACCAATTGCAGGCGCGGCTGATCGACAGCGAACTCGGTCTGGACAACATGCCGGCGGAAAACTGGCTCGACCGCGCACGGTTATCGGGTTTGTTGCCCGATCACGCTCAAGCCGAGGCGGCCCTGGAAAACTGGCAGGAACAGGCCGAACAGTTTGCTGCGCATTTGCACGAACTCGGCAGCGGCCAGCTCAGCCTTGACCCAGTTGAAACCACCATCGACAACCAGAAACTCAGCGCCCAACTGCCGCGCCTGAGTGATGGCCGTCTATTGTTCTGGCGCCTGGCCGACGCCAAAGGCAAGGATTACTTAACGCTCTGGCTGCACCATCTGGTCGCCAACCTGGAACAGGGTACCGAAACCCTCGGGTTGTATCGCAGCTATAAAGCTGAAACCAACACCCAATTGCAGTTCGCGCCACTGGATCGCGACGCCGCCAAAGCCGAGCTAAGCAACTGGATACGCATCTGGAGACTGTCGCTGTGCCAGCCGTTGGCCTGGAACGCCGCCATCGGCGTCGAAATCGCCAAACCGCGCAGCCGTGGCGAATACCAGCCATACCATTTCGACCGTCTCTGGAGCGGCGACCAATTCCGCACCGGCCTGGGCGCCGATCCCTATATGGCCTGGTTCTGGCCCGAAGCGCCGGATGAAGCCGCGCTGCGCGACAATCTGCTCGCGCTCTACGGCCCGCTGTTCGAACACCTCCGTACCGACGCTGCCTAAGCCAAAAACAATTAGACAATTAGGTTGACTATCCACCAAGAGCGATCTAAGTTTTATAGACAACTTAGTTGTCTATAAAGGTAACGCCATGACCACCATCGCCCCCCAAGCCGCGCTCGTCCACGAACTCGGCCCGAACCGCTTTACCGCCCTTGCCACCCCCACCCTGGGCAGCCGCGAAACCAGCGTCTGGATCGTCGAAATTCCGCCCGACAGCCCGGCCACACCGCATCAGCTCACGCACGAGGAAGTCTTTATCGTGTTGCAGGGCACGGCCGAAGTGACCCTGGGTGACCAGATCGAACAAGCCAGCGCCGGCGGCGCCATCATCGTGCCGCCGGACACCCTGTTTCAGGTCCGCAACAACGGCACCGAGACGTTCAAGGCGGTCTGCTGTCTTCCGGTGGGTGGGCAGGCTAAAATCGGCGACGGCGAGCCTTTTACACCGCCCTGGGCGCAATAACTCTCAACAATAGCTCTCAACAACAAAACCGAGCGATAACACTAAGCCGTCACGATGCCAGAAACCCGTACCGCTCTACCCTTGGCCCGCTTGATGGCCATGAGCTTTCGATACTTTATCGACAGCCTGCACCGCGAACTCAAAGCCCAGGGCTGGCACGATGTGCGGCCGGTCTACGGCTTTGTGTTGCTGGCCGCACGCTGCGGCATCACCGCGCAAAACCTGGCTGAATTGATGGGCATGAGCAAACAGGCCGCCGCCAAAATCGTGCACGCCATGGAAGCCAGCGATTACGTGGTGCGTGCCCCCCGTAACGACGACGCCCGCGCCAAGGAAATCCGCCTCACAGCGCGCGGCGAACAACTGCTTGCGGCCGTCGAAACCATCTACCGCGACATCGAAGGCGGCTGGGCCGACGTACTCGGCCAGGACCAACTCGAACAAGTCCGCACCGCCCTGACCACCGCCCTGCGCGCCACCAACGACGGCGAACTGCCGGCCGTTCGTCCTACTTGGTAACCGCCATCGTTCTCAATCCAGGATGGCAGCGCTAAACTGAACCACCCTGCATCCAAGGTAACGACGATGAACAGCCAACAACTGCGCAGTGAAATCGACGGCCTGGCGTTGACCGAAAAGCTCAAACTGGTCGAAGACATCTGGGACACCATTGCCGCCAGCAATACCGAATTGCCGCTGCCGGACTGGCAACGCCAGGAACTGGAACGGCGCTACCAGAGCTATCAAGCCGGCGAGCAACGCCTGCACAACTGGCACAGCGTCCACGAGGCACTGCGTAAAGGCGGCCAATGACGCTGCTTTACACCGACCGGGCCAAGGATGACCTGGAAACCGCCTTTCTCTGGTACGAACGGCAACAGCAAGGCTTAGGGCAGGGTTTTCTGGACAGCGTTGAAACCGCGATACAACAAATCATCGCCAACCCCAACGCGCAGCCGCTGTATCACGAACCCATTCGCGGCTGCCTGATTCGCCGCTTTCCGTTCACGCTGTTTTACAGCATTGAGGCGGAAGGCCTGATCATTCACTCGGTATTCCATCACCGCCTGGATACCCGCAAAAGGCCCTGACCGGCAAACCCATGCCCACACTCAACGCCGCCACCCTGCCGCTCACCGGCCGCCAACTGATCGAAGCCAGCGCCGGCACCGGCAAAACCTACAACATCACCCGCCTGTATCTGCGGCTGTTGCTGGAATCGAACCTCGGCGTCGATCGCATTCTGGTGATGACCTTCACCAAGGCCGCCACCGAAGAATTGCGCGGCCGCCTAGCGACGCTGTTGCGCCAGGCACACGACCAGTGGGATTCACTCGAAGAACCGTTTTTTGCCGACCTGCGCCAGCGCATCGAACCGGCCAAAGCTAAAGCGCGCCTGCATCAGGCATTGCTGCACTTGGACGAAGCCGCCGTCTACACCATCCACGGCTTCTGCAAACGCGCTTTGACCCAGCAAGCCTTCGCCAGTGGCATCGGCTTCAACGCCGAGATGGAAACCGACAGCCGCGAACTGATTCTGGAAGCGCTGCGCGACTGGTACCGCCGCCGCGCCGGCGACGCCGACTTCGGCTTGCTATACCAACACTGGCCGACACCGGACGACTTTTTCAACGACTGGTCGCGCACCATCGAAAGCAGCGAGCCCTTACCCGAACCGGGCGTTACCGACCCGGAACCGGCTTGGCAGGCGTTTCGTGACAACTGGGACTCCGAGGCCGAAGCGTTTTTCGACTTAAACGTGAAAAGCCGACGCGGCGACAACAAAGACATTTGGCAGGCTGTACTCGACGCACTGAACCAACTTGCCAGCCAACCCTGGCCCGGTTCAGCGCCGGAGTTGTTCGACAACACCTTCAGCAAAGACGCCTTCAGCACCGCCAAGAAAATCGACCAACTGCCAACGCTGCACCGGCTGACCAAAGCGCTGAATCAAATCAATCTGGAACAGCGCGCCCACCTGGCCTGGGCCGGCATCGACTACGCCCGCGCACATCTGGCCGAGGCCAAAGACCGACTCAACCAACTCGATTTCAACGATCTGATTGTGCTGCTGCGCCAACGCCTGAGCGAAGACGGCGGCGAGATACTGGCGGCGGCCCTGGCCGAGCAATTCCCGGCAGCCTTGGTCGATGAATTCCAGGACACCGACCCGGACCAATACGCCATCCTCGATGCTGTTTATCAGCCGCGTGGCAAAACCGAACCGCTGCTGTGCATGATCGGCGACCCCAAACAGGCGATTTACGGCTTCCGTGGCGGCGATGTATTCGCCTATTTAAGCGCCCGCGACCACGCCGACCAGCAATGGCAGATGGACACCAACTTCCGCTCGCACCCGGCTGTCGTCGCCGGTTACAACCAACTGTTCTACGACGGTGGCCGCCCGGTGTTCGGCTTCGGCATCGACTACCAACCGGTGCAAGCAGGCGCAGAAAAACCCGCTGAACTGCTCGACCCGGCCGACCGCGCCGCCGTGCAATGGGGCCTGCTGCCGAGCGACGACAAACCCTACGCCAAAGACGCCCAAAGCGTGCTCGCCGCCTGGACCGCCGCCGAAATCCAGCGGCTGTTATCTCAAGCCAGTTGGTCCGATAAACCGGTGCGGCCGGCCGACATCGCTATCCTGGTGCGTGACCGCAATGAAGCCGCCACCGTGCAACTGGCACTGCGCGCCCGCGGCCTGAACTCGGTCTACCTCAGCAGCCGCGACAACGTTCTGAAAAGCGAAGAAGCCGACAGCCTGCGCCTGGCGCTGCACGGCATCCTCGACCTGGAAAACGACCGCGCGCTGATCGCCGCCCTCGCCACGCCCTGGTTCGGCCTCGACACCCAGGCACTGTTCGAGTTGAACCAAAACGAACACCGCTGGGCGGAACTACAGGCCGACGTCACCGAACTGCGCGAACGCTGGCTGAACCAAGGCCTGATGAGCATGGCGCTGGCGCTGTTCCAACGCCACGTCCACCCGCGCCCGGAACGCCACGAACGTGCGCTAACCAACAGCCTGCACCTGCTCGAACTGTTGCAAACCGCCAGCCAGCACCATCGCCAACCCTGGGCGCTGCTGCACTGGTTCGACCAGGCACGCGACGACGACCGCCTCGCTGCGCAAGCGCAACTGCGGCTGGAAAGCGACGCCGACCTGATCCAGGTCATCACCCAACACGGCGCCAAAGGCCTGGAATACCCCATCGTCTTTTTGCCGTTCGTCAGCTACGGCCGCAGCCCGAATCAGAAACCGGCGCTGGTGCGCTACCACGACCGCAGCGATCACAGCGCCCGCCTGGCGCTGAACCCCAGCGACGACGAACTCGCCTTGTGGGAAGAAGAACAGGCCGCCGAAGACATCCGCCTGCTCTACGTCGCCGCCACCCGCGCCGAAGCCCGGCTGTATATCCTCGGCGCCGATTTCAAAGAATTCGGCCGCAGCCCACTGGCGCGGTGTATGGGCATTCAAGAATTCGGCACGATTACGGAAAAACTCGGCAGTAACGGTGTCGCCCAAACTAACGCCGTCATCCCGGACGCCGCTATTTCTGTCATCCCGGACTTGATCCGGGATCTCGCCCTTACCTCCGAACAAGACCCCTCGGCCACCCCAGCAGAAACAACCGACTTAAAACCAGCCACCTTCCACGGCCACATCGAACGCGACTGGTGGCTCAGCTCGTTCTCGGCATTAACAAGAAACGCCCGCCACGGCGGCCTCTCCAACCCCGACCGCGACCAGGACGAACCCGAAGCCACCAACACCCCAACCGGCGAACTGCCGCTGCGCTTCTCACTCGCCCGTGGCGCCGAAGCCGGTAACCTGTTGCACGACATCCTGGAACGGCTCGACTTCCACCAACCCGATTTCGACGCCGCCCTAACCGCGCCACGCCAGCGCTACCAAGGCTTGATCAGCGGCATCAAAAACGCCGAACCGCAACTGATCGACTGGCTGACTGAAATTCTGCAAACCGAACTGCCCAGCGGCGCACGCCTGGCCGACCTGCCACTGAACCAGACACTGCGCGAAACCGAGTTTTATTTTCCGCTGGCGGCAAGCCAAAACGCGGGCCGAATGCTGGCCGACATCCTGGCGCACCATCGCGACCAACAAGCCGTCGCACTGCCAGACCCGCGCCGACTGAAAGGCATGATGCACGGCTACATCGACCTGATTTACCAATGGCAAGGCCGCTACTACCTGGTCGATTACAAATCCAGCCACCTCGGCAACCAACTGGCGCGCTACCAAGACCCCTGGCTGACCGAAAGCGTGCAAAACAGCTACTACGACCTGCAATACCTCATCTACAGCCTGGCGCTGCATCGCTACCTGGCAACGCGCCTGACCGATTACGACCCGGCGCAACATCTGGGCGGCGTGCACTACCTCTACTTGCGCGGCATGGCACCGGGCAACGCCAGCGGCCTTTACCATCGCCAAGCGGACCTGCACGCCATCGCCCAACTGGATGCGTTATTCCAGGGAGAAACCGCATGACCGACCTGCTGGACCTGGAACGCCACCTGGAAGGCGTCACTGAACTCGACCTGCTGCTCGCCGAACGGCTGTGCGACTTTTTAGGTTGCCACGACGACTGGCTGTTCCACTCACTGGTCGGCGTCAGCCAGGCACTGCAACACGGCCACGCCTGCCTGCAACTGAGCCACTGGGCCGGGCGCTATGAATGGCGTGCGGAAGACGACCCGGACAGCGGTTATCGCTTCCCCGAACTCAACGACTGGCGTGAAAAATTAAGCTCGCTGCCAATAGGCCCAACCGACAACGCCCCCGTGGTTTTCGACCTCGACCGACTCTATCTGCGCCGCTACTGGCGCTTTGAAACCGAACTGGCGGCCGCCTTAGGTGCACGTTTAAACGCCCCCGTCGAAACCGACCTGAAAACCGCCAAACAAGTTTTAACTGAACTGTTCGGCACCAGCGACACCACCAACTGGCAGCAAGTCGCCGCCGCCAACGCCTTATTGAATCGCTTCACCGTCATCGCCGGCGGCCCCGGCACGGGTAAGACCTTTACCGTCACGCGCTTACTGGCGTTATTGGCCGCCACCGCCACCGATTTACCGACCATCAAACTCGCCGCCCCCACCGGCAAAGCCGCACAACGCCTGGGCGAATCCATCCGCGCCGCCAAATCCGACCTGCTCGGCCCGGTCGATATGCTCACGCTCGACGCCATTCCCGAAACCGCCTCAACGCTGCACCGCTTATTGGGCGTCATCCCCAACCAACTCGACTTCCGCCACAACGACCGCAACCCGCTGGAGCTGGACATTCTGGTGGTCGATGAAGTCTCCATGGTCGATTTACCGCTGATGACCCGACTGTTCCGCGCACTGCCGGCGCACGCTCGCATCATTTTCCTAGGCGATGCCGACCAATTACCGTCCGTTGCCGCCGGCAGCGTATTGGCCGACCTAGCCGAGCGACCGCATCCGGGCTACTCCAAAGCCCGCAAAACCCAACTCAAACAGTTGGGCCTTTCCTTGGAAAAGGCGCAGGAAAACGCAGAAAACGGCCGCGCCGACTACCTCAGCTACCTCTACGACAGTCGCCGTTTCGGCCCCAATTCCGGCATCGGCCAACTCGCCCGCCAAGTCATCGACGGCCAAAGCGATGCCAGCCTCGCGACCTTGAAAGGCGAACACAGCGACGTAGCATGGCTCGGCAACGAAAACCTCAACACCCAAATCGACACCTGGACCCGCACCTGGTACCAACCCATCGCCCAGGCCGAATCGTTGACTGAAGCCTTCGACCGTCTATTCCAATTCCGCCTACTGTGCCCAACAAGAGTCGGCCCACGCGGCGTAGAAGCCCTGAACGAACGCATCGAACGCCAACTCAACCCCAACCGCGAACCGGCCTACCGCGGCCAACCCATCATGGTCACCGAAAACCACTACGGCGTCGGCCTCTACAACGGCGACATCGGCCTGCTCTGGCCCGACGACAACGGCCAACTCCTCGCCTGGTTCCCAGAAGGCGACAACCACAGACCCGTCGCCCCCGGCCGCCTGCCCAAACACGAAACCGTCTACGCCATGACCATCCACAAAACCCAGGGCAGCGAATTTGAACGTGTGGCGTTGGTACTGTCGGAAACCCCCAGCGCCATGCTCACGCGGGAGTTGATCTATACCGGCTTGACGCGGGCGAAGCAGGAATTGGTGGTGTTTGGCGGGGAAGGGGTTTGGTTGGAAGGGGTGCGGATGCGGGTGGAGCGGCATTCTGGGTTAACTGCAAAAATATTAAATCTTCAACCCAGCTCTGATGCTATTTTTTCAACATCACCGTCTTGACACTATAAATCAGCTATTTAACTCTAAACTCAATTATTATTCAGAATCCCGCTTCTGAGCTTGAACGGCAAAAGGTATGGTTATGCAAACAGTAAACGCTCATCCTACAAAAGATTTTTTTATTAGCATGCTGACCAGAGACGTACCTTTAGACAGAGCAGTTCTGGATTTAGTTGACAATAGCGTTGATGCCGCATATCAGCATGGCGGAGTAGCCGACAAAGAAATAAAAATTGAATTATCAACAAGTAAATTCTCAATCAAAGATAATTGCGGTGGGATCGACAGAAACACAGCAATTTCTTACGCTTTTAGGTTTGGTAGGTCAGAAAAAGACAAACGCGAGACCCCTCACTCCGTTGGGCAATTTGGCGTCGGGATGAAAAGAACTCTTTTTAAAATTGGTAGAAAATTCACGATAAATTCAAACACTAAAAATCAAGCCTTCAAAATAGCAGTCGATGTTAATCAATGGCTTCAAAGTGATAATTGGGACTTCCAACTAGAAGACATCAAGAAAGAAGATAACGAAGGAACAAATATTATAGTCGAAGACCTCCTTGAAAACGCAAAGCAACAATTCGGAATAGATTTATTTATTGATAACATTATTAAAGATATAGAAAAGGCACACTTCAAAGCCATATCAAAGGGGCTGAAAATTTTCGTAAATAATCGAAGAGCTTCTACTTATGAAATAAAAATAAAATCATCCGACTTACTAAAACCCATTCACTATTCAAAAGAACAAAACGGCGTCAAGTATACAATAACAGCAGGTATCGATGAACGAGAATATGCTAAAGGGGGTTGGTATATTGTCTGTAATGGCAGACTAATTGAAGATGCAAACACAGATAAATCGACAGGCTGGGGAATTAACGACATCCGAAAATACCATCCGGATTTTGCATTTTTTAGAGGCCTCGTAGAATTCGAATCTGAGGACTCTAGTAAACTACCATGGACCACAACAAAAACTGGCGTGGACATAGACAACGACCTTTATAGAAGTGTTCGTAAAGAAATGACAGATGCAATGGCAGAAATAACGACTTTCTTAAAAAGTCGAGCCAAAGAAGATGAAAATTTTGATAAAGGTCTTATAGAGAATAAAGTTTTAAATAACTCCATAGAGCAAGCAGAGTCTGTTTCTATATTTAGTGTTCAGAAGAACAATATGTTTATTTCGCCCGAACCAGCTCAAAAAATAAAAAACCCTAATCCAATGGTAAGCGTTCAATACAAAGTTTCATCTGAAAAAATGGAAAAAATGAAAAAAACACTGGAAAAATATACCAACACGGAAGTCGGCAGTTATACCTTTAACTACGTATATGACTACGAGGTTGGAGATGAGTAGTAGTGGGAACATTATTAATTACTCATTGCGGCCAGCCAAGAGTATAGAGAGAAAGCTCATCGCTGATTCTGTTTCAGGAATTATTTTGAACCAGGGGGCTAGCGAATATACCTACATTGGGTTTGGCTCTAAATATTTTGTCGATTTTTTATACTTTCACCGTCACCTGCATATAGACAACATGATTAGTATCGAAAGAGATACCTACAATCAATCTGTTTATGAATTTAACAAGCCACTTTCGTGTATAGAATTGAAGTTTGGGGAGTCTTCTGAAATATTGCCAAGACTAGATTTTTCAAATCCCGTTTTTGTCTGGCTTGACTATGACGGCCCCTTCAAAGGGAGTATGCTTGAGGATATTGATGACTTAGTCTCCCGCTGTAAGTCTGGATCAATACTATTAATTAGCTTTAATTCAAAACCCTACAATATTGAGCATTTAAAACGGAAATACGCTACTGACATTATCCCAGGGCTTATTAAAAAAGAATTAATCAGTAATATTAATGAAGCTGCAATACCGTCCGACCTCAATGAAAGGGGGCTAAACAGATGGAGTAATTTTTCGAAGCTCTTGCATACTATTACTAATAAATACATCAAGGCATCTATTTCTAGAAAAAACGATGCTGAGGAGGCAGGTAATTTTATATACGACCAAATGTTCTATTTTGACTACAAAGACGGTGCCGAGATGACTACGATTGGCGGCGTTATATACAAAGAAGAATCAAAAGATAATGTATACCGCAATGGGTCAATGGATATGCCTTTTTTAAGAACCGGCGGAGAAAGCTGCATAATTGAAGTTCCCATGTTAACTTCCAAAGAGAGTAGATCTTTACTTTCTCATATGCCCCTAAATATGGATCTAGTAAACGAAATAGTAGACGAAGGAATATTTAAAAAATCGGTAATAGAGAAGTACAACGAATTTTATAAATATTATCCTAATTATGCTGAGATTGATCATTGAGACTGCCAATCGCAAATGGATAAAACAAAGTCCGATAAATTTTTAACATGACTAATTTTATATAGTCCATTTTCTATTAATGTATTCAGGATCGTTTCGATGTGATTAGTTGAGAAATTATTTTCGTAACAATATTGTGAAAGTATTGCTCTGAATACAACTTCGTACTGCCCAAATAGCACGTCACGATTGATTACGTGATGATCTTTGTTCTCACTTTTGCCTTTTATAGTTATATTTTTTTCTTGAACTGAAATCAATATTGCAATTCTCGCAATAACGTTTGGTGTAACTAACGTCTTGGTTTGTAAGTATTGGAGCTTATCCCATGTCTTCTTTTTTAGATGTACTCTTTGAGGAAACATTTATTAGCCTGCCACATTCCAGAAATAATTCTTTACTACAGAAGTGAAACCATTAACTTGATCGTAGTCTAGTTGGAACGCCCTAGAGATAGAAGGTCGTAGATGCTTCAAGTAACTCTTATCTATCTCTGTATCGGTTGAAAGAACAATCATCTGATGACTTGCGGTCTGGAAATAATTCTCTACCAAGTTTCTCCTATGCGATGAGTCTAAACGGCCAAGCGGGGTATCAATAATCATAGGAAGCGCTCTTCCGGAAGTTTTTGCTAAGGCTTCTAGTATCGCTACTGCGAAAATCTGCTTTTCACCTGCTGACAACTTTTCTCTTTCTATTTCTCTCTTATTTATATCAACTAGTGATACTTGAAACGTTTTTCGATTTATTTTAATGCCCAACGCCATATCATTTTTTCTAGCCAGCCTAGAGAAACTCACTTCAAACTGCGCTTCTAGATCAGCAATTTTTGAATCCGACATTTTGTCGTTAAATTCAGATAATACAGAACTCGTATTACTAATATAGCCAAGTACACGAGCTTCATCACTTTCCTTAGCCGCCTTCTCATATAAGCGATCTAATTGACGCGCAATAGTTAAAGCTCTGCTCACCTCTTTTCGAGCATTATCTTTTGTAATAGCAAGCCTCTCTTCAACCTTACCCGCTTTCCGCTGCAGTTCTTGCATTTCTATGAATTCAGAGCTCAGAGCTGAATCATCAGGCACTCTTAAAAGCGACTCAGCTAACTCACTGATTTCTTTCTCCATCACTTCAAGATCAGAAAATAGAGTTCCTAGTGCTTTTTTCTGTAAACGCGCTTTGTTAAATGAAGAAAATATCTCTGCAGCTTGTTTGGGAGTTAAATCGTGAACAACGCTTTCAGTAGCGTCTAACGGCATATTCAAGAGAACACCGCTAAATTCTTCACTGATCTTTGTAAACGCCTCACCACTCACTGATGGCTTTATTTTTGTCAATGCACCTTTAAATGCACTTTCTAATTTATGATAAATATTTCTATCTTGTTGTCTATTTATATCAAACTCGATTCGCTCTTCTACTTTTCTGGAAAACTCATCAGCAACAGCTAATGGAGTTGCGTCTGATAAGAGTGAGATGATATTTGCGGTGCACTTTTTCTTTTTCTCTTGTAATGCGTCAAGTTTTTCTTCTATTTCAGTCTTATTTTGATAAAAGCTTCCACCTTTCTCTTCTAGGTTTCTTCTAATCTGGTCAATCTGTTTTTCTATTTCGAATCGCTTCGTATTTAGCGTAGAAATTTCTAAACGATACTCTTCAATTATTCTTTCACACTCTTTCAAAGTGAGCGAATCTAAATCTATCTGCTTCTGAACTGAATTAACCGCTGTCTTCTTTGAAATGTTACGACGAATAACTTCCAGGTCACCACTAAGTCTTTCAACGATATCCAAGCCTAATAGCTTTTTAATAGACCGCTCAAGAATTAGTCCGCTCGAGTCGTCTGCTAGCGAAGCTATTTTCTCGCCATCGAAAAAGAAAAGCTCAGATACGCCAATCGGTATCAGTTCATTCAAAAAGCTCTGGGCCTGATCATAACTTAGACCTTTTACAGCTTTTGAGTTTTGAAATATCTCCAATGATTCTTTTACTTTGTCATTTCGCCTAAACCACTTACGGATGATCTGATATTCAGTCTCTGTACCCAGCTTCGCGTATGTAAAAGAGAGCTCGACAGAGGCATTTTCTATTTCCTCTTCAGAGTGTGGTGAGTTGTGGATGGAATTTAAAAGAAATTGGTCATACTTTTTTTGTGATACTGAGTGGCCTAACGAATTTCGGCCATACAAAGCCAATCGTATTCCAGTTAATATACTTGTTTTTCCTGAACCATTTAGGCCACCAAATAAGATAATTGGTTTTGGACTACCATTTTCCGATTCAGGAGAAAGATCAAACTCATTTTCTCCCTTAAAAACTCTAAAGTTAGTTAGCTTAAGCTTCTTAATTAACATTAATTCAAAAACTCTGAATAATTTTTCTTTATACTTGCGACAAATGACTGCTCACTCTTACGGAAACCCTCATTTCTAATATTAACCTCTTCTAGTGACTCCCAGTCGCGCTGCATAATTGATTCCAAGCTACTTAGGATGCCTTTTCGGTTTCCAAGCCCAGAGACTTCGATCTCGGCTTCAAGCATCTTTCTAATCAAGTGACCTGAAACTCCATACTCTTCTGCAAGTTGATCCATGAGTGAAGCATCAACTTTGGTAAATGCGCCTGCATCATTCTCGACCCAATCTAAGTCCTCTTCATACACTTCACGATATATACTAGGCAAAGAGTCTTCCCAGTCCGGTTCGTTAGGATCACGCATCCACTCTCGGCGAATCATATGTAGCTCTGGCTTCGTAATAAGTTCGATTTCTTGACCGGATTCATTGATCGACTTTTCAATCTCCAAAAGCTCTTTTAAAAACTCACGGCGTTTTACTAGCAAGTAGGGACCGGGAATGTGACGTACTTCAGTGACACTATCGTCGTTGATATCGCCAGTGTTATAGGTGACGCGGCCGGTTCTTCTTCTAAAGTTTCTAAACTCTTCTGCATTCTCTGGCTGTCGCGAAGCATATAATTTGTTTCTAAATGCGAGCAGAGGTTTCATCCAGTCTGCACCTGACTCAATGAGCCCATGCAGAGCTTTATCATCAGTTACAACCGTGCATGTCCAGCAACCAAAACGGCTATTCCCACATGATGGAGTACTTTTATCGATTACCAGAGGACACTCGCCTTGGTTGGAGCCTTTATATAACTCAAAGAGCTCTGTGTTGGTTCCTCCCCATGGACACGGGGCGCTCATCAAGTACATCCACACATCATCTGCTGACCAACTTTCAATCGGCATGTACGTATAAGCATTAGGTAACGAACTATGACGACTCAGTGCCGAGCCATCGATCTTGTGCTTAGCAATCACTTGAGCCCTAGACGAGCTCTCTTGGCTTCTTGACCCAAGTGCAACAACGACTTCGCCAAAACGAGCAACCTTATCCAAGATGAATTCGCTAACTGGGTCAATCTTCATACGTTCAGTACACCACCTAAAGGTCTGATTAGGTGCGGGATAACCTCGACCAATTAAATTCACCCAAAAAGTTTGATCGGTCTTTGGTACGACACTGTGGGCACTGATTGGTAAACCTTGCTCAGTAGCGTTTACGTTAATTTGTTTCAAAACATGATTAATTAGATCAACAACAACAGGAGTCTCTACAAGGGTATCGGAAGAAACGACATACACATGTTTTGACCTTTCAGACTCAGGTAATGCCACTAACGCACTATAAATCAGCGACAAGACAGTAGTAGAGTCCTTCCCGCCACTAAAACCGATTATCCATGGTCGGCTATCAGATCTATATATATGTTGCACCTCACTGATCAAGTCAGTAAGCGGGCGGCCTTCTACGTCCAGCTCCTGCAGCATAGAAACGTGATCTGAAAACGGAAAATGCTCTTGTACACTCATTTAGTAACCTCCACTTCAAATCGCTGCTCTTCTGACGTCAGTGCGATTCCTAACTGCTGCTTGATATAGTTACCTGTCAACACGACATTTGTACGTGCTTTGCTAATTCTTCCGTGATGCATAGCACGACCTTCCCAAACGCTATTCGTGCGAGACCAATCAATATTCTGAAGGCCATTCAGCTTCTTCTTCCATTCATTTCTTGGTTGAACTAGAAGTCCAGAACCTATGTTTCCCATGGCTTGCAACATCACGCCATGTGCATGGACGCTTTGCTCTCTTAACTCAAAAGTGGCTACCTTTTTTTCCTGAGCTAGCTGCCAGTCTCTCATATTGGCAGACACTTCCTTCCAGTACTCAACAGCGAGGCTTTGTTCATCGCTGGTAATAACCTCACCCTTCCCTTTAACGAGCAACGCTTTTGAGGCGTTCTTTATCGCCGAAAGGGTAAACAGCTTGCTACTTCGATTTGAGATACTGGATTTCTCCATTTCAGTAAGGCGGGAAAAAACATCAACATGTTTAACGATATATCTAGCCAACTCTGACAACCCATCACGGTGATCATAAAGAGTACTGATGGAGTTGCTGGGACGAATTGCATGTTTATTTAAGTCTGCAAACATTTGTTGACTGCGCTTTAACCCTTCATCAATAAAGAACAGAACAGGAATGTTGTCGTATCCCAACTCAGGATTTAATTCGAGGGCACGTTCAATAGCTTCTCTTCGGTGTTGGCCATCGTTAATAAGAATTTTGGCGTCCATTGGGATAGAAAGCAGCCCCAAATTTTGACCAGCACCTGTATCTGAACTCGGATCAAATGTCACTCGGCCATCTATCGACGCCGTGATACCTGAAAGGGTGAAATCTAATGGGTTATCGACAAGGTAACTTACAATATCCGGGATTCTTGCCCTATTTAACGTCCGCTGAGCTCTTAGCTCAGGAGGCACCTCTTGGCTGTCAAAAATAAAAATCTTAGGTAACAACCTCATGGGGCACATTGCTACATAGCATGGCCGCCCAGCTTGAACCCCTCTAGCGGCAGGGAATGAGTGCGAAAAATCTGCCATACCGCTCCTCCTGGACGTCAAAAAATTTCGGAAGTGAAAGTATTGAAATTTAACTTCCTCGTCAACGAAAAATCGTATCTTGTTACAATAATAATAGCTAAAAACTAACTATTTATTAATTTTAATTAATTACTACAATGAAATAGAACCACTATCATTCCCGTCATAGCCAAAACCTACAGAAGGCACCGAGATGATTAAAACAGCCACTTTTGCCGTGATGCACTTTTCCATCGCTTTCAGCGTGGCTTGGGCGTTGACGGGCAGCCCGGTTGTGGGCGGTCTGGTGGCGTTGGTTGAGCCGGCGGTGAATACGGTGGCGTTCTACTTCCATGAGAAAATCTGGAAGCGGATTGAGCGAGTGCGGGCCAGCCATTCTGAGCAGTTCAGCGCGGTCATGTAATCGCCTGGGTTGCCGGACTTCTCAACAAAGTCAGTTTGAGCCGCTCAACAAACCAGCCAGTTAACGTTTAGCCGTACAGTCACCGCTCATGCCCTGTCACATTGGGAGAGTCTTCATGAGCGCTAACCCCGAATCACTGTCGGTGCTGGTCACGGGCGGCAGTGGCTTTGTCGCCAGCCACGCCATTGCCCAGTTGTTGCAACAAGGCCACCGCGTGACCACCACAGTGCGCGACCTGAGCAAACAGTCTGCCGTGGTGGAGATGATGCACCAGGCCGGCGTTACTCAAACCGATGCGCTGCGTTTTATCGAAGCCGACTTGATGGACGACCACCATTGGGCCGACGCCTGCGCCGGTGTCGACTATGTGCTGCACATCGCCTCGCCGATTTTTCTGCGCCTGCCCAAACACGAAGATGAGATGATTTTGCCGGCCGTTGAAGGCACGCAGCGGGTGTTGAAAGCTGCGCGCGATGCCGGCGTTAAACGAGTAGTAATGACTTCCAATTTCGGCGCCGTCGGTTACAGCCATAAAGACCCGACGCAGCTGATCACCGAAGCCGATTGGACCGACCCGAACGAACCCGGCCTGTCGCCCTACAACAAATCCAAAGTCATGGCCGAACGTACCGCCTGGGAGTTTATGGCGCGCGAAGGCGGCGATATGGAATTGAGCGTGGTCAACCCGATGGGCATTTTCGGGCCGCAGTTGAGCCCGGTGATGTCCAGCGGTCTGGGCTTGTTGAAAGCGGTATTGGACGGTTCCATGAAACGCCTGCCTAACATTACGCTGGGCATCGTCGACGTGCGCGATGTGGCGAGCCTGCATCTGTTGGCGATGACGCATCCGCAAGCCGCCGGCGAACGCTTTCTGGCGCTGGCCGGTGGCGTTATGACGCTGCGCGACATCGCCGAACTGGTGCGCGAAAAATTGCCGCATCTGGCCGTCAACGCCAGCCGCAAAACATTGCCCGATTGGGCGGTTCGATTGGCAGCGCTGTTTAACGACAACGCCAAAGGCCTGAAGCCCATGCTCGGCATCAACCGCCTGGCGTCCAATTCGAAAGCCACCACTGTGCTAGGCTGGCAACCCAGAACCAATGAAGAAGCGATTCTCAGCGCCGCTCAAAGCCTGGAGGCGTTCGGTTTACTGACATGATGCTGCAAACCTCGATTAAATCCTGCTACGTCGGACCCGACATTTCGCCGGAACAGTTCATTCCCGAGCACCTGTTTTTATACCTGGTGCAAGGCGACATCGAGGGTTTTGACGGCCATCGGCATTATCGGCTGAACACCGGCGGCGCCTGTTTGATTCGCAAAAATCGCCTGGCGCGGTACAGCAAACAACCGGTCGATGGGCAGTTTGAAAAAATCGCGGTAGTGCTGGATGAACCTTTGCTGCGTTCGTTTATGGACCGACATGCAGCGCAGATTTCTCACGCAGAAAAACCACCAACCGATGCCTTTATGCGCATCGACATGGATGATCGACTGCACGCCTTTATTCAATCGCTGACGCCGTACTACCAAGGCAACGGTCGGATCGATCCGGCCTTTGCCGATCTCAAACGCGAAGAGTTGTTGCTGTTGTTATTGCAGCAGCAACCGATGCTGGGCGCGGTGCTGTTTGATTTCCGCCCGCCTGGCCGGTTGGACCTCGAATCCTTCATGAATGCGCATTACAAATTCAACGTCAGTCTGGATCGGTTTGCTTATTTAACCGGGCGCAGCTTGTCGGCGTTCAAGCGTGATTTCAAAACCATCTTCAACAATTCTCCCGCCGCCTGGCTGGTTAAACGCCGCCTGGATGAAGCGCATTTTTTGCTGACTCACGAGCCGAAAACGGCGTCCGATATTTATCTGGATCTCGGCTTTGAAGACCTGTCGCATTTCTCCTTCGCGTTCAAAAAACAGTTCGGCTATTCACCACGCCAATTGCAGGCTTCAAAGGAAAGCACCGCCGGTTGATGTTGCGCCAATCGGCCACGTTTTTGCGGCAATCGGCCACGCCGGCAATCGTGGCTCTTTCTTATGCTCGGTTCGCTTTTAACCGGCGATAACAAGAAGGAGCCTGTTGTGAAATTTCGTTTGCTGTTAATACTGGCGTCACTGACATTGACCACACCCTTTACCCGGGCCGATCAGCTGTTGGGCATTGGCGCGCAATATCAATCCATCACCGACTTTGAAGATTCAGGCATCGGCCTGAACATCCGCTACGGCTACGCAGTGACGCCGCAGTTTTCGCTGCAATCGGAGTTCAGCGTCACACCCGCCGAGGCCGAACAGGAACTGTTCAACAGCTCCGGCGCTTCGGTCGGTTACATTGCGCTCTGGACCAATACCTTTGCTCTGTACGGCAAATACGAACAGCCGTTGGGTGAGACGTTTTATGTGCACGGCCGCGTCGGCGCGCTCTATTACGAAACCGAAGCCGACGTGTGCCAAGGCAGCTGCCAGACCGTTACCGATTCCGACAGCGGCCTCAGCTATGGCGCCGGCGCCGGTGTGCATCTATCGCCCAACCTGAATGCCGTGGCCGACTGGACAGTGATCGCCGAAGACGCCCAATACTTCGGATTAACACTGGAATACCGGATCCTGGCGCCCAGCCGTTAAGCGGCAGTGGGGTCGAAACGGCGGTGAAAAAAACACCGGTCTGTGCGACATTAGCGGCCAAATTCCCCCGCCGCTGGCAGACTCTCGATGAAAACCGTTTACTCCCCGCTGCATCACCGCCGCACCGCCAAGTCGGAACTGGACGGCGGCATTCTGGTCACGCCCTATGAAAACCCCAACCGCGCCGAAACCATTCTGGCGCGGGTGAAGGAACGCCAATTGGGCGAGGTTCTGGCACCGACCGAACATGGCCTCGACCCCATTCGCGCCATCCACACTGACGATTACATCGAGTTCCTCGAACATTGCTGGACCGACTGGGCCGCCGCCGGCAAACCCGGCGAAGCCATTCCCGCAGTCTGGGCCGGGCGCGGTATGCGCCACCGCAAGCCGAAAGACATCGACGGCCGCCTCGGCTATTACAGCTTCGCCGCCGAAACCTCGATCACCGAAGGCACCTGGGATGCTGCCCGTGCGTCAGTTGATGTGGCGCTCACCGCGCAACAGCAGATTCACAACGGCGACCGTGCCGCTTTCGCTTTGTGTCGCCCGCCCGGCCATCACGCCGCTCAGGACATTTTCGGCGGTTACTGTTTCTTCAATAACGCCGCGATTTCCGCGCAAGCCTTTCGCGACCAGGGTGCCGAGCGCGTCGCCATTCTCGATGTCGATTTTCACCACGGCAACGGCACCCAATCGATTTTTTATGAACGTTCCGACGTGTTCACGCTGAGCATTCACGGCGACCCGGATTTGGTATTTCCACACTTCCTCGGCTTCGAAGATGAAACCGGCAGCGGCAAAGGCGAAGGCTATAACTGGAACCGTTGTTACCCACCGGGCACGCCGTTCGAGATTTGGAAAAACGGCCTGGAAGACGCCTGTATACTGATCGACGCTTACAACCCCGATGCATTGGTTGTCGCGCTCGGTGTCGATACGTTTGAAGGCGATCCGATCTCGTTTTTCAAACTGACCAGCGACGACTATTTGCGCATGGGCGAACGCATCGCACGGCTCGGTAAGCCGACATTATTCACCATGGAAGGCGGCTACGACGTTGCTGCCATCGGTGTAAACGCGGTGAATGTATTAGAAGGTTTTGAATCGGTCAGCTGACCCAAAAACATCAGGAAACAGCATGAGTTTTAGATTGGAATTTTCCGTTCGCGATTACGAACTGGACTTGCAGGGCATCGTCAATAATTCGGTTTATCAGAACTATCTGGAACACGCACGTCATGAATTTTTGCGCGCCAAGGGTTTGGATTTCGCGGCGCTATCGAACGAGGGTATCGACCTTGTTGTGGTGCGCGCCGAACTCGATTACAAAAAGCCGCTGCGCAGCGGTGACCGTTTTCACATCGACACCGCCTTTCGCGTTATCGACCGGGTGCGTTTCGCCTTCGATCAATCGATTGTGCGCAACGACGACACCCTGTGCATGAAAGCCGTGATCATTGCCACAGCAATGAATGCGCGCGGCCGGCCATCGATTCCCGATGGTTTGATCGAAACGCTGAGCGCGGGTGAGTGACCGCGTTCAGCTGTTTTATTCCGGCCCGATCACGTCGCGTCGGGCCATCCAGGCTTGCACCAAACCGGCCTGAAAAAACGGCAGCGGTTCTTCGAAACCGCTGGCTCTGACAATTCTCGACAGTTCGACCATCGACATCACACCCACATCCGTCGAATAGGCTTTTTTCAAACGCGTGATTTGTTCCGGTGTGACCTCAGCCTGAGTGGTGATGCGTTGCCACAACGCCAGGCTTTTTTCGTATAAAGCCGAGCCGGTATCAAACACCAAATCCGAGCTGGCGAGGATCGCTTTGGGTTTTAATCGCTGCGCAATTTGGCGGAAAAATTTTTGCCGCGCCAGCCGATCGGTCAAAAATTGCGATACCAAAAAGCAGGTAGCGGCATCGAACTGTTGCGCCGGCGACAGGCTTTCCAGATAGCCATTCACCAGCGTGCAACGTTTGTCGATGCCTGCGTCGATTAAATTCTGCCGACACACCGCCATCATGCCCGCCGACGGTTCCACCAGGGTAAAGCGCCAGTCCGGAAACCGCTTTGCCAAAGCAATGGCTTCAGCACCCGTGCCCGCGCCAACGCACAGCAAATGAGCGTTGCTGGGCACATCGGCAAACACCGCCTCCAACAAGAACCGAAGCGCCGACTCAATCGGTTCACGACGCTTGGCTTGTTGGTCGTAACCGGCCGCTTGCTGATCAAAAATAGCGACGATTTTTTCCGGCCCCATGGCGTTGCCTTACCCCGCCGACTGCATGATGGAATGGTGCATCAACGAGCGGTGCACCGCACTGCCCGCCATGGCGCCACCGGCCATGGCGAAGGTGACGTTGCCAAACGGCCGCGCGGCGTCGCCACAGGCAAACACACCCGGTACCGACGTGGCCTGCATCGCATCAACTTCAATGTAGCTGCCCATGGTGCCTTCGGTCAGCACGCAACCGAGTTGTTCGGCCAGGGTGTTGGTCATCGTCATTTTCGGTGCGACAAACAGACCGGCCAAATCGACCTCGCGGCCATCGGCCAGATGTACAACCGCACGCGTTTCGCCGCTGACGCGCGTGACAACTTCTCGTTCTACGGTTACACCGCGCAAACGCAGTTCATTCAACTGATCGGCACTCGGTTCAAACACGCCGTTAATGAAGAAGGTTGTCAGGCCCCAGTCGGGAATCATAAACGCCTGATGGAAGGATTCTTCGCTGCTCGCCAACACGCCCAAAGCGCCGCGATTCAATTCATAGCCGTGGCAATACGGGCAGTGAAATACCGTCTTGCCCCAGCCATCGTTCAGGCCCGGAATGTCCGGTAATTCATCGCGCACGCCGGTCGCCAGGATCAGATACAGGCCGCTATATTGTTCGCCACTATCGGTTTCGACTTTGAACACGCCATCGCGCGATTGCACGGTACTGGCAAGTCCATTCACCCAGGTAACGCTGGGGTATTTCAATAATTGTTCGCGTGCTTCATCGGCAATCTGGCCGGGCGGTTTACCGTCCCCAATCACGCCGTGAGCGTGGCTGGCGAAGCGATTGCGGCGCTGACCGCCGTCGATCATCAGCACAGTCCGATAACCGCGCGCTAACATCATGGCAGCGGCCATGCCCGCGTAGCTGCCGCCAACAATGACGACGTCGTAAGTTGTATTCATCGATGTGTCTCTCTGTGGGTTCGCATGCCGCGGTTAAAGTCGCGGGCGAGCTCGGCCAAGGTCACGCTTTTGAAGCGCTCCAGCAGTTGTTGCTCGGCACTGGCAAAGGCATCGCCAAGCGCCGCGTTTACCGCTTGTTCAACCAGACAACCCGGCATCTCAGTGCGATGCCCAATAGCCAGCAAAGCGGGCTCTCCCAACGCAACGTAGATGTCGTAGAAGGTGGTCGTTTCCAGATCGCACGCCACTTGCCAACCACCGCCGTGGCCTTTTTCCGAGCGCACCAAACCGTGCTCACGCAACCCGGCAAGAGTGCGACGAATGACGACGGGGTTGGTCTGCATCATGGCGGCCAGCGCATCCGAAGTGCGTGGCGCGCCGGCTTCGGCCAGATGCAACAGGACGTGCAGAACGCCCGATAAGCGGCTGTCTCTTTTCATGTAACTTAGATTATTACGTGAAAATCGACTTGGCAAGTTCACTTTTGTAATCGTTGTTTTGATCTGAACTGGCCGAAACAAAAACGCCGGCACTAAGGCCGGCGTGGATGGAGCAGGATACAACAGTTGTTCGGACGGTTACTCCACCGTCACCGACTTCGCCAAATTACGTGGCTGGTCAACGTCGGTGCCTTTGATGATGGCGACGTAATAACTCAGCAGTTGCAACGGCACGGTGTAGAGAATGGGCGCCAGTTCATCGTCGATGTGTTCCAGTTCGATCAAGCCGGTAGCGCCAGCTTTGCCCAGGCCGGCGGCGCGATCGGCAAAGACATACAACTGACCACCACGAGCACGCACTTCTTCCATGTTCGAGCGCAGTTTTTCCAGCAGTTCGTTGTTCGGTGCGACGACGATGACCGGCATGTCGGCGTCGATCAGCGCCAGCGGGCCGTGCTTGAGTTCGCCGGCAGCGTAGGCTTCGGCGTGAATGTAGCTGATCTCTTTCAGCTTCAACGCGCCTTCCATTGCGATCGGGTATTGGCTGCCTCGACCCAGGAAAAGGGCGTGGTGTTTGTCGGCAAAATCTTCGGCGAGATCGGCGATGGTGTCGTTCAGCGTCAGCGTTTGGGTGATCAATTTCGGCAGTGCACGCAGGCCTTTAACCAGACGTTGAATCTCGCTGGCTGCCACGCCTTGATGCCGCGCCAGGCTCAACACCAGCAGCATTAATCCGACCAACTGAACGGTGAAGGCTTTGGTCGAGGCAACGCCAATTTCGGCACCGGCGCGCATCATGTAAGCCAGGTCGCTTTCGCGCACCAGCGACGAACCCGGTACGTTGCACAAAGTCAGCGTGGCTTTGTAACCGAGGTCTTTGGCGACGCGTAACGCGGCCAGCGTATCGGCGGTTTCACCCGACTGGGAAATGGTGACGAACAAAGCATTTTTCGGCACCACCGATTTGCGATAACGAAACTCCGAGGCGATCTCCACCTGGCACGGTACACCGGCAATTTGCTCGAACCAATAACGCGCCACCATGCCGGCGTGATACGACGTGCCGCAGGCAATAATTTGTACGAAATCGATGCCGGCCAATAAGTCGTTTGCACCAACGCCGAAGGCTTCGGTAACGACGTCTTTTTCGCCTAAACGACCGTCCAAGGTTTGTTCAATGGCATACGGCTGCTCAAAAATTTCCTTGAGCATGAAATGCTTGTATTGGCCTTTGTCGCCAGCGTCGTGCTGGATGTCGCTTTGCTGGGTTTGGCGTTCGACGGCCTGATCGTTGAAATCAAGAATGGTGACGCTGCGGCGGGTGACTTCGGCAACGTCGCCTTCTTCTAAATAGACAAAATCGCGTGTGACCGGCAGCAGTGCCAGTTGGTCGGACGCAACAAAATTTTCGCCAATGCCCAGGCCGATCACCAAGGGTGAACCGGAGCGTGCGACGACCAAACGTTCCGGGTCGCGACGGTCCACCACCGCCATGCCGTATGCGCCGTGCATCAAGGCGCGCGCTTTTTGTACCGCCTGTAGCAGGCTGTCGCTGGTGCGCAATTCGCGCTCGACCAGATGCGCAATCACTTCGGTGTCGGTATCAGAATCAAAGCGATAACCGTCGGTGCGCAGTTCTTCGCGCAGCGTTTCGTAGTTTTCGATAATGCCGTTGTGCACCACGGCGATGGTGTCGTTCGAGACATGCGGATGCGCGTTGGTTTCGTTCGGTTGACCGTGTGTCGCCCAACGCGTGTGCGCAATGCCGGTGCCGCCCATCAGCGGATTTTGGTCCACGGCTTGCGATAATTCGGCGACTTTTCCGACGCGCCGAACCCGCTTTAATTCTTCGTTGTTAATGATCGCGATACCGGCGGAATCGTATCCGCGATATTCCAGACGGCGCAGACCTTCAATCAAAATTTCGGCTACATCGCGCTGAGCGACAGCGCCAACAATGCCACACATGGGAGGCTCCTTTTATTCGTGGTGCTCGCTTTCTTGTGCGCAAATAGTTGCAGAAAAAGTTGCGAGCGAAAAAGTCAAAAAACGACGCTTAATTTTTACTGGGTCGTTGCCATTTACTGATGCTGACTTGGCGCGCGCGGCCGATGCTTAACTGATCGGCCGGCGCGGTTTTGGTGATCACTGAACCTGCGCCAATAAAGGCGCCATCTTCGAGTGTGACCGGTGCCACCAAGGTGGAATTCGAGCCGACAAAAACACCGGCACCGATGTCGGTACGGAATTTATTGGCGCCGTCGTAATTGCAGGTGATAGTGCCGGCGCCGATGTTCGAGTGCGCACCCACGCGGGCGTCGCCAACGTAGCTGAGATGGTTGATCTTGGCGCCGGCTTCGACCTGGGCATTTTTGGTTTCGACAAAGTTGCCAACCTTGGCGCCATCGCCCAGGGTCGTGCCGGGGCGAATGCGGGCGAACGGACCGACCGTCACTTGCGCACCCAACTCGGCGTCGTCAATTACGGTGTTGGCTTCGACCACGGCGCCGTCGCCCAGACGTGCGTTGCGAATCACACAGTTCGGGCCGATGCGCACGCCGGCACCTAACTCGACGTCACCTTCAAACACGCAATTAATGTCGATAAAACAGTCGGCACCGACGCTGATGTTGCCACGCACATCAACGCGCGCCGGATCGGCCAGACTGCAGCCAGCGAGCATCAGTTGTTCGGCTTGCCGACGCTGAAAACGACGTTCCAAGTCGGCCAGTTGCACGCGGTTATTCACACCCAGCGTTTCTTCAACATCGTCCGGTTCGGCGGTGCGCACAGCGATGCCTTCGCTCACCGCCATAGCGATCAAATCGGTCAGGTAATACTCGCCCTGAGCGTTGTTGTTGCTCAGCCGTGGCAGCCAGTCGTGCAGCACCCAGGCGGGCATGGCGAGAATGCCGGAGTTCACTTCGCGGATAGTTTTCTGCTCGGCGCTGGCGTCTTTTTCTTCGACGATGGCCTGCACCTCGCCTTGGGTGTTGCGCACGATGCGGCCGTAACCAGTTGGGTTATCCAGTGTGACCGTGAGCAGTGACAAGGTTTTCTCATCCACCTGACTGATCAACCGTTGCAGCGTTTCGACGCGAGTCAGCGGTACATCGCCGTACAACACCAACACGGTTCCGGTCGGCGGCAGATTTGGTAGCGCTTGCGCCACCGCATGGCCGGTGCCCAGTTGCTCCGCCTGCAACGCAAACTGCACCGGCTGATTCTGAAAATGCGCTTTGACGGCATCGCCGCCGTGCCCGATGACCAAGGTAATGTCAGACGCAAATTGACGAGCGGTGTCGACAACGTGCTGTGCCAGTGGCCGGCCGGCCAGTGGATGCAGCACTTTGGGCAGGCTCGATTTCATGCGTGATCCCTGGCCTGCGGCTAAAACAACTACGGTGACGTCCATGCGTCGACTCCAATAGTGAAACGGTGAGTGGACTGCATTGTAGAGCCAAAGCCCGGCGACACAACCCGGCCTTAGTCAGGATTTTTTTGACGAAACGAAAAGACGGCGACGGTGTACCTGACACAGGCGTTCAGGGATAATGCCGCCACTGCCTATAACGGGATCGGTTCAGGACGTGACGATGAAAATTTTGGTAACCGGCGCCGCCGGTTTTATTGGCTTTCACCTCAGCCAGGCACTGCTGGCCCGGGGCGATACGGTGGTCGGTATCGACAACCTCAACGACTACTACGAAGTCAGTCTGAAAGAAGCCCGTTTGGCACAGTTGGATGGACAAAAGGGTTTCAGCTTTCAGCGTCTCGACGTCGCTGACCGCGACGGCATGGAAGCGCTGTTTGCCGCTCACCAGTTTGATCGAGTGGTGCATTTAGCGGCGCAGGCCGGGGTGCGTTATTCGATTGAGAATCCGCACGCTTACGTGCAGGCCAATCTGGTTGGCTTTATGAACATTCTGGAAGGCTGCCGGCACCAGCAAGTGGCGCATCTGGTGTATGCGTCGTCCAGTTCGGTGTATGGCGCCAATGAGTTGCAGCCGTTCAGCGAACAGCATGCGGTGGATCACCCGGTGTCGTTGTACGCGGCGTCGAAGAAATCGAATGAAATGATGGCGCACAGTTACGCCAGTCTGTATGACTTGCCCTGCACCGGGCTGCGCTTTTTCACCGTGTACGGACCTTGGGGCCGACCGGACATGGCGTTGTTCAAATTCACTCGCGGCATCATCGATGGCAAACCCATCGACCTGTACAACGGCGGCGACATGGTGCGCGATTTCACCTACATCGACGACATCATTGAAGGGGTGGTCCGCACCACCGATCACATTGCCCAGGCCGACCCGGACTGGCGCGCCAGCGAACCGCGCCCCGACACCAGCTATGCGCCCTACCGGATCTACAATATCGGTAACAACACCCCGGTGAAGCTGCTCGATTTTGTCGATGCGATTGAAACCGCCGTTGGCAAGCCCGCGCAGCGTAACTTAATGCCGATGCAGGATGGTGACGTGCCGTCCACTTACGCCGATGTTTCGGCGCTGGAAAGCGCCGTCGGCTTCAAACCGTCAACACCGATTCAGACTGGTGTTGATCGGTTTGTCGCCTGGTATCGCGACTACTACAACGTCTGATCAGACCCAGCCGAGTGCGCGTAACGCCACCAGCCCCAGGCTGGTGGTGATCAGACTCAACACCGTAGACGTGGCGATGATCGACGCCGCCAGGTTGGCGTTGCCGCCCATGGCACGCACCATCACATAGCTGGCCGCCGCCGTGGGTGAGGCCGACATCAGATAGAACACGCCCAATTCAATGCCGCTGTAACCCAGCCAATGCGCAATCAACACCGCTGACCCCGGAATAAAAATCAGCTTAAACGCCGATGCCCAGGCGGTGACTCGTCCGGCTTCAATAAAGCCACGCCAGGACAAACTGGCACCGACGCAGATCAACGCCAGTGGCAAGGTCATACGGGCAAAGTATTCGCCGGTATCCATCACCCAGTTCGGCACCGGAATGTTCAGCAAGACAATGGCCGAGGCCAGCAGGATGGCAATGATCAGCGGGTTCTTGGCCATGTCCTGAACGGCGCCGACCACCGGGTGGCGATCACTGGCCCGAGGCGACCAGCGACTGAGCGTGACCACAGCGAGAATGTTGTACAGCAAGGTCACAAAGGCGAGATACACCGACGCCAGCAAGGCCGCTTCCTGCCCAAAGGCATTCAGGCAAAACGCCAGACCGACAATGCCCATGTTGCCGCGAAAGCTGCCCTGCACGAACACGCCGCGTTCGTCGTGATGCGGCACCAGAGTCCGGGTCACCAGCGACAGAACCAAAAACCACAGTGCGGTGAACACCAGCGCCAGAAAAATAATACCGCCGCCGGGCATGCTGGTCGGGCGTGCACTGACGATGTTGAGGAACAACAAACTTGGCAACGCCACGTTAAACACCAGCTTGGAACCGCCTTGAACGAAGGCGTCGTTAATCCAATCCCAGCGGCGAAACGCCATGCCCAGAATCACCACCAATGCGATGGGGCCAGTAACTTCGAGGGAAAACAGCAACAGCGACAACACGGCGGGAGGCGTCCAGCGGAAAGGGGCGCCCAGTATAGAGAGGCAAGCCGATCGCAGCCAGCAACGCTGCGGCCACGACCGGTTTCAGTGATACCCGACTTCAGGCCTTACTTAAGGCGTTTCAGATCGGCTTCGATCTCTTCGATCTTGTTCTGAACCACTTTCTCCAGGTGGTGGAGATCGTCCAGAATTTTCTTCTTCAGATCGGTTTCCACGTGCACGCGACGGGCGATGGAATCCAGCTCGTCAACAATCTGCCGCAACGCCGGAGAAATTTCCGTGGTGTCCATGTAGCTGCGAGTACCGCTGTCGACCTTGACGCGTTTTTGCTGGCGCGGGTATTTGAATTTCTCGCTGCGGGCAAAGAGGTCGCCCTTTTCGCGCTTGTAGTAGATCTTCAGAATATCGTCGTAGCCTTCGGTGCGAAGGGTATACTTTTCGATCTTGTCGGTGTCGGTCACGCCGACAGCATTCAGGTGTTCAAACATCGAGCATCCTTGAGCGATTAGATGTGAGTGGGTGTACGAATTTTGTACTAAGCCTAGATTACGCCAACAAGGGCCGCAATCAACAAGCAACCCGCGTGCCTGTCGCAGTTCCATAAAAGCCACGCCAAAACGGAAATAGAATGCACCATGACGTTGCACATTCGCCTGCTTGAGCTCGAACGTTACCTGCCCAACGTGAATAACGACGCCGATTTGCAGCGCGCCCTGGGTCCGCTGAAACGCTACTGCCGCGAACAGACCAACCACGCGTTAACGCTGGCGCCGTTTTCGGAAGCGGACCGGGGTGAGGCCGCGGTGGTCATCATCGGCACCGATAAAGGCAAAATCGAATCGGCGGTGCGGTTACTGGAAGAATGGATGGAAGCGACGCTGCCGGGGCAGATGCTGCGGTTTGAAGGGAATTGGTTATAAGACTGTCGTTATCGGAACAATGTCATTCCGGAATAGCCAGTTATTGAATGTCATCCCGGATCAAGTCCGGGATGACGAACCCGATTTCAGCGAAACTCAGTTACGGCCGATAGCGTTCAGATCGGCGAAGGTTTTTTCCAGTCGCTTGATCATGCTTTCTTCGCCTTTGCGCAACCAGACGCGCGGGTCGTAGAACTTCTTGTTCGGCTTGTCGTCGCCTTCCGGGTTGCCGATCTGGCTTTGCAGATAGCCTTCGTTTTCCTGGTAGTACTGACGAATGCCGTCCCAGTTTGCCCACTGCGTATCGGTGTCGATGTTCATCTTGATGACGCCGTAGCTGATCGCTTCCTTGATTTCCGCCTCGGTGGAACCGGAACCGCCGTGGAAAACAAAGTTCAGAGCGTTTTTACCGAGACCGAACACTTCCGAACAGTGCGCTTGGGAATCACGCAGAATGGTCGGCTTCAGTTTAACGTTGCCCGGCTTGTACACGCCGTGCACGTTGCCGAAAGACGCGGCGATGGTGAAACGCGGGCTGATGGCATTCAGCGTTTTGTAGGCGTAGGCCACGTGCTCAGGTTGGGTGTAGAGGCTGGATTCGTCGGCACCGCTGTTATCGACGCCGTCTTCTTCACCGCCGGTGACACCCAGTTCAATTTCCAGCGTCATGCCCATCTTGCTCATGCGCTCCAGGTATTGGGCGCAGGTAGCAACGTTGTCTTCCAGGCTGTCTTCCGACAGGTCAATCATGTGTGACGAGAACAACGGCTTGCCGGTTTCGGCGTAGTGTTTTTCACCGGCGTCGAGCAGGCCGTCGATCCACGGCAGCAATTTACGCGCAGCGTGGTCGGTGTGCAGGATCACCGGCACGCCGTAGGTTTCAGCCACGGTATGCACGTGGCGAGCACCGGCCAGCGCGCCCAGAATGGCGTTGCCCTGACCTTCGAGTTTCAGGCCCTTACCGGCGAGAAAACCAGCACCGCCATTGGAGAACTGAATGATCACCGGCGAGCCAACGCGTGCAGCGGCTTCTAATGTGGCGTTGATGGTATCGGTGTTGACGCAGTTGACCGCTGGCAGCGCAAAGCCTTCGGCCTTGGCGATTTCAAAAATCTTCTGCACATCGTCGCCAGTGGCAACGCCGGGTTTGACGACATCGAATACTTTGGTCATGGCTGGAACCCTCCTGTTGGGGCGGCCGGGCCGCCCATCGGTATTATTTTAGTCTTGGGCGCGTTGCTCGAGAATTTCAACGGCTGGCAGTTTCTTACCTTCAACGAATTCCAGGAAGGCTCCGCCGCCAGTGGAAATGTAGGAGAAGCGATCTTCCATATCGAATTTCTGTACAGCGGCGATCACATCGCCACCGCCCAATACCGAAAACGCACCGCTGTCGGCAATGGCTTCGGCGACGGCTTTGGTACCTTCGGCGAAATTATCGAACTCGAACACGCCACACGGGCCGTTCCACAAAATGGTCTTGGCGCCTTTCAGAATCTCGGCGTATTTAGCCGCTGTTTCCGGACCCAAATCCATGATTTCTTCGTTGTCCTGAACCTGATCAACCGGCTTGATGGTTGCCTTGGCGGACGCGCTGAATTCGGTACCGACGCGCACGTCGATCGGCTCCGGAATATCCAGTTTTTCCATCAGCGCTTTGGCATCGGGAATCAGGTCTTTCTCGTGCAGCGACTGGCCGACGTTGTAACCGCGCGCGGCCACAAAGGTGTTGGAAATGCCGCCGCCGACAATCAGTCGATCGCAGATTTTCGACAGGCTTTCCAGCACCGTCAGCTTGGTTGAAACTTTAGCGCCACCGACGACAGCAACCATCGGCCGTTGCGGGTTATCCATCACTGCGCCGAGCGCTTCCAGTTCAGCCGCCAGCAGCGGACCGGCGCAAGCGATGGGTGCGAACTTTGCAACACCGTGAGTCGAGGCCTGGGCGCGGTGTGCGGTACCGAAGGCGTCCATCACATAGACGTCGCACAGCGCCGCCATTTTCTTCGACAGGCCATCATCGTTTTTCTTTTCGCCGACGTTGAAACGCACGTTTTCCAGCATGACTACCGGCGCATCGCTGTTAACGCCGTCGATCCAGTCTTTGATCAGCGGGATGTCGCGGCCGAGCAGTTTGCCCATGTACTCAGCGACCGGAGCCAGTGATGCGGCGGCATCGTATTGGCCTTCTTCCGGACGGCCCAGGTGCGACATGATCATCACCTGCGCGCCTTGCTTGAGCGCCACTTCGATGGTGGGCAGGGAGGCGCGGATGCGCTTGTCCGAGGTCACTTGGCCGTTGTCGTCCAGCGGGACGTTCAGATCCTGACGAATCAGTACGCGTTTTCCGGCCAGATCGAGGTCGGACATCTTGATCACAGACATGGCAATTCCTTTCGGCGAAAATGTTGGGGACGCCATTGTAGACCCTGAGGCGGGTGGAATCATCCGCTTTGTAATTTTCCTACATTTTAGCCGTCACAAAGACAGTTTCGCGGCGCTTTGTTACACTGCGCACCCAGCTTGCCCACCCACTTCTCGCTGGATTCTTGATGAACACCGCTCCTATTTTTATCGGCATCGCCGGCGCCTCTGCCTCTGGTAAAACGCTGCTCTCAGCCACCGTCTACGAAGAATTGCGCCGCGAACTCGGTGACGACGCCATCGCCATCATCAAAGAAGACAGCTACTACCGCGACCGCAGCGAACTGACGTTCGAAGAACGCGAGGCCATTAATTACGACCACCCGAACGCCTTCGATCACGATTTACTGATCGAACACCTCGATCAGCTCAGCGCCGGCCAGGACGTTGAAATTCCCATCTACGATTTCACCGTGCACAACCGCTCACCGGAAACTTTTCCGCTGAAACCGGTGCGGGTGATCATCATCGAAGGCATTTTGATTCTGCACGACAAGGCGATTCGCAAACGTCTGGACGCCAAGGTGTATATGGATACGCCGCTGGATATTTGCTTAGTGCGCCGGCTGCAACGCGACATCGCCGAACGCGGCCGTACCGTCGAATCGATCATCGAACAGTACAAACGCACGGTGCGGCCGATGTTTCTGGAGTTCATTGAACCGACCAAACAATTCGCCGACATCATCGTGCCGCGCGGCGGCAAAAACCGCGTCGCCATCGAGATGATCAAAGCGCGGATTTTGCAGATGCTTGGTCACTGAAACACTGAGTCACTGAGACCGGCGCAACGTCGCCATCGCTAATAACGCCGACACGGCCATCAACAACAAGGCCACCGCATTCAACACCGGCGTTGAACCTTCGCGCAGGCGGTTGAACAGCGCCACGGTTAACGGCGTATCGCTGCCGGTCAGCATGACGGTGGTGTTGAAGTTCTCGAACGACATCAAAAACGCCATCGCCGCCGCGCCGAAAATCGCTGGCAGCAGCCAGGGCAAGGTAACGGTAAACCAGGCAACGATCGGGGTTGCTCCGAGATTCAACGCCGCTTCTTCCAACTGCGGATCGAACTTGCGCAAACGGGCAGCGATGATCAGCGTGGAGAGCGTGGTGATAAACGCTACCTGGCCGCCAATCACCAGCGGCAGACCAGGCCGGAACAGATCGAGTTCGATGCCCCAACGCAGCGATACCTCGTTCGCCAGACCGCTGTAAAACACCAGAATTGACACGCCCAGAATCACACCCGGAATCACCAGCGGCAGCAGCATCACCAGATACAACACTTCCTTGCCGCGAAACTCGATGCGCTCGAACAACACCGCATTAACGCAACCGAGCGCGACCGAAATCACCGTCACCCAGAACGCCACCAACACACTGACCCAAAGCGCCGACAACAAACCCTGATCGTGAAACAGGCCGGTGCGGTTGCCGCTTTCGGCAGCGTTGGCGAAGTACCAATCGACGGTAAAACCCTGCCAGGGCAAGGACGGGAAATTGGAATCGTTGAACGCAAAGACGGCCGTTACCAGCAACGGCAGCGCGAGATAAATAAAGAACGCCAACAGATACAGCAAATAGAGACTGTTAAAGACGCGCGAACGCGGTACCGAGCGAATCATCCCAACACCTTACGCAAATTCTGGCCGGTTAAACGCAGCCCCAACCAGACCAGCAGCGACGACAACACCAGCAACAACACACCCAGCGCCGCACCCTGTTCCCAGTTAAAGCGGGTGATGAACTGAGTGAAAATCTGCTGGGTAAACCAGGCGCTGTCTTTGCCGCCCATCAGCGTGGGTGTGAGGTAGGAACCGAGCGTCAGCATAAAGACGACGATGCAACCGGACACAATGCCCGGCATGGCCCAGGGCACAACGATGTCGCGCAGCACATGCCAGTGATTGCCGCCGAGGTCGTAGCCGGCTTCAACCAGATTGTCGTCGAGGCCATCGAGCGTTGTAACCAGCGGCACCACCATAAACAGCAGGGCGTTGTAGACCAGCCCGACGATGACGGCGACGTCGTTGTATAAAAATTCCACCGGCCCATCGACCCAACCCAACGCTTGCAGCCAACTGCTGAACAGACCGCTTTCGCGCAGCAAAATCATCCAGCCGTAAGTGCGTACCAGCTCGCTCGCCCAAAACGGAATCAGGCAGGCCAGAAACAGCAAACCCCGAGCACGGCCGCGCGCCAGTTTGGCGATGTACCAGGCAATGGGAAAACCGATCACCAAAGTCAGCGCCGTAGTCAGCAACGACATCACGCCGGTGCGAATGAAAGTGCGCCAGTAATAGGATTCGGCGAAGAAATTGCTGTATTGGGTGACACCCCAATCGAGGCTGTCCCAGCTTTCGCGCACCTGAAACGAGATGCGCAGCATCTGCACGTGCGGCAACAACACCAGCAGAACAATCCACAGCACAAAGGGCGTCAGCAATAACAGCAGCGAGAGTTTGCCGGCGGTACGGTTCACAGGCTGGCCTCGGCAAACACCGTCGCGCGCTGCGGTTCCCAGCCGAGAGTGACGGCAGAACCCGGTTGCAAATCGCCCACCGAACCATCCTGCGGCAAACGCGCAAACAACTCGCGCTCGCCCAGACGGGTTTCGATGCGGCTGTTGGCGCCGTCGAACAAAGTAGTACTCAGTTGCGTTTCAACCCGACTGAACGACGCTGGCAGTTCGCTGCCAATCAGCATCGATTCGGGACGGATAAACAGCGATGCCCGCTGGCCCACACTCAAGTCAGCCGATACCCGGCCACTGACTTGCGCGCCGCTGTCCAATTGCAGCTGCGCCATGCCGTTGTCGAGACTCAGCACTTCGCCATCAAGCCGGTTGTTGTCGCCTACAAAACTCGCCACGAACGGCGTTGCCGGTTCGCGATACAACACATCCGGTGCCGCGACCTGATCGAAGCGACCATTGCGCATCACCGCCACCTGATCGGACATCACCAGCGCTTCGGATTGATCGTGCGTGATGTAAACGAAGGTGGTGCCGAAGGCTTTCTGCAAATGTTTGAGTTCGACTTTCATCTGCTCGCGCAGTTTTAAATCGAGCGCGCCGAGCGGTTCGTCGAGCAACAACAAGGTCGGTTCCAGCACCAGACAGCGCGCCAGGGCAACGCGTTGACGCTGGCCGCCGCTCAACTGCTGCGGCATGCGATCACCCAGACCGGGCAAGCCGACTTGTTCCAGCACGCGCTCTGTTTTCTGGCGGCGTTCGGCCGCGGCGACTTTGCGCCGTTTCAGGCCGTAACCGATGTTGTCGGCAACGCTCATGGTCGGGAACAACGCCAGGTGCTGAAACACCATGTTCACCGGCCGCTTGTTCGGCGGCACGGTGTTCATGCGTTGATCGCGAATGAAGATGTCGCCGGAATCCGGCCGGTCGAAACCGGCCAGCAGGCGCAGCAAAGTGGTTTTGCCGCAGCCTGACGGGCCGAGAATCGAGAAAAACGAACCGGCCGGTACGTCCAGCGAAATCCGGTCCACCGCTTGGTGATCACCAAAACGGCGGACCAGCTCGGTACAACGAAGATCCGAGGCCATGGCGACCTCAGTTCGCTGCCTGGATGCGATCCAGAACCTGACCTTCGAGGGCTTCCAGACCCGGCGGAACCGGCGGATACCAGTTGATGTTGTCGAGCGCTTCCTGGTTGAAACTGACGCGATAGGCATCGCGCAGTTCAGCGCGCACAAACGCATCAGCGCCGACAGCGGCGGTGAAGTTACCGGACTGGTTGGTGATCTGGGCAGCAATTTCCGGTCGGTTCACGAAGTTGATCCACTGATAGGCAGCATCGACGTTTTCCGCACGGCGCGGCAACGCGAAGGTATCAATCCAACCCAGTGCACCTGATTCCGGGGCCACGAAATTGATCGACGGATTTTCCGCGTGCAGCGTCCAGCCACCGGCATCCCACGCCATAGCGGCGGTCACTTCGCCGGTGCGCAGCAAGGCCAGCAATTCATCGCCGCCACTCCAGTAGGTTTTCACGTTGGCTTTGCACTCGATCAGCGCCGCTTCAACTTTCTCCAGAATGGCGCGGTACTCACCTTCGTTGTCGTAAGCGGCAAACGGATCTTCACCCATGGCGAAGGCGAAACCGATCAATGTCGGGCGCTTCAGACGGTAAGACACACGACCGGCCACAGCGTCAGCACACAAATCGGTGTAATCGGTAACCACATTCGCAGCAGGACCCGCCACGATCAGACCGCTGGTGCCCCACACCGCCGGCACGCCGTATTGGCCGCCGTTCATGGAAGTGGATTCACGAGTGGCGTTCAGCATGGAGGTTTGAATCAGGCCGGTATCAATGCGGCTCATATCCAGCGGCTGATAAATGTTGAACTGGCGTTGTACGCCGATGATGCGATCCTGGCTCGGCTGCGCCAGATCGAAACCGGCACCGCCTGTGGCGCGCAGTTTGGAAATCATGTCTTCGTTGTTCGACAGCGTGACCTGAACGTCGATGCCGGTTTCTTTTTCAAACTGGGCCACAACGGCGTCCGGGGCGTAGCCACCCCAGGTCAACAAACGCAATTCTTCAGCCTGCACAGCGCCGGTTGCGACAGTCGCAACCACGCCAGCCGCCAGGGCAAAACGGGTAAAAGCGGTCATAGGGTTTCCTCTGTTTCCAGTACGGATTTCAGGACGGTTCAATTCGACCCAACTACGCTATGAGTCCGATGTGTCAGCTTGATGACGATAAACCGATTGTGACGGCGGTCAAGGTGGCGCAAATGTGCTGGACTGAGCGCTTGCGCACTCTGGTACACTGCACCGCTCTTGCTCAGCCGCCCCACGCCCCGGAGACGCCGATGACACCCTGGCAATCCATTCTCGATTTCTGGTTCGGTGACCAGGAACCGCCCGAACCGGTGTTTCGCAAACGCTGGTTTACTGGCGGGGCCGAACTCGACCAGCAGATTGCCGAACGCTTTGGCGAACTGCACCAGCGCGCGGTTGACGGCGAGTTAGACGCTTGGTTATCGCACCCGCACGGGCGTTTGGCGTTGATCTTGTTAATCGACCAATTCAGCCGCAATCTCTATCGCGGCCGCGCCGACGCCTTCGCCTGGGACGACCGGGCGCGGCAGTGGAGCTTGGATGCACTGAATGGCGACCATTATTCAGCCCTGGCCGTCAGTGGCCGGATGTTCTGCTTAATGCCGCTGATGCACGCCGAAGACCGGGCGCTGCACGACCAATTGCACCAGGCCATCGAACAATTGCTGACGGATTTCCCCGACCAACACGACTTTCTCGACGGCATGAAAACATCCGCCGTCGAACACCGGGATCTGATTATTCGTTTTGGCCGTTATCCGCACCGCAATACCGTGCTGGGCCGAACCTCGACACCCGAAGAAACCGACTATTTAAGTGGCAACGCTGCCCGCTTTGGGCAGTAAACCTGCGTACATTTTCTGGAACCTTGGCGGAAGGGCCGGGTCCAACCCGTTTAAGACTCACACCGATTGGAGACAGCATGATCAAACTCACCCTGCGCCCGCTCGCCCTGTTGGTTGCCCTGGCGCTAGCCAGCCTCGCCGCCCACGCCGATGAACTGACCGAAGCCGACGTCGAACAACTGGTGCACGACTATCTGCTGGCACACCCCGAAGTGGTGCAAGAAGCGCTGGATCGTCTGCAACAGCAACAACAAGCCGCGCAAGCCGCCGCCGAACAACAACGCCTGAGTTCCCTGAACGAACAACTGGTCAGCTACCCGCACGACCCGGTCGGCGGTAACCGTGATGGCGAACTGACGTTGATCGAATTCTTCGACTACAACTGCGGCTACTGCAAACGCGCCAACGCAACGCTGCAAGCCTTGATGGAAGACAACCCGAATCTGCGCGTCGTTTATAAAGAATTCCCAATCCTCGCGGAAACTTCGGTCACCGCCGCGCGCGCGTCGCTGGCCTTGAACAAGCTGTATCCGGAACACTACGAAACCTTCCACCGCAGCCTGCTGGAACGTCGCTCGGGTCTGCAAAAAGACGACGATGTCTGGGACGCCATTGAAGAACTGGACGGCGTCGACACCGCTGCCATCCGCGCCGAAAGCCAGGCCGACTGGGTACAACAAACCCTCGCCAGCAACTACCAACTGGCACGCCAACTGAACATCAGCGGCACCCCAACCTTTGTGATCGGCGACAACATGCTGCGCGGTGCGTATCCGCAAGCGGATATTCAAGCGGCGATTGACGAAGCGAGCTGAGCTTTAAGTAACCAAAAAAGGGCCGTTAAGGCCCTTCATAGTTGGAAGTAAATAGAAAGCGATTATCGGAAAGCTCATAAAAAACAAACGTCAATCTGCAACCACCCAGGGTTCCAATTCCTGCCAATTCCACCCATCGGATGACCGCCAAAAGGTCTTGCCGATCACCCAGAATTGATTATCGAACCTCAACGCCTGATGTCCTTCGATTGTTTTATCTTTGAACGCAGAATCACTATCACTAGGGTTTGTACTTACCCAATGTTTGCCATCCAGAGTTGACCAAACTCGGCTGATAAAAAAACTGTGCCCTCCGATAAACCAAAGTCGCTCACCGGTTGCTTCTAGAGTTATTACCGTTTCACTGCCAAATAGCTCCCAAATACTGAAAGGTACTTCTACTTGGCCGGGATCCATCGAACCGTTGCCGTTTGGCGATTGAATAAAGTAGGTTGCTAATTTATCTACCGGTTGCCGGTGCCATTGGCGGCCATCATTCGATGTCCATACATCATCGTATTGATGAGACAGGTAACGATCACGAGTGCGTATACCGTCTGGACCTTCGCCACCGATCACCCACAGCAGACCGTTAAAGGCGATCGCTTGGTGATTTGCCCGCGCCGGAAAAATTGTTCCCGATGCCACCCCCATTAACCGGCCCACCCGATGGATTATTGACGACAGGAAACTACGATCACCTGTCGTTTCCTGTATCCAATCAGTGCCGTTAACAGACGACCAGACATCATTTAACGACTCATCCGCTCCCCGACCGCCAATCACCCAAAGCCGCTGATCAAACACCACCAACTCGTGGTTCAAACGCGCACTGAAAGGAGCATGTTCCAGGACCTGCTGCCAATGAATGCCATCCTGACTGGTCCAAACATCGTTATAAACACCGTCTCTGCCACCACCCACCAGCCATAGCCTTTGATTGAACAAGGCTATCCTGTGACCACATCGAGGTGAGAAATCGGCATGGCTTCGATGCCGTTGCCAGCGCAGACCATCGGTAGAGGACCAGATGTCGTTCTCGCACTCGTATTCATCATTAAGCCCACCCACAACCCAAATGCGATCGGCAAAGGCAAAAGCCTGATGGTCGGCTCGCCCTTTAAAGTCGGTACCGATCATATGAGATTGCCAATCTGTGCCATGAGTCCACGACCAGATGTCATTCAATGTCCGGCCCGCGGCATCTTCACCACCAACGACCCAGAGCCGATCATTAAAGTCGACCACGCCATAGCCCGCTCGTCGCGAGTAATCAATCTCTCCTGGCTGCTCCTGCCAATGAATTCCATCGTTGGACAACCACAGGTTCCTTCGATAACCATTGAAGTATTCACCGCCCGATAGCCACAGTTGTTCACCACGACCATCGTTGCTGACGACAATTTGGTGGCCCCGACGCTCCGTGAAACCGGGCCGGTCAGTTTCCAATGTCCACATCTTTCCATTAACTGAGGACCAAACGTCGTTGTTGTACTCCTGGTCGGCAGTCCAGCCTCCAATCACCCATAACCGATCCTGAAAAGCGATGGCCTGGTGTTCTTTTCGACCGGAAAACGAATAAGCGGAATCCGGTGGCAATACTTCCTCCCACTGGCGGCCGTCAAACGACCAGACATCGTTGTAAAACCTATTTGTCTGGCTAGCATGCCCACCAATTAGCCAAAGCCGTTCTTCGCCTTTTGGTGTGACAGAGACCACTACTTGACTGTGTTCCCGGCCATTAAAACTTGCACCAATGGCCTCTTGGCTTTGCCAAGCCAAACCATCCGCAGACGACCAGACGGAGCCTTCTAAACCATTAATCAGCCATAGTTGATTTTGAAATACCACAACCTGACTGGTCGTTGTTACTGTGCCTGGGAAGGCATTCGAAACCGATCTCTGCGTCCAGACATCGCCATCCTGAGATGACCAAACTTCGTCAGTGCCAACATTTCCGCCAAACAGCCAAAGCTGACCCTGGAACGTCACCAACGACATTTTGGTGCGCCCACGAAATCGTTTGGACTCCACGCCAGAGAAGTACGATCCGTCCGATTGCGGATGTAATGTTCCCAGTTGTTCAGCAGCGGCGACTTCAATGCAAAAAACGCAGAGTACAAAACAAAAAAGGAGGGGGTGAACGGTATGACGGAAAAGGCGAATTAATTGAGACATAGTCAATTCCTCGAACGAGTGACACAGCTTGTCCAACGGACAGGTCACTCCAAACTACTGGCTCACCATTTGAAAAATCGTTTAAAAACAGGACGAAAAGCACAGGCCTCAAATAAAACTGCGGAATGGTTCTCGAAGCGGGCTGGGTTGTTTTCTTGTCCCATAAAAACCGGCAGGAGGCCGGTTTTTAAGAACTGAGCACGGTCGATGGCGATGGGACGCAGCAGCGAAAATGTCCAACTGTATCCGGAACACTACGAAACCTTCCACCGCAGCCTGCTGGAGCGTCGCTCGGGTCTGCAAAAAGACGACGATGTCTGGGACGCCATTGAAGAACTGGACGGCGTCGACACCGCTGCCATTCGTGCCGAAAGCCAGGCCGACTGGGTACAACAAACCCTTGCCAGCAACTACCAACTGGCACGCCAACTGAACATCAGCGGCACCCCAACCTTTGTGATCGGCGACAACATGCTGCGCGGTGCGTATCCGCAAGCGGATATTCAAGCGGCGATTGACGAAGCGAGCTGAGCTTTAAGTAACCAAAAAAAGGGCCGTTAAGGCCCTTCATAGTTGGAAGTAAATAGAAAGCGATTATCGGAAAGCTCATAAAAAACAAACGTCAATCTGCAACCACCCAGGCCTCTAATTTCTGCCAGCTTCTTCCATCGGATGAATTCCAAATATATCCATTAAAAAACTCACCATCCGTTCCACCAATGACCCAGAGTTTGTTATCAAACACCAACACCTGATGACCCTCAATTGCTGTGTCGTTGAACCTTGAATCAACAGGATTTCTATTTACCCAATGTTCGCCGTCTAGGGTTGACCAGCCTTGGTTGCCATAGTGCCCTCCTATTAACCAGAGTCGCTCGCCGGCTGTTTCATTGGTTACCACCACTTCACTGCCAAATTGGGTCCAAATACTGAAAGGTACTTCTCCTCGGCCAAGTTCCATTGAACCGGCTTCGTTTGGTGATTGAGTCAAGTGGGTTGCTAATTTATCTACCGGTTGCCGGTGCCATTGACGGCCATCGTTCGATGCCCATACATCATCGTATATATGAGACTGGTGACGATCACGCAGGCGTGTACCGTCAGGACCTTCGCCACCGATTACCCAGAGCAGACCGTTAAAGGCAATAGCTTGGTGTCTTGCCCGCGCCGGGAAACTACTATCACCTGTCGTTTCCTGTATCCAATCAGTGCCGTTAACAGACGACCAGACATCGTTCAACGACTCATCCACCCCCCGACCGCCAATCACCCAAAGCCGCTGATCAAACACCACCAACTCGTGATCCTTTCGCGCAAAGAAAGGAGCATGTTCCACTACCTGCTGCCAATGAATGCCATCCTGACTGCTCCAAACATCGTTATAAACACCGTCTCTTCTGCCACCACCCACCAGCCATAGCCTTTGATTGAACAAGGCTATCCTGTGACCACATCGAGGTGAGAAATCGGCATGGCTTCGATGCCGTTGCCAGCGCAGACCATCGGTGGAGGACCAGATGTCGTTCTCGCACTCGTATTCATCATTAAGCCCACCCACAACCCAAATGCGATCGGCAAAGGCAAAAGCCTGATGGTCGGCTCGCCCTTTAAAGTCGGTACCGATCACATGAGATTGCCAATCTGTGCCATTTCGTGAGGACCAAACATCGTCGAAATACTCGAGCAAATCATCACCACCCACTACCCAAAGTTGTGAGTCAAAAACGGCAACCGCGTGCCCAGTTCGGAATGGATATTGGGTTTCTGCCTGACGCAGCACCCAGTGGGTTCCATCGTGTGAAGACCAGACGTCTTTCAGACCGCCGTCACCGATTCCGCCAATCAGCCACAGTTGTTCGCCGCTGCCATCGTTAAATACGACAACTTGATGTTCTCTTCGAACTGAAAACTCGGCATGGGCCGTTTCGAGTCGCCATTCTTTACCATCAATTGAAGACCAAACATCGTTGTTAAAAACACCATCTTCAGTCCATCCGCCGATCACCCAAAGCCGCCCCAAAAAGAAAGCGACTTGATGATCTCGGCGGCCGGTATAAGAATGGGCGGAATCTGATGGAACAACTTCCTCCCATTGGCTGCCATCGAACGCCCAGACATCGTTGAAAAACTTATGTGGAAAATTAGCCCCCCCAATCAGCCAAAGTCGTTCATCGCCTTCAGAGCTGATAGAGACGACTAATCTACTTGATCCTCGACCGACAAAGCCGGGGCCAATAGCACCTTGGCTTTGCCATTCCAAGCCATCCTTTGACGACCAGACGGAACCTCCAAAACCATTAACCAGCCAAAGCTGATTTTGAAAAACCACAGCCTTATGGCCCGGAGCCTCTATCTGAATCTGAGTCCAGATATCGCCATCCGGTGATGACCAAATTTCATTGGCACTGTCGGTGCCACTATCGTCTGTACCACCAAACAACCAAAGCTGATCTTGAAACGCTACTAGAGAAGCATACGCCCGTCCGGAAAACCGCTCGGGCCTTTCTGCTGAAAAGCTTGGTTCCTCAGCAAAGGCAGTAGAGCAAAAGAAACTGAGTGCAAAACAAAAAAAGCACGGGTAAACGGCAACGCGGAAAAGGCAAAGTAATTGAGACATAGTCGATTCCTCGAACGAGTGACACAGCTTGTCCAACGGACAGGTCACTCCAAACTACTGGCTCACCATTTGAGAAATCGTTTAAAAACAGAACGAAAAGCACAGGCTTCAAATAAAACTGTGGAATGGTTCTCGAAGCGGGCTGGGGTTGTTTTCTTGTCCCATAAAAAAACCGGCAGGACGCCGGTTTTTTAAGAACTGAAATGCTCGCGACGGTTAAACAACCGCCGCTGATTCATCAGACTGCACCGGCGCCGTTTCGCCGTGAATCCGCGCCAGACCTTCACCGATTAAACGCTCGGCTTCTTTCATGACATCGACGGCGGTCCGGTCACCAACCGATATCGGCGGATGAATGATTACATCAATAGTGCCTGGCAATTTTACGAAGCGTTTGTTCAACCAATAATCGCCGGAATTATGAGTCACGGGAATGATGGGAACATCAGCGGCCTTAGCTAAGACAGCACCGCCGCGCTGGAAAGGCCGCAGGGCATGTGGTTCCGCACGCGTGCCTTCGGGGAAGATCAGCACAAAGACGCCATCGCGCAGCTTGGGCACGCCCTGCTCCATGATTTGCGTCATCGATCCTTTGCGGTCGGCACGGTCGATGGCGATGGGGCGCAGCAGCGAAAATGTCCAACCAAAAAACGGAATGCGCAGCAGGCTTTTCTTAACCACCTGAGTTTGTGGCCGGAACAAGCGCTGCAAGAAAAACGTTTCCCAGGCACTTTGATGATTCGACACGACTACGCCAGCCGTACCATCGAGGTGTTCCAAGCCGGTCACTCGATAATTAATACCGAGAATCCAACGGGTGCCCCAAACGGCAACCTTGGCCCAGGTGCCAATCACAAAGTGATAGCGCAGCCGGTACGGCAACAGGAAGGCAAAAAAGCCACAGAAACTGGCCCAGGCGATGGTGAAAGGACCATAAAAGAATGCATAGAAAACAAAAGTTCGCAGATAAGCCAGCCACATAGCGCCGGTTCTCGCCCATATTCGACACGAATACGCAGTTTAACGGCAATTTGCCAAACTACGGTGTCGAAAAAGTGAATTGATCCTTTCCCGAGCGGAAAGAAGTGCGCCGCCCGTAGGCGGCGCATTCAAAGTTAGAGCGGCCGTTATTGTTGCAGCAGCGAAATGTCGGCCACTTGCAGGAACAAGTGCCGCAGCCGCGCCAGCACCGCCAGGCGATTGGCGCGCACGGCGGCGTCTTCGGCCATGACCATCACGCCATCGAAATAGGCGTCAACGCTGTCGCGCAATCCGGCCAGGCGTTGCAGTGCGCCTTGGTAATCGCTGGTCGCCAGCAATGGCGATACATCCGCTTCGGCCGACTGAATGGCATTCCACAACTGGCCTTCCGGCGCTTCGCTGAACAAGCCGGCATCCACATTAGCCGCCACTTCATCGCCGGCTTTGCTGAGCAAATTGGAGACGCGTTTGTTGGCGGCGGCCAGGGCTTCGGCCTGATCAAGCACCGAGAAATTGGCGACGGCTTTAACGCGGCGGTCGATGTCCAGCGGGCGGCTCAGTTCCAGCGCGCGCACGGCCTGGAATACATCGGCACGAATGCCGGCGTCGTTGTACCAGGCGCTGAAACGATCGAGCGCGTAGCTGACCACTTGCTCGACCACGGTGGCACGTTCGGGCAGATCGGCGTGTTGATCGGCGGCGAAAGTGACCAGATCGCGCAGGTCCAAATCCAGCTCACGTTCGACCAGAATGCGCAGCACACCCAGGGCGGCGCGGCGCAGTGCGAACGGGTCTTTGGTGCCGGTCGGCGGCTGACCGATGCCGAACAGGCCGGCCAGGTTGTCGAGACGATCGGCCAAAGCGACCGCCATACCGGCGCGGGTAACCGGCAGGTCGTCACCGGCACCAGCCGGGCGATATTGCTCGGCGATGGCCTGGGCCACTTGCGCGTCTTCGCCATCGTTCAGCGCGTAGTAGTAACCGGCGATGCCCTGCATATCGTCGAACTCGAACACCATGTCGGTGACCAGATCGGCCTTCGCCAGCCAGGCGGCGCGTTCGGCCTGGTTTACGTCGTCACCCAAACGGCGGGCAATCTCGGCGGCGGTGGCTTTAAGGCGTTCGGCCTTGCCGTAAAGCGTGCCCAATTGCTGTTGGAAGGTGACGGCTTTGAGTTTTTCGACGCGGTCGGCCAGCGGTGTTTTGCGGTCGGTTTCCCAGAAGAAGGCCGCATCGGCCAGGCGCGGACGAATGACTTTTTCGTTACCGGCAATCACCTGACTCGGGTCGCGGCTTTCCAGGTTGGCGATGAAGACGAAGCTCGGTGCCAGTTCGCCCTGGGCGTTTTGCGTCGGGAAATATTTCTGGTGTTCCTGCATGGAAGACACCAGCGCTTCGGACGGCACTTCCAGAAAACGGTCTTCAAAACGGCCGAGCAAGGCGACCGGCCATTCGTTCAGCGAGGTCACTTCGTCGAGCAGATCGTCGTCGATCACCACCTGCACACCGGCGTCGCTGGCGACCTGTTCGGCATCGCGGCGAATGCGTTCGCGGCGTTCGTTGAAGTCGGCCAATACATAGGCTTTTTTCAGCGCTTCGGCGTAGTCGCTTGGCTGATTCAGCGTAATGGCTTCCGGCGCGTGGAAACGGTGGCCGCGGCTCTCATTGCCGGATTCGACGCCATAGACTTCCGCGGGCACGACTTGATCGCCCAGCAACATCACCAGCCATTGCACCGGGCGGACGAATTCAATGCGGCTGCTGCCCCAACGCATGCGCTTGGGAATCGGCAGCGCGTCCAAGGTTTGTTGCACCAGTTCCGGCAGCAATTCCAAGGTCGCCTTGCCCGGTTCGACGCCGCGATAGACCAGCCACTCGCCTTTGTCGGTCGCCATTCGTTCCAGTTGATCGACGCTGACGCCGTTGGAACCGGCAAAGCCTTCAGCGGCCTTGGTCGGCTTGCCGTCGGCATCGAAGGCGGCTTTCACGGCTGGGCCGCGACGTTCAAAGGCTTCGTCCGGTTGCGCCAGTTGCAAATCTTTGACCCACAACGCCAGGCGACGCGGCGCGCCATAGCGGTGGCTGTCGCCGTGGCTCAGACCGGCCGCTTCCAGGCGTTGCAACAGGCCATCGGCAAAGGCGTCCTGCAAAGATTTCAGCGCCTTGGGGGGCAGCTCTTCGGTGCCCAGTTCGATCAGAAAATCAGCCTGTGTCATGCGTCTTGATCCTTGCTGTCGGCGTCGGCGCCGAGAATTTCATCACGCAGCGCCTGCGGCGCCATCGGGAAGCCCAGCGCTTTGCGGGCGTCGTAATAGGATTGCGCCACCGCTCGCGACAAAGTGCGTACACGCAGGATGTAACGCTGACGTTCGGTCACCGAAATGGCGTGGCGGGCGTCGAGCAAATTGAAGGTGTGGCCGGCTTTGAGAATCTGCTCGTAGGCGGGCAACGGCAGATTGGCGTCGATCAGTTTTTTGGCTTCGCCTTCGTGGTATTCAAATTGGCGGAACAGGTTATCGACGTCGGCGTATTCAAAGTTGTAGGTCGATTGCTCGACTTCGTTTTGCAGGTAGACATCGCCGTAGGTGACTTCGGTGCCGTCCGGGCCGATGGTCCAGATCAGGTCGTAGACGTTATCGACGTCCTGAATGTACATCGCCAAGCGTTCCAGACCGTAGGTCAACTCGCCGGAAATCGGATAACACTCGATGCCGCCCACCTGCTGGAAGTAGGTGAACTGGGTGACTTCCATACCGTTCAGCCAGATTTCCCAGCCCAAACCCCAGGCACCCAGCGTCGGGTTTTCCCAGTTGTCTTCAACAAAGCGAATGTCGTGCACCAGCGGGTTGATGCCAATGGCTTTCAGCGATCCCAAGTACAACTCCTGAATGTTGCTTGGGTTCGGCTTCAAAATGACCTGATACTGATAGTAGTGCTGCAAGCGGTTGGGGTTTTCGCCATAGCGGCCATCGGTTGGCCGGCGCGACGGCTGCACGTAAGCGACGTTCCAGGTTTCCGGGCCGAGCGCACGCAAAAAGGTCGCTGGGTGACTGGTACCCGCGCCGACTTCCATATCCAGCGGTTGCAGAATGACGCAACCCTGGTCCGCCCAGTATTGCTGGAGCGTCAGGATCAGACCTTGGAAGGTCAGGCGATTGTTGGCGGTGGTATCGGTCACAGCGGTTGGCCCCGGTGCTGGTTAAAATTCAGTGAGTTGGTCAAAAACAGAGCGCCGCATTATACATAGGCGGGCACAGTCGGTCACCGAAGCTAAGGGCAGTACACAGGATCAGCTGCGCCAGAATTGAGGCGAGAACAGCACCAGCAGCGTGAAGATTTCCAGCCGGCCAAGCAGCATGGCGAAACACAGCAGCCATTTCGCCAACGCCGGAATGTCGGCGTAATGGGCGGCGACATCGCCCAGGCCCGGACCGAGGTTGTTGATCGAAGCGCCGACGGCAGACCAGGCGGTGTCGAAATCGAGGCCGGTGCCGAGCAAGGCAAACAACAGCGCCGCATAGGTGATGACGTAGAAACTGAAAAATCCCCACACCGATTCGACCACGCGGTCTTCAATGCGGCGGTTGCCGATCTTGATTGGAAACACCCCGGCCGGGTGCACCAGCCGACGAATTTCCCGCAGGCCTTGTTTGATCAGCAACAGGGCGCGAATCACCTTAATGCCGCCGGCGGTCGAGCCGGCGCAGCCGCCGATGAACGACGCCATCAACAACATAAATGGCAGGAACAACGGCCAGGTGGAAAAGTCGGCAACGCCAAAGCCAGTGGTCGTTAGCACCGAGACCGATTCAAACAGGCCATAACGCAGCGAATCGCTGAGGCCGTAAGTGCCGCCCAGCCACAACACCAGCACGACGAGCGCGACCAGGCCAAAGGCGATGACCAAAAAAAAGCGGTATTCCGGGTCGAAAAAATAATGCCGCAAACTGCGCATGCGCCAGGCAACAAAGTGCAACCCGAAGTTGGCGACCGACAACAACATAAAAGCGACGGCAATCAGCTCAATGGCCGGACTGTCGAAATAGCCAATGCTGGCGTCGTGCGTAGAAAATCCGCCGATGGCGACAGTGGCAAAGGCGTGGCCGATGGCGTCGAACAACGACATGCCAGCCGCCCAATACGCCAGTGCGCAAATCACCGTTAACGCCAGATAGACGTACCAGAGCGCCTTCGCCGTTTCGGTAATGCGTGGCGTCAGTTTGTTGTCTTTCATCGGCCCCGGCGTTTCGGCGCGGTACAACTGCATGCCGCCGATGCCCAACATCGGCAACACCGCGACCGCCAATACGATGATGCCCAAGCCGCCCATCCATTGCAGTTGCTGGCGATAGAACAACAGGCTTTTAGGTTGGTCGTCGAGGCCGGTGATAACGGTGGCGCCGGTCGTGGTCAGGCCGGAGAAACTTTCGAAGAAGGAGTCGGTGAAGGTGGTGGTCGCCGCCGGCGCGAGCGTAATCGGAATGGAGCCGGCAAGGCCCAGTACGATCCAGAACAAGACGGTGATGACAAAACCATCACGCGTGCGCAATTCGGCTTGGTGGCGCCGCACCGGCAGCCAGAACACGAAACCGACGGTCAGCGTTAACAGAAAACCCAGCACGAAAGCGTTGTGAATGCCGTCGCTGTAGATGAACGACACCAGCACCGGCGGCAGCATCGACAAACTGAACACCATCAGCAGCAGGCCGAGTACCTTGAGCGTCAGTCGAAAGTGCATGCTGGCCCCATCAGAAGAAGGTCAAACCTACCTGGAACAGACGTTCGACATCGCCGATGCGCCGCTTGTCGATCAGGAACAGAATCACGTGGTCGTCCGGTTCAATCACCAGATCGCTCTGCGCAATCAGCACTTCGTCGTTACGGACGATGGCGCCGATGGTGCAGCCTTCCGGCAGGTCAATGTCTTCAACAGCGCGACCCACCACTTTCGATGAACGCGCATCGCCGTGCGCAATGGCTTCGATGGCCTCCGCCGCGCCGCGCCGCAATGAATGCACGTTGACGATGTCGCCCCGGCGCACGTGCGTCAGCAAACTGCCGATGGTGGTTTGCGAGGGTGAAATGGCGACATCAATTTCGCCGCCCTGCACCAGATCGACATAAGCGGAGTTGTTGATCAGCGTCATCACTTTGCGTGCGCCGAGCCGCTTCGCCAGCATCGAGGCCATGATGTTGGCTTCGTCGTCGTTAGTCAGCGCCAGGAAAATATCGGTGTCTTCGATGTTTTCATCGAGCAGTAATTCCTGATCCGACGCATCGCCACGCAACACAACGGTCTGGTTCAGGTATTCGCTGAGCAACCGGCAGCGCTCTTCGTTGTGCTCGAGAATTTTCACCGAGTAACGGCCTTCGAGCACCGTCGCCAACCGGAAACCGATGTTGCCGCCACCGGCGATGATGATGCGTTTGTAATTGCGTTCCTTGCGGCGCAACTCGCTCATCACGGCGCGAATATCGGATTTCCCGGCAATAAAGAAGACTTCGTCTTCGGCTTCAATCACCGTCGAGCCTTCGGGAATGATCGGCCGGTCTTTGCGGAAAATTGCTGCGACGCGCGTCTGCACCGACGGCATGTGTTGCTTCAAAAAGCGCAATTCCTGACCGACCAGCGGGCCACCGTGATAGGCCTTCACCGCCACCAGTTGCAGCTTGCCGTCGGCGAAATCGAGCACCTGCAACGCCCCCGGTGTTTCGATCAGACGCTGAATGTAATTGGTCACCAACTGTTCGGGGCTGATCAACACATCGACCGGCACCGCTTCGGGCGCGAACAGTTTTTCGCTGTGCTTGGTGTATTGCGGGCTGCGGATGCGGGCGATTTTGGTGGGCGTGCGGAACAGGGTGTAGGCGACCTGACAGGCGACCATGTTGGTCTCGTCGCTCGGCGTGACGGCAATCAGCAAGTCGGCGTCTTCGGCACCGGCCTGGCGCAGAATGTTGGGCAACGAGGCCACGCCCTGAACGGTGCGAATGTCGAGCCGGTCCTGCAATTCACGCAAGCGGCTGCCATCGAGATCCACCACTGTGATGTCGTTGTCTTCGCTGGCGAGATTTTCCGCCAGAGTGGCACCGACCTGGCCGGCACCGAGCAAAATGATTTTCACGTCTAATCCTTACGCCGCCGGCGTCGGGTCAATCTTTTCCAGTAACGCGAAATAAAAACCATCGTGACCGCCGGGTTGAGGCAGCCACTGTACTCCGAACTCGGTTGGCGCGTCACCCGCCAACGCCAGTGGCAGCAAGCGCGCGTCCGATTGTTTTTGCAAAAAGGCGGCAATGCGCTCGCTGTTTTCGCGCGGCAAAATCGAACAGGTGGCGTACAGCAATCGGCCACCGGGTTTCAGTGTGCGCCACAGTTGCGCCAGCAGGCGGTCCTGCACCTGGGTGAGGAAATCGACGTCTTTGGGTCGGCGCAGCAATTTGATGTCGGGGTGGCGACGAATCACGCCGGTGCCGCTGCACGGGGCGTCGAGCAGAATGCGGTCGAAGGCGTTGCCGTCCCACCAGGCATTGATATCGGCGGCATCGGCGGCGATTTGCCGAGCGTTCAGACCGAGTCGATCGAGGTTTTCGGCAACGCGTTGCAGCCGGCTTTCATCGACGTCCAACGCGGTCATGTCGATGTCCGCGCATTCCAGTAAATGGCCGGTTTTGCCACCGGGCGCGGCGCAGGCGTCGAGCACACGCTCACCGTTTTGCGGCGCCAGCAACAGCGCACATTGTTGCGCCGCTTCGTCCTGCACGCTGACATCGCCGTCGGCAAAACCGGGCAGTGCAAACACCGGCGCCGGTTGCGCCAGCGTCACGGCGCTGTCGGTTAACTCACAAGCAAAGGCTTCCAACCCTTCGGCTTCGGCCCGCGCCAGCCACTCAGCCCGATCCGCCTTGCGACGGTTAACGCGCAATGTCATCGGGCCTTGCACGTTGCCGGCGGCCATCACGTCTTGCCATTGCTCTGGATACGCCTGGCGCAATTGGCGCGTCAGCCAACCGGGATAACCAGCGGCGTTTTGCAGGCCGTCGATTAATTCATCGCCTTCGCGCTGAAAGCGTCGCAAGGCGGCGTTGAGCATTTTCGCCGCCCAGGGTTTTTTCAGCGGTTTGGTGGCATCGACGGTTTCATACAGTGCCGCATGTTCCGGCAAATCGAGTTGCCACAACTGATACAGACCAACCACCAACAGCATGTGCACGACGCGTTCTTTGTGCGCAATCGGTTTGTTGAGCAGCTTGCGGGTGAGTTCGTCGAGGCTCAGATAATGGCGCGCGCAACCGTAGACCAGTTGCTGATAAAAGCCGCGTTCTTCTTCAGGCAATTGCTCGCGTGTGGCAGGCAGCAGGTCGGCCAGCGAACGGCCTTGATCGACCAGTTGCACCAGAGTTTGGGCCGCCAGGGCGCGACTGTTGATCATGCCTTGGCCTCAATACCGAAGCGCGGTTCGGCTTCAAAATCGGCGCGACGAGCGCGCAGCACTTCGGCGACGTCCATGGCTTTTTTGCCCGGCAACTGGATGCGTTGCAGACGCAACACGCCCTCGCCGCAGGCAACGTCCAAACCGGCGTCACTGATGTGGATAACGTCACCGGGTTGAGCATTCGACTGAGTATCCAGCGGCTGCGCTTGCTGCACTTTTAAGGTGTCGCCCTGCCAGTGGGTGTAGGCGCCGGGCCAGGGTGTGAGGCCGCGAATCTGGCGGTCGAGCTTGGCGGCCGATTGCGTCCAGTCCAGTTCGCCTTCGGCTTTGCTCAGTTTGCTGGCGTAGGTGGCCAGTGCATCGTCTTGAACCTCGCCGTGCAAGGTGCCGGCTTCCAGGCTATTCAAGGCGTCGATCAGTGCCGGTCGGCCCAGTTCGATCAGCCGGTCGTGCAGGCTGGCGCTGGTGTCGTCGGCGCGAATGTCGCATTCGGCTTTGAGCAGCATGGTGCCGGTGTCCAGGCCCGCATCCATCTGCATGATGGTGACGCCCGTGGTGGCATCGCCCGCCAACAGCGCCCGATGAATCGGCGCCGCGCCGCGCCAACGCGGTAATAAGGAAGCGTGCACATTGATGCAGCCGAGACGCGGCGCATCGAGCACCGCTTGTGGCAGCAACAAGCCGTAAGCGACGACAACCATCAGGTCGGCATTCAACGCCGCCAGTTCCGCCTGGGCGTCGGCGGTTTTTAAGCTTTGGGGTTGGTAGACCGGAAGGCCGGCGTCAATGGCGACGCTTTTTACCGGCGACGGCGTCAATTTGCGGCCCCGCCCGGCCGGACGATCCGGCTGGGTGTAGACCGCGATGACGTTATGGTCGGACGACAACAAGGCTTTCAGATGCTCGGCCGCAAACTCCGGCGTGCCGGCGAAGATAACGTTCAATGCCATCGATCAGGAGACCGTCAGCTTATGCTGCTTCTCCAGCTTCTTGCGAATGCGGGTGCGCTTGAGGTTGGACAGATAATCGACAAACAGTTTGCCGTCCAGATGATCAATTTCATGCTGAATGCAGATGGCAAACAGGTCTTCGGCTTCGAACTCAATGGCTTCGCCCATCTCGTTCAACGCGCGCACGCGAATCTTGTCGGAACGGCTGACACGCTCGTAATAGCCGGGCACCGACAGGCAGCCTTCCTGAGATTCCACCGGGTTGCCGAGTTTGTCGTATTCGGGGTTGATCAGAATGTGCGGATCGTTCTGATCTTCTGAAACATCGACCACGATCAAGCGTTCGTGCACGTCAACCTGGCTCGCAGCCAGGCCAATTCCGGGCGCGTCGTACATGGTTTCCAGCATGTCCGCTGCCAGGGTGCGATGACGTTCTTCCACCTTGGCCACCGGCTTGGCCTTGGTGCGCAGGCGCGGATCGGGGTATTCGAGAATTTCTAATTTGGCCATGGGCTTATTCGCTTCCTGACAACCGAATGAGAGTCGTTATTGTACAGTATGTAGACAGATTTCGTAGTTTCAATTATCGGTCATTCCTAACGCTGATAGCTCAGCACTATTAAGAATGTCGACAGCGGCGAGCACTGTGATAGGCCGCTCAATTCCAACCGCTAACCGCCGTCCTGGCTTGGCGCCAACGCCGTCGCTGGTAGACTGCCGGGCTCGCCCGGGGCGCGGATTGTAACGGCAAAGCCGGCACATGGAAATTCGCACCGCCAGCGCCCGCCCAACTCAACTGGAACCTTCACGACACAGCGGCACGGATTGCCCTGTTTTGACACGGAGTCACCGATCATGGACGACGATCGTCTGCTTTGGCTGCGCTGGGTGCTGACGCCCGGCCTCGGGCTGAAACGCAGCCACGCCCTGCTCAATATCCTGACCGACCCGGCGGAGTTGTTCGTCCGGCCCGAGCGTTGGTCGCTGCCGCAAAACATCACCGATTGTCTGCAACAGATGGCGCGACTGGGCGACCAGCACCCGGTGCATCGTCAGGCACTGGCACAACTGCACTGGGCCGAACAGGACTCGCAACATTTAATCAGCTTGGCCGATCCGCGCTATCCGCCGTTATTGCGCGAGATTCCCGACCCGCCGCTGATGCTCTGGGTCAAAGGCAACGCGGACTTATTGCGGCAAACCCAAATCGGCGTGGTTGGCAGTCGCAATGCGACGCTGGCGGCGCGCCAGCACGCGGAACATTTGTCACGCGAACTGAGCCTCGCCGGCTTTGTCATCACCTCCGGTGGCGCCGCCGGCATCGACGGTTGCGCGCACGACGGCGCTTTGCACGGCAGCGGTGAAACGCTGGCGGTGCTCGGTTGCGGCGTCGATGTGGTGTATCCGAAAACGCACCGTTCGTTGTTTGAGCGCATTGCCAAAACCGGCGCGCTGATTTCTGAACACCCGCTCGGCACCCAGCCCAAACCGGGGCATTTCCCGCGTCGTAATCGGCTGATCAGCGGCTTGAGTGACGCCATCGTTGTGGTTGAGGCGGCCGAACGCAGTGGCTCGCTGATCACTGCCGAACACGCGCTGGAACAAGGACGCGATGTGTTTGCGTTGCCCGGCGACATCAACAATCCCAACGCCGCGGGCTGCCATCGGCTGATTCAGGACGGCGCTTACTTGCTCACCGGCGCCAACGATGTGTTGCAGGTCTTGTCGCCCGGCAAGACGATCAGCCCGGCCCGACAACGTGTCGAAGCGGTTGAACTGCCACCGCAACAACAAGCCTTGCTGGCGCTGTTGTCGAGCGAACCGCAGCCGCTGGACGTGATCTGCCATTTGCTCGGCTGTTCGGCGCAGTCGCTGCTGGAGCCCTTGCTGGAACTGGAACTCGGCGGCTGGATTCAACAACAACCGGGCGGCTATTGCCGGCTTTAGCCGCCTTAATTGTCAGCCCTGCCACATCTGAGTACCCTTGCGGCGACTTCCAGCCCGAGAGCCGCGCCGTGTCCGATCACCACAGCTACCATCTGCGTCTGGCGTGCCACGCCGTCTGGTCTGGCGGCGTTATCGCCTACCCGACCGAAGGCGTCTGGGGCCTCGGTTGCGACCCGGACGACGCCCAGGCGGTGTACCGCATTCTGGCGATCAAAGACCGGCCGATGGACAAAGGGCTGATTCTGATCGGCGCCGACTGGGCGCAACTCGAACCCTGGCTGGCGCCGCTGGCCGCCCAGGACATCGACCGGATACAAGCCAGTTGGCCCGGTCCCAACACCTGGGTCGTACCACACAATGGCCGCTTGCCCGACTGGCTGACCGGCGGCCGCGACACCCTGGCAGTGCGCGTTTCCGGCCACCCGCTGGCGCGGCGTTTATGCCAGCATCTGCGCAAGCCATTGGTCTCGACCAGCGCCAACCGTTCCGGCCAGGACGCCTTAACCGACCAGAACGCCGTGCGCTGGCAACTCGGTGCCGAGATCGACTATTTACTGCCCGGCCGTGTACAGACGCCGGGCCAGAGCAGCCAGATTCGCGACCTCAGCAGCGGCGCTACTCTGCGGTCTTAATGAATACACTGCGATCCTGATTTCAAAAGAGAACCCGCCATGCCTCAAGCGTTCGACATCGACCCCGTCCGCCACTATTTACTCGACCTGCAAGATCGCATCTGCGCCGCGCTCGAAGCCGAAGACGGCGAAACTCGTTTTGCCGAAGAACGTTGGGATCGTCCAGCCGGTGGTGGCGGTCGCTCAAGAGTGTTGCAGGATGGGCCAGTGCTGGAAAAAGCCGGCGTCGGGTTCAGCCATGTGATGGGCGACCAGATGCCGCCGAGCGCAACCGCCAATCGGCCTGAACTGGCCGGCTGCCATTGGCAGGCCATGGGCGTCTCTTTGGTGATTCATCCGCGCAATCCGTTCGCGCCGACCTCGCACGCCAACGTGCGTTTTTTTGTTGCCGAGAAAGACGGCATGGCGCCGGTCTGGTGGTTTGGTGGCGGTTACGACTTAACGCCTTATTACGGTTTCACCGACGACTGCCGCCACTGGCATCGCGTGGCGCAATCGGCCTGCGCGCCGTTCGGCGACGACCTATACCCACGCCTGAAACAATTGTGCGACGACTACTTCTACATTCCGCATCGCCAGGAAGCGCGCGGCATCGGCGGGCTGTTTTTTGACGACCTGAACGACCGCGATTTCGCCACCTGCTTTGGCTTAATGCGCGCCGTCGGCGATTCGTATCTGGATGCCTACCAACCCATTCTGGCGCGCCGCAAAGACACGCCCTACACCGAGGCCAACCGCGACTGGCAGGAAATCCGCCGCGGCCGTTACGCCGAGTTCAATCTGGTGATTGATCGCGGCACGCACTTTGGTTTGCAATCAAACGGTCGCACTGAATCAATCCTGATGTCGCTGCCACCGAAAGTGCAGTGGCGTTACGGTCACCAACCGGCCGCTGGCAGCGAAGAAGCGCGTTTGCTGAGCGATTTTCTACCGCCGCGCGACTGGCTGAACGCCTGAAAAAAGCCCGAAGGTCACGTGCACAACAGCGACGCTTGTGCCAGATTGAGCGTCGTCTTTCTGCGCATTGAACCGGAACCGCCATGGCCTCTTTATTTCGCCCCGCCAAACCGACGCTGACGGCTGAGTCGTTACTGCCTGGCGATCACCTTTGGGTGCAGTGCACCGGCTACAGCCATCATGGCCTGTATCTGGGCGATGGCCGGGTGGCGCATTACGCCGGCTGGGTTGAGGGTTTTCGCGCCGGGCCTTTGGTCGAAACCAGCCTGGATGAGTTTCGCGACGGCCGCCGCCTGCATCGCCGTCATCACGCCAGGCGCACTTACAGCCGCGCCGAGAGTGTCGAACGGGCGCGCAGCCGGCTTGGCGAAAACCGCTACAACGTGCACGCGAACAATTGCGAACACTTCTGTTACTGGGCAATTCATGGCGAGCATCACAGCCGCCAGATGGATTGGGTCGATCTGGGTCTGGGCCTGTTGCACCCCGGTTTGGAAGCCACGCGCAAAACGCTCGGTCGCGGTTATCGGCCCGACGGTCGCGACACCGTGACGCCCATCATCGGCCAGTTGGTGCTCGACTGGGGCGTGAAATCCGCCGCGCGCTGGGCCACCGGGCCGTATGGCCTGGCAGTGTATGCGAGCTATCGTCTCGGTCGCAGCTGGCTGTCACGCCGACGTCAAAAAAACCATCGAAACGAGCGCTGACAGTACAGGACCGCAGCGCGTAAATTGCGTATCATCAACGCCTTGCCCAGGTGCGCTTTGGCCTTGCGCCCAGACCACTTGCCGGCTCGTCTCAGACCGCAGCTGACACAGCTTCTTTGATTGCAGGAACCGGACCGCACTCATGCCTCTTGATCGCGCCACTGCTTTGAATTTCGTCAACGTCTTGCACGAAGCGCTGCCTTATTTGCAACGCTTCCAGGGTTCGACGGTGGTGATCAAATACGGCGGTAACGCCATGGTGGACGAAGCGTTGAAGGCGAGTTTTGCGCGCGACATCGTGTTGCTGAAAACCGTCGGCATTAACCCGGTTGTTGTGCACGGCGGCGGCCCGCAAATCGGCGAATTGCTGGAGCGGCTGAACATCGAAAGCCGGTTTGAATCCGGCATGCGTGTGACCACCAGCGAAACCATGGACGTGGTTGAAATGGTGCTCGGCGGCCTGGTCAACAAAGACATCGTTAACCTGATCAATCAGGCCGGCGGTAAAGCCTTCGGTATTACCGGCAAAGACGGCCACACCATTCAGGCGCGGCAATTGAAAGTGACGCGGCGCACGCCGGATTTGCAGAAATCGGAAATCATCGACATCGGCCACGTCGGTGAAGTCGAGAAAGTCGATATCCGCCTGATTCAGCTAATGACCGAAGGCGGCTACATTCCCGTCGTCGCGCCCATTGGTGTCGGTGCCGACGGCGCGTCTTACAACATCAACGCCGATCTGGTGGCCGGTAAACTGGCCGAAGTGCTGGGCGCGGAAAAACTGATTCTGCTGACCAACATCGCCGGCCTGCAAGATAAAGAAGGCAACGTTTTAACCGGTCTGGATACCGCCCAGGTCGATGCCCTGATTGAAGACGGCACCATTCACGGCGGCATGTTGCCGAAAATCCGCTGCGCGCTCGACGCTATTGCCGCCGGCGTCACCAGCGCGCACATCATCGATGGCCGCGTTGCCCACGCTACCTTGCTGGAAATCTTCTCGCATCGCGGCGTTGGCACCTTGATCAGCAACCAAACGGACGCCTCATGACCGCTACTCTGCCTTCCGAATCGCTGTCGCGCCGCGACCAGATCCTGCAAGCCCTGGCGCACATGCTGGAAACCAGCCCTGGCCAGCCGATCACCACGGCGCGGCTGGCTAAAGTTGTCGGTGTGTCCGAAGCGGCGCTGTACCGACACTTTCCCAGCAAGGCGAAGATGTTCGAGGGTCTGATCGAGTTTATCGAAGACACCCTGTTCTCCCGCGTCAGCCGAATTCTGGAAGAAGAGCGCAGCGCCATCGGTCAGTGCGAAGCGCTGCTGACCCTGTTGCTCGCCTTCGCCGAACGCAACCCGGGCATGTGCCGCATTCTGATCGGCGACGCCCTGGCCGGCGAAGTCGAACGGTTGCGTTCACGCGTGGCGCAGGTGTTCGATCGACTGGAAACGCAGTTGAAGCAGATCATTCGCGAAGCGGAAATTCGTGAAGGATTGAAAGCCACGCTCACCGCCTCGCAAGCGGCCAACCTGATGCTGGCGCTGGCCGAAGGCCGCATCAATCAATTCGTGCGCAGCGAGTTTCGGCGCAAACCCACCGAAGACTGGACGCCGCAATGGCGTGTTGCCGTCGACGCGGTATTTCATAAAGCCTAAACACGCGCCCACATTGGGACTCATTTGAGCATCGGCTATACTCGGCGCCACATTCCAATCTAATCGCTCACATGGACGCCTGGATCAGCCACTACAGAACGCTGCCCACCGACGGCGAACGCGATGCCTTTTTCAACGGCCTGGTCAGTCATTATTCCGAGTTGTTTGACGCCACCGGCAGCGGCTATGTGTTGCTCGACGCCGACCAACGCGTCATCGCCTGGAACGACACGACCGCCACCTTGCTCGGCCACCAGCCTGTGGTCGGCGAAGCCATGCCCAAGCCGGGCGATTTATTCGAGCTGGAACACCGCAACGCCGATGCCGGCGAATTAATTGACGCCAGTCTGGCGAGTCAGGAAGCGCAGCAAGCCATTTGGGAAGTGCGGCGCGAAGGCGAGTCGCATTGGCTGCGGCTGACTATCCTGCCGTTAACCTTGGTCGACCGCCCCCAGGCACTGGTGATTTTTAAAGACATCAGCGCCGAAAAACGATTAGAAGCCGACCTGCAAGCGCAACAAGCCGCACTCGACGACGCCCGCGTTCGCGACCCACTCACCGGCCTGCACAACCGTCGCTTTATTCTGGAACATCTCGATCACCTGAACGCCCAGGCCAAGCGCTATGGCAACACCTTTTCACTGGCGCTGATCGATCTTGATCACTTTAAAAGTGTGAACGATACCTACGGCCATCAAGTGGCCGATCAGGTGTTGTGTTCGCTGGCTAATTTGATTCGTGACGACTTGCGGGAGGCCGACGTAACGGCGCGCTATGGCGAAGAGGAGTTTCTGGTGGTGCTGCCGGAAACCGACATCGAAGCGGCGGTCAACGTCATCAACCGTTTGCGCCAACGTTTTACCGAAAGCCGCATTCCCGGCATCAAACGTTCGCTGACGTTGAGCGCCGGGGTGATGAGTTGGGAGCCGGGTTTGTCGCTGGAACAGTTGATGTTCAAAACCGACCAGCGCTTGTCGATGGCCAAGTACGCTGGTCGTAATCAGGTGTGCGGCGAAATTTAACTGGCCGGTGCCGAGCCTTCGGCATCAACCTCGGTCAGCGCTTTGAATTCCTGCAACGGTCGCAGTTCTTTGAACGATGCATCGGTACGCGCTTCGTCACGATAAGACGGCGCCAGACCGATGGCTTTTTCCAGATATTCCAACGCCACTTTGACGTCATTTTGCTGCGCATAGGCGCACGCCATCTGGTAATAGGCGTGGCCGTGTTCGGGGTCGATGTCCAGCGCCTGCTCACTCAAGCTGATCGCCCACTGGGTTTCATCCAGATCCAGAGCGGCATCGGCTTTGTAGGTTAATGCTTCGGTATCGAACGGGCGCAGCGCCAGAATCTGATCGTAAACCTGAATTTTTCCCTGGGCGCTGGTTTCCTGACTGGCGCGTAACCACAACGAGTGAATTTCGTTGGTGCGCTCAATTTCCTCGCGGTTTTCTTCAATAACCTGGGTTTTTTCCTTGAGGTTTTGTTCCAGCGCTTTGAGGCGTTTTTCGTACGACGACACCAACTTGGTTACTTCGCGGTCGGCGTAGGTGTGCGCCTTTTCTTTGATATCGCGAATGTTGGCGTAACCAACCACAACCAATAGCGATGTCACGCCGGCGATCAGATAAAAGAAGTAGGTAATGGTGTCGATCGAATAGGTCACCGACTGAGTCGCCAGTTCCAACTGTTTGGCGTTGAGTTTGTCGGAATATTCGACGCGGAAATTCATCATTTCCTGACGCAGTGACCGCACTTCATCGAGCAGATAACGTTCAATAAAGGGGTTGTACATCGGCTCATCAAGGTTGTTGATGGCGTTGGCGACGTCGGCGTCGGTGGTGTTATTGGAAGTGTTGGGGTTGGTGGTCTGCTCACCCCAGGCCGGGGCGAGCATTAAAACCAGCATCAGCCCGATCAGGCTACGCATTCGGCTTTATCCTGTTTGGCGGGTTCGATCAACGCGCCGTGCAGGGTTTGCAGCGCGACCTCGTATTGATCGTCTTCGACCACTACCCGGATGTCAACCTGACGCATGCCCTGGTGAATGGCGAGCACGCTGATGTCGTTGTCGGCCAGTGCATTGCTCAATCGCGCCAGAATACCGGGCACATTCATGTCGCTGCCGATGACTGAGACCATCGCCACTTTGCGGCTGGAAATGTCGGCACCTGGGTAGTAACGCTCCAGTCGTGTCTTGATGCGCTTGATCACTTTCAGGCCGGTATCGAGATAGAGCGTCACGGTGTTGGCGTTGTGCTCTTTCGCCAGCAGCGGCACGTTGAAATCCTGCACCAGTTTCTGGATTTCCAGAATGTGGTTCGGTTCGCCAACGATGTCCTGATCGAACACGTCGATGGCGAAGATGTGCGGCTTGCCGGCGACGATTTCCACGGTCGGTTTTTCGCTGCGGTAATCGTTGGTGATCAAGGTGCCGTCGTGGTCAGGCTCGTAAGTATTTTTCACTCGCAGCGCGATGCCTTTCTGGCGCAAACCTTTGGCCGCTTTCGGGTGAATCGCTTCCATGCCGATCAACGATAACTGGTCAGCCACGTCGTAATTGGTGCGACCGATGGGCACTACTTTGTCGGCACCGACCACTTTCGGGTCGGCCGTCGAGAGGTGATATTCCTTGTGGATCACCGCTTCGCGCGCGTCCGTCAGTTCGGCAATTTTCGAGAAAGTGATTTCGGAATAGCCGCGATCGAAGGTTTTCATCAAGCCTTCTTTGCACTGGGTATAACCGGTGACGATCGGCATTTCCTGGCTCAGATCGAATTTGCTGAAAATGCGATGGATTTTTTCGTCCATCAATTGGTTGTCGGGCTCGCGCCAGCCGGTCAAATCGACAAAGCGGGCGTTGATGCCTTCGGCCTGCAACAGCAAGGCGGTGTTGAACGCCGAATGCGCTTCGCCGACACCGGCGAGCATTTCACGCACCGTTGCCAGGTGCTCTTCAATCTGAAAGTGGCCGTAGGAACAGACGCGCTGCAAATCGAGCAGACAGGAACGAATGCCTTCCATGCGCTCGGTAATGAATTGATCGGCCTGTTTGCGCGCGTGTGGCAATTCGAACAGTTTGGCGTTCATTTCGCGCATGGCTTTGGCGGCGTCGGTCAGGCGCTCGCTCCATTGCCAATCGGAATCGTTGTTGGCGAACAGGGCGTAGACGCCCGGTTCTTTCGACTTTTTGTGTTCCAGCAATAAGTTGGTGATGCCGCCGTACGCCGACACCACAAAAATGCGTTGATACAGGTCTGCCGGGTCGCGTTGCACTTGAATGATGTTGTCGCGAACGGCGTTGTAATCGCTCATCGACGTGCCGCCGATTTTTTCGACCGTATGGTTCGCCATGGGGCCTTACCTCCTTCGGCTCCGCTGCTGTCTGTCGGTGGCGAACCGACGCAACAACGGGCCTGCTTTGAATCAAATTTGCGTATTCTGCCGCCGGGCCTGGGTTGAAAACCGGCTTCGGGCACTGGCTGCCATCAGCCAACGCTCGGAACCCTTCTCGATCTTGCCAAGCCACGGCACGACGAAGGCCCTGCAGAGCCTTCGCCGTCACTGCGGTTATTCGGCGACTTCGTCCGCTTCCAGCGGATAAGCGCCATCGGGGCCGTGCGTCTCTTTGCCGTTCAACGGCGGGTTGAATGCACAAGCCAGTTGCAGCTCGCTCCCGGCTTTCAGAATGTGGTCGTCGTGTTGGTCGAGAATATAGATGGTTCCCGGTTTGATGTCGTGCTCGATGCCAGTGGCTTTATCGAGAATCGAGCCTTCGCCGGAGATGCAGTACACCGTCTCCAGGTGGTTCTTGTAGTGAATCGGTGTTTCGGTGCCGGCATAAATAGTGGTGATGTGGAACGAAAAACCCATGCCGTCGTTTTTCAGCGACATGCGCACGCTGTTCCAGGTTTCGGCGTCTACGCGGCGTTCGGAATTGCGGCATTCTTCCAGGGTGCGAACAATCATTCGATGTCTCTCCTAACCAATAAATATTCTAAAAAAAGCCCGCCTTTTCAGGCGGGACCAGGCTCACACTGTGATGAAACCGCGACTCAACTGGCTTTGGCCTTCAATTCCGGCAATACCTTGGCAAAGGCGTTTTCCAGGATATCGAGGCCCTGCTTGAGGTCTTCAAGCGGAATGGTCAGCGGACACAGACATTTAACGACTTCGCCGTAAGCGCCACTGGTTTCGATGATCAAGCCGTGGGCAAAGGCATCGCGGCAGATTTGTTCGGCGGTGTCGCCATCGGGCACTGCGACGCCGCGCATCATGCCGCGACCTTTCAGCGTTATCACGTCTTCACCGAAGCGTTTGATGATGTCGGTAAAGCGTTTCTCCACCAGCGCGGCGCGTTCGGCGATCTGCTGTTCAAAATCGCGATTCTGCCAATATTCTTCCAGCGCCACCCGGGCGGTGACGAACGCCAGGTTGTTGCCGCGGAAGGTGCCGTTGTGTTCGCCCGGCTTCCATTGGTCCAGTTCCGGACGCATCAGCGTGACCGCGAACGGCAGGCCATAACCACTCAGGGATTTCGACAGCGTTACCACATCCGGTTTGATGCCGGCCGGTTCAAAACTGAAGAAGGTGCCGGTGCGGCCGCAGCCAGCCTGGATGTCATCGACAATCAACAGCATGTCGTGTTTGCGGCAGACGCTTTCCAGCTCTTGCAGCCATTCCATACGCGCAGCATTCAAACCGCCTTCGCCCTGCACCGTTTCAACGATCACACCGGCCGGGGTTTCGACGCCGCTGCCGGGGTCGGTCAACAACTGGTCGAGCAGTTTCAGACCCATGAAGTCGTCGCCGTCGTCGCCATAGCCGTCGTAGGGAATGCGGGTGACATCGGTCAGCGCCACGCCGGCACCACCGCGCTGGCCTTTGTTGCCGGTCGCGGCCTGAGCGCCGAGCGTGCAGCCGTGATAACCGTTGGTGAACGAAACAATGCCGCTGCGACCCTTGGCTTTGCGGGCAATCTTCAGCGCCACTTCGACGGCGTTGGTGCCGGTCGGGCCGGTGAACTGGACTTTGTAATCCAATTCGCGCGGTTTGAGGATGATGTCGTTAAACGCCTGCAAAAAGCGCTCTTTGGCGTCGGTGAACATATCCAGGCCGTGGGTAACGCCATCGGCCTGGATGTAATCGATCAACGGTTGCTTGAAGCGGTCGTTATTGTGGCCGTAATTCAGCGTGCCGGCCCCGGCCAGAAAATCGATGTACGACTGGCCTTCGCGGTTCACCAGACGGGCGTTCTTGGCCGTGGTGAATACGGTCGGAAAGCTGCGGCTGTAAGAGCGGACCTGAGATTCAAGTTGTTCGAAAATTTCCATGGTGGTGTCTCCCCTTGGAGTTGTAACAAGTGATGGATGGCCTCGGCGCCTCAGCGGCGGATAGGGCCGATCCGGTACAATTCTTCGTTGTCGTGCTGGCCGCCGAAGTGGGTGTCTTTGTCGAACAACACACTCACGTCCAGATCGGCTTCCCAGTCACGCGCCAGTGATTTAAATAATCGCTGCGATGGTTCGTTGTCCGGGGTAATGGTGGTTTCCAGAAAACGCACGCCTTGCAGCGTCGGACGGTCCATCAGCGACTGAACCATGCGTTTAGCCAGCCCCTGGCCCCGGGCCGCTTCGCCCACCACTACCTGCCACAGAAAGTAGGTGTCGGTTGCATCGGGCTTGAGATAGCCGGAAACAAAGCCGACCAGTTCGCCCTCCATTTCCGCCGCCACGGCGGTGTCGCCAAAGTGGCTGGCCTGCAACAGGTTGCAGTACAGCGAGTTGGTATCCAGCGGCGGGCTGCTGGCGACCAGGCGATGCACCGCCAGGCCGTCGTCAGAAACCGCAGGTCGCAATGTGATGTCCATGTTCAGCGTCAAACCTCGTATCCAAGCTGACCGTTCCATGCCGACAGTGGCTTGGGGGATTAGTTGATTCTTCATCTAATCTTTCGTGTGCGAAGCATTTTAGCACGATGCACGACAAAAAATGCAACCTTAAGCCGTCATTTAGGCCGTAAACTCCTTAGCACACTAAAATAAGTCTTGGATTTTCACGCGTTGAAAGACTAACCTAGCTTAGGTTTCTAAAATGTTTCATTAGAGGACGAACCTTTTAAGATGCGATACAATCTCGCGCTTATGGGGGACTGCACCCCAGTGGTAAAGGATCAGACAATGAAACGAGTGGATGAAGTTCTGGTGTCGCTGCGACGTATTATTCGTGCCACCGATATTCATTCTAAGAAGTTGAGCAAGCACAGCGGCCTGACTTCGCCGCAATTGCTGATCCTGATGGCCATCGACAAATTAGGCGACGTCACCATTGGCACCGTGGCCAAAGACGTAAACCTGTCTCAGGCGACTGTGACCACCATTCTCGACCGGCTGGAAAAGCGTGGTTTGGTGCAGCGCATACGCAGCGATGTCGACCGCCGTCGCGTCCACGCCAAGCTCACCGATGAAGGCTTGAAAATCGTCGAAGACGCGCCCAGCCCGCTGCAAGAAAGCTTTGTGGCGCGGTTTGATACGTTACCGGAATGGGAGCAGACGATGATTTTGTCGTCGTTGCAGAAGCTGGCCGAACTGATGCAGGCCACCGACATTGATGCGTCGCCGGTGCTGCACGTGGGCGACGTTACGCACAATTACAACGGCCAGAATTGAGGCGGCCCGGCTAAGCGGCCGCCTTTGAAATCGAGTACAGCACGCCTTCCTCGCCATAATACCGATCCGTGGTTTCCACATAGTGCATGCCGAGCCGTTGCATCACGGCGGTCGAGGCGGCGTTGTTCGGATCGGCCACCGCCCAGATCGTATCCAGCCCTAACACTTCGAAACCATAAGTCAGCAACGCCTGGGCAGCTTCGGTCGCCAGACCCTGGCCCCAAAAAGGATTCGCCAGGTGCCAACCGATTTCGATCCGATCGGAAAAACGCCCGTCGCCATAAGGCATGGCTTTGAGCAACAGCAAGCCGACGTAATCTTCCTGATCGTGCAGACGTACGCTGAATGCGCCGGAACCGGGGGTGTGCGCCTGCCAGCGTTTGGCGCGTTCGATGTAGAGTTCACGCAACTCGCTGAGCGCCGGCGGCACCGGCCAGGACAAAAACCGACGCACTTCGGCCGATTGATAAATGGCCTGATGCCCCGGCATGTCGGCTTCTGTGTATGGGGTGATTCGGCAACGTTCGGTTCGCAATTCCATTCGTCATTATTCCTCTGTTCGATGCGTCTTCAGCACCAGCAACAGCAGTGATCCACGGGTAACGATACTGGCGCCGTTCAATAACAGCAGCGGCCAACTTTGCGTCAGCGGCATGGTGAGTGCAAAAGCGAGCGTTGAGGCATCTTTGGTTAAGGTGAACAGCAACATCCGGCGCGACAACACCCCGGCCGACTGCGCACGGTGCACCACACGAATTTGCTGAACCGTGCCTTGAACCAGCACCAAGGTCATCAGCACGATCACACCATTGGCGACACTCAACAACGCCGGCAACGGGCGAACCGCCAGCACCACGAATCCCGCCAGCAGCAGAAACTCACCAACCATTAAAGCCGAAAGTGACAGCAACGAACGCCGCTCCCACCAGATCCAGAACAGAATATTCAGAATCAGCAACAAGGCGGCCAGCCGTGTCCAAACCAGATAATGGTTCAACACCGGCACCGCCAGACCGAACAGAAAGTTGCCGTAAAAGGCGACGTAGCTGGAGAAAAACTGGTTAACCGAGAGTCGGTCTGTGGCGGGGAAATGCCTGGCGCGACGACGCTGGCGAATCTTGTTCAGTTGAATCCACAGGCCGTACACCGTCAGCCCAAACAGCACCGAGCTGATGCTGCCCCACAGATGGTAAGCACTCATCCGCCCACCTCATTCTGGCCCCGCCCGCACTTTGCAAAGGGTAACCGGCTGTGGCTTTTTGTAAGATCGGCAGTCAAACGCAGCCTCTTGGTCTAAGGTGGTCAGCGAAGTTTGGCGCAACGCCGAACTTCACCTGTGCTGGGGGCGAACCCCCAAAGTGGGCGGCTGGGCTGGCTGCCGCCAGGCTTGACCTGGTGGCACCCGCCGCCCCGTTCACGGCATCAATTACAGTAATTACAGTGGCCGGACCGACAATTGGCCGTTACTCAACCGCACCTGCAACCGCTCAGTACTTTGCGCCGGTACCGTCAAGCTGAAACCTGCTTCGGCGTTGCTGTTGTTGTCCCAATGTGACAAATCCAGAATCGCTTCGACGCTGCGGCTGTTGCGGTTGGTCAACACCAGTTCCCATTCGCTGGCACCGAGCACTTCGGTTGCCAGCGTCATCATGTCCGATGATCCCAAGGCTACTTGAGCGCGGGTTTCCTGCTGCGGCTGATATTGGGTTTCCAACAGAGCAACCTGCTGATCCCAGACGGCAATCTGCACCGGCCCGGCAATGGCCGGCAAATCGTCTTCCGACACCAGCGTCAGCGACCACTGACCGGGCATTGTTTCGGTCTGACGCGTGTTCCAGCTAAAGCGGTAATGATGACGGATGGCGCTCAGTTCGGTGTCGTCAACCGACAGCCAGGCGTGGCTGCCTGCGGGCAATTGCACCGGCTGATCCGATTGCAACGTCGCCTGGCCGGCACTGTCGCCCGACTTGGGCACGGCCACCGCCATGTCTGACATCGCCATGGCCTCGGCACCGCGCGCCAGCATCACCCGACCTTGGGAACGACTTTGCGCAAAGCTGTAACCGGGCGCACTCAGGCTGTAATCGCTGTTGTTGTGCAGCACCAGTTGCTGACGCAAGGTCGGACGTGCCGCTTCGATATCCAGGCTGTAACGGACTTCTGCGCCCAAGCTGCCATCGAACCAGGCGTAGCGGAATGCGTTGTTCGCGGCGGTAGCCTGAGTCACGCTCAGTGCAAACGCCGGGTCGCTGTCGCCGCTGGACAACCAGCTGAGGCGATACCATTGATCCGCCGGCAAAGCGCGCTGCACGCCATCCTGCGCCAGGATCAACAGGTTCGAACGCAACTCGGTGACTACCCAGGAACCGGACCAATCATCGACCTGCACCGACTGGTCCACCGCCAGCCAATCGCTCAATTTTGGTGTCTGCCAACTGAGCAGGATGTCGTTGTTATCGGCCTGCCACCAAAAGCCGGACGCTGACAGATCAGCCACCGGCAATGGCAGTTGTTCCTGGGTTTGCGTCAACACCGCTGAGCGTTCAATCCAACTGCCCTGAGTGGTCAGATACAGCCAGTCGGCCGTGACGTTTTTATCGTCGGCCTGAACCCATTGGCTGGTCAGCAACAGCGCTGAAATTGACCAAAGAAGGGATTTGTTCATTCGCCTTACTCCTGCGAGATTCAATTTTTGTGGCGCCAGTCTAGCGTCGCTCACTGACACTGTCTTGCAGCATAAATGCGCGGGCTGAATCCCAACCAAACACCCAGGTTCACAGTCGCTGACACGGCGGGCAATCTATGCTTTGCTATGCCCAACTTCTGGTTCACTGGCGCGATGTCGGGCCAGAATCACCGTTGGATTTCGAGGTCCGCTTTGTCTGAAAGTCCGCTGTATCGGTTGTCTTCGGCTTTTCTGTCTCACTTCGATGGATTGGCAATTTCACCCGCCACCTGGGTGTTGCTGGCCACGGCCGTCCTGGCGATGGTGTTTCATCGCACTGCCTGGCTGACACTGTTGCTGGTGTTGCTGACGGTCTGCCTGAGTCAGGAAATGCTCACCGAGCCCGGTCCGGCACTGGCCGTCTGGCTGGCCTGGCTGTGGGCTTTCTGGCGCCCGGACAAACCCCTGCGTCTGACGGGCAGTTGGCTGCCATTGGCGATTCTGCTGATCATGGCGCTCTGGCCCTGGTTGCCTTTCCTACCCGCCAACATTCAGCAATGGCCCAACGTAAAATGGCCGGACATTCTGCCCATCGTGAATGTCTCGCCCGTCATTCTGACGCTGATTTTTTTATCGGGATTGTCGGCGCTGTTCCGCTTCGTATTGAAGCCATCGGCCAGTTGGCCCTGGCACGGTTTGGGCGTGTTGCTGACCGCCATTCTCAGCTGGCAGGGTGAACAGGCGGCGTCGCTGGTTTGGATAGCGCTTTCATTGGTCATCGGCGCCACCATTCTGACCGACGCCTATTCGGTCGCCTATCGTGATGCGCTGACCAACATTCCCAACCGCCGCGCACTGAGCCAGGCGTTGCGCACCTTGGGCCGGCGTTACGCCATCGCCATGGCGGACGTCGATCATTTCAAATCGTTTAACGACACCTGGGGCCACGAAACCGGCGATCAGGTGCTCAAAGTTGTCGCCAGCATTCTGACCAAACACCACATGCCGGTGCGTGCTTTTCGTTACGGCGGTGAGGAATTCACACTGGTGTTTCGCGGCATGACGCGCGAAGAAGCCACGCCAATTCTGGACGAGTTGCGCGAGCGCATTGCGGAATATCCGTTGATGGTGCGCAAGTCGGACCGACCAACGTCGAGAAAGGACGGTAAACGCCAACGCGGAGCCACGACCAGCGCCAAACAGGTCAACATTTCGGCGTCCTTTGGGGTCAGCGACAATCGCCACGCCCACTCACCGGAAGACGCCATCCAGCGCGCCGACAAAGCGCTCTACAAAGCCAAGCAAGCCGGCCGCAACTGCGTGCGTTCCGGCTAAGCCTGCCTGGGTAAACCGAGTCAGTCGTTACCCGGATACGGCACGTAGCCGGCATCACCGGGAACGGGCGGGAAGCGATGCGCTTGCCAGTCGCGACGGGCCTGATCAATCAAGGCATCGTTAGTGGCAACAAAGTTCCAATCGATGCGCCGCGCGCCCAACGTGCGACCACCAAACAACACAAAATGACTGTCCGCCTGCCAGGAAAAAGTCACCGCCTGATTGGTCACGCCGAGGTGATATTGCGGCAAGGGTTGGCCCTGCCACTGCACCGCCCCGGACAACGGATACAAACCCCATTCCCAATCGCTGCCCTGACTCGGCAGTTCCAGCGACCCAGCGCGCTGCGTGCGCACATCCAATAACGCCAGTTCCGATTCGACCTGCACCGGCGAACGCTGTTGTTGCCACTGACCAGCGATCAGAGTCCAACTCGCTTGCTCGTCCTGCCAGGTCGGCAATTGCTCGCGGGCGTGGTGTTCAAAGCGCGGCTCGCCGGTCTCAGCCGATTGCGGTTGCGCCACCCAGAACTGCAAACCTTCAACGTGAGATTCCGCGGCGCGTTCGTCGTCCGGGCTGCGTTCGGAATGCACGATGCCACGGCCGGCGGTCATCCAATTCACTTCGCCCGGACGAATGATTTGCACGCTGCCGAGCGAATCCCGGTGCTCAAACTGACCGGCATACAGCCAGGTCAAGGTCGATAAACCGATGTGCGGATGCGGTGGTACATCCAATCCTTCGCCCGGTGCCAACGTGTGCGGCCCCATGTGATCGAGAAACACGAACGGTCCGCAGTGGCGCTGGCCGCGCCAGGGCAACACTCGACGAATCGGTAAACCCATCAAAGACTGCTTGCGTGGGGCAATCACCAGATCAACAACATCAATAGGGGTGTTCATTGAGTTTCTCCAAGACAAAGGCCTGAAGGGCGATGCTGTCGTTAGTGGCAACATTCACCCACTGCAAACCCAGCGTACTTTGTTTGTCTTCCGGGTTCGCAATGATTGAGCGGATCAGTGCGTTCAGCCGCACCACCTTTTCAATTCGCCCCAGGGTCAGGCGCAAGCCCACTTCAATTTCCTGGCCGGTATCGAAGCCGGGGAAATCGGTGCGGATACGGCCGCCATCGACCGATAAATCCATCAACTCAACATTGACTCTTTCTTCGCCAAACCAGATCGCCGCTGGCAGTTTCACGCGGGCGCGCACTGCCTTGCGAATTTCACCGATGTACAACTGCTTGGGCATCGCCAGATGCAGATGCGCAAACGGCAGCGTGGCGATAAAAATCACTTGGGAGCGGAAGGCGCAGACGCCGTTCAGACGATTGGCAAACAGCCGGACGTTGACGCCGGTTTCCAATCGCACCGGCACCGGTCGGCCTTTTAGCGTCGGGGTGGTAACAAGAATGGTGCTGCTCGGGCGATAACCGACCAGAGTGCTGCGATCACGATCGCGTTTGTGACCGTCCAGCTCTAATTGCAACGGCTGCCCCGGCACCAGTTGCAGTGATTCAAAGGTGGGTTGTCGAGCCGACATCAAAGAATCCTTGTGTTTCTTTGAGCCATAAGACTAGACGAACCCAAGCCGACTCGCCGGGGCAGATGCCTTCAGGTACGGCGCAACAACAGCGCAATCATGCCCAGCGCAGACACCAGCAACGCCAGTACCGAACCGTAGGTCAGGGTTTCCACCATGGTCAGACCGAACGGCATGATCGGTGAATAGCCGCACATGGTCCAAACCTGAAACACGTTCGGAAACCAATCGTCGAGCGCAAACCAGGCCGGGAAACCGGGGTCCATGCCACAGGCGCCTTCGTACAAGCCGCGTTCAATCTGTACACCGACCCAGGAGCGTTCCAGCAAGCCCAAAAGGCTGACAATCAACACCGACTGCGCCGCCACCAAACCCCACCAATGCCGACGCAGCGCCATGCCCAGCCCACCGGCCAATAAAATGCCCAACACCCACAAACGCGCGTGAATACACAGCAAACACGGCGGTTCATTCAAGACGTGCTGATAAAACAGCGCGATGCCTTCCAGCGCCAAGGCACCCACGACCAGCGCCAACCAATACCAACGTGACCCGATAAACCGCACCACTCGATCGATCATAACGACTCCCATCACAGCGAAAGGGGCATTCTAGCGACACCCAGGGATGCCGCCACGCCGGGCCTTCCGGCTTTACCGGATCATGACTCAGCCTTCGTCCAGCGCCTTCATAAATTCCGGCGGATTCAGCGCACCGCGATGCACACCGGCGTTGTAATAGAAGGTGGCAAAGGCTTTGTTTTCTGCGTCGGTTTCGCGGAAGGCGCGCACGTCCAAACCAGCGCTGGCGAGCGTGCAACTCCACCAGCCGGACGGGTAAATCGGCTGCGGAAACGGCAACGTCAATTGATTCGTCAAACCCGCCGCCGCCAATTCGGAACGCATTTCGCGAATCAGCGAATGGGTGTGAAACAGTGGGCTTTCGCTTTGCTGGACCAGCAAGCCATCGCGGCCTAAAGCACGCAGGCAATGACCGAAAAACTCGCGGTTAAACAGTCCCGCTGCAGGGCCGACCGGATCGGTCGAATCGACGATGATCAAATCCAGCTCGCCCGGTTCGCAGTTGCGAATCCAGGCGATGCCGTCTTCAAACAACAATTGCGCACGTGGATCATTATTGGCTTCACACAACGCCGGGAAATACTGCTCGGCCAGACGTGTTACGCGCTCGTCAATTTCCACCTGCCAGACGCGTTCAACGCCCGGGTGGCGCAACACTTCGCGCAAGGTGCCGCAATCGCCGCCGCCAATGATCAATACTTTTTTGGGATTCGGATGGGTAAACAACGCCGGGTGGGTCAGCATTTCGTGGTACAGAAAATTGTCGCGGTCGGTAACCATGTAACAGCCATCGAGCACCATCAGCTTGCCCCAATGCCGGGTCTGATAGATTTCAATGTGCTGAAACTCGCTGCGTTCTTCGTGCAGTTTTTCAGTCACTTCTAAAGAAAACGCCGAGCCTTCGGCCGACCAGACTTCAGTGAACCAGCTTGCTGAGGCAGGAAATTCGGGCATAACGCACCCCTCAATTCAGGATGCGCAGAGCTTAGCGCAGGACGAACCCGGATAACACTTCAGGCCGGCGGGTCGGCATCATTGCGACACAATAACCCGCTCGCCGGTCTCCAGATCAATGGCAACCAACGCGCCGTACATGCTGTCGATAACCAGTGCTCGATTGTTGATCGGATCAAGCGCTATATCGAAGGGTCGGCCAATGATGTTTTCCGCATTCGGCGTTACCCGATCGGCAATCACGCGTCGATTACCGGAAACTACATCAACCGCCATAATGGCATCCAGACCAATATCTCCAATCAGCACTTCAGGTTTGGAACGATTAAGCGCCATTACTGAGGGGTTGTTAAATATTGGCGCACTGGCCGGAAGCGCGCCATCCAAAATAATCCGCCATTCCTGCTTCGATAAATCCAACGATAAGAGCGCGCTGTAATCGGTGCCATCGACCAAGGCGTATAGTTGGTCACCGCCGTCACCCATGGCGATATCCTTAATTCCCGATAAGACTGGGCCTGAATCCGATTCAACCTCATCGAACATCGCGGTTCGGCTGCCAGTCTCCAGGTCCACACCAACCAAATGTGGCAATCTACTGTTTGCAACCAACACCTGCTTTAAACCATTGTCACGAAATGCTACGGCTATCGGCAGTTCTCGTTCACTGCCAGTTTTGCCACTGGCAGACAACAACCTCCGCCGTCCGGTTATCAAATCCACATCAAGCAACCCATCAATGTTTCTATCCGCCATCATCAATTGGTCATAGCTATTGTTCAGCGCAATACCGCCAATGTTTGAAATGGCATGGTCGCTATTTGGTAAGTCGAGGCCCGACAGAACGGTTCGCTCGCCGGTCACCAAATCTACGGACAACAACGCTTTCAGACTGTTCTCAAAAACCAATGTTCTGTTGTTTGGCTGATCAAACGTCACCGTAAGCGGCGACATTAAAGTCAGCACTTCATCTGGTACAAAAGCCGCCGAAACTGTGGACCGTTCACCATTGGTCACATCAACCGAATACAGAGCGCCGTGCGCAGGGCTGGCGACCAGGATACGTTGGTTGGTCGCATCGAATGCCAGGCCGTTGGTTTGCGCGAAGACATTAGAATCACTGGCACCGGTTCGATCCAGCAGGCGAATGTGCTCACCGCTGTGCAAATCCACTGCCAACAGTTTTCTAATATCCCCGGCTATGGCCCAAACCCGATTGGTATTGCTGTCGAGCGCGATTTTGGGTGATGTGTGGTTCGGCCCCAGCTCATCGTCGGTATAGCTCGCCAGTACAGTACGTTTGCCCGTATCCAATGCCACAGCCAAAATCTTTTTAAGGTTCTTATCGATCACCAATACCCGGTCGTTGGCTGCATCGAGCACCATGTCGCTCGGCGAATTAAACGGGTTTTCACCATTGTTGGCCGCATTGTTGGCCGAGACCACCGTGCGCTCGCCGGTGTTCAGATCGACCGCCAATAACCGCCTGCTGGAACTGTCGAGAACCAACGCCCTGGGTTGAGCAAGGCCAGTACGGTCATCCAGAACGATTGCTGCGGGTCCACTAAAGGCATTACTGGAATTAGACGTGGTGTTATCGGACAGCAGTTCTCGCTTGCCGGTCGTTAAATCCACCGTCAATAAAGTCCTCCTGGTTTTATCCAGCACCAGTGCCCGGTTGTTAGCCAGGTCCAGCGTAAACGCACTTGGTTCATCAAAGGGATTGCCGCCATGGGGCGTATGAGGGCCTGAGATTAAGCTGCGCCTGCCCGTGTGTGGGTCTACCTCGACCAATGTCTTGCGGGCTTGATCCAGCACCAGAATTCGGTCGTTGACGCTGTCCAGAACAGCAGCGACTGGTTGCTGCAACAGCACCGGCGAATGGATCACTTTTGCCTGGGCCGCGACGCTGTTGGTGTGGCCGTTTTGATCGGTCACACTGACCGCCAGAATATTTTCGCCATAGACCAACGGCACTTCGACTGACCAATGCGCGAACTGGTCTTGGGTATCCGCCGCTACGCCATTGACCGCCAGCGCCGTCGCCGGCTCTCCGGTAACGATACCGCGCATGCGCAGGGTGTCGCTTTCGGTCAGCGCTATCAGTGTGGGGAACTGGATCGTCACCTTGGGCGGGCCGGGATCGGGTTGTTCAACAATGGTCGGCGGAGCATGTTTTGAGTGCGATTTACCACCTGAATCGCACGCAGCCAACAATAACAGCCCCTGAATTAACAGGCCGAGGCAGCACAACGGTCTGATTGGCGTCATATTCAACATCCCTGTTTAGGCCAGACAAATCCCGGCATTTACCGGAGAAGCTGTCGCACCTGGCGCTATGAAACAGCGCTTGCAACGCGACAGCGCGCAGCCTAAACAAACGCCGTTTGAGGGAATGTTTGAACAAACGATGGAATTGCGACGAATAATGGAAAAATGGCGGGAATCGTTTAAAAACGATTAAAAAAATAAGACGGGAGCTACCTGGCTTCGGTCAGCCCTGAACCCGTTCGATACTGCCAACCGCTGGCAGGCCATGCAGACGACGAATCACCCGCGCCAAATGCTGACGACTGGTAACCGAAACGGTGAGATTGAGACGGCTGGTGGTGGCATCGCGTTCCTGCATTTCGATGCTCTCGATGTTGGCATCAGCTTGCGATACCGCATTGGCAACGCCGGCCAACACACCGCGGCTGTTGCGCATTTCCACGCGCAGATCGACGACGAATTCGCCTTCCATCGATTTATCCCAGCGCAGGTGCACACAGCGGTCCGGGTCTTTGCGCATCTCGACGATGTTCCGGCAATGCTCGACATGAATCACCATGCCCTTGCCTTTGCTGATCAGACCGACAATGGGATCGCCCGGAATCGGCCGGCAGCATTTGGCGTAGGTCACCAACATGCCTTCGGTACCGCTGACGGTCATCGCTTTGTCGCTGCTTTCTTCGGACGCTTCGGCACAGTCGTTCAATAAGCGCCGCGCCACCACATAGGCAACGCGATTGCCCAGACCGATGTCTTCGAGCAAATCGTCCAGCTTCGCCAACTGATATTCACTGAGCAGACTGTTGATGCTGGCGTCGGACACGGCATCCAATTCAGTGTCGAAATTGCGCAAGGAATTGTTCAGTAACTTGCGACCCAGCTCGACTGAATCCTGCTTTTTCAGATTCTTCAGGAAATGGCGAATGTTGGAGCGCGCCTTGGCGGTGATGACGAAATTCAGCCAGGCCGGGTTCGGGCGCGCGCCCGGCGCGGTGATGATTTTGATGGTGTCGCCGCTGTTCAGCGGCTGGCTCAGCGGCGCGATCTGGCGGTTCACCAGACAACCGACGCAGGCGTTGCCGATGTCGGTGTGCACGGCGTAGGCGAAATCGACTGCGGTCGCGCCCTTGGGCACTTCGAGAATTTTGCCTTTCGGGGTGAAGACGTAAATCTCGTCCGGGAACAGATCGATCTTCACGTTCTCGATAAATTCGACCGGGTTGCCGGCGCGTTCCTGCATTTCCAGCAGGCCTTTTACCCAGCGGCGGGCGCGGGCGTGCGTCGGGCTGTTGTCTGAACTGTCTTCGTTCTTATACAGCCAGTGCGCGGCAATACCGTGGTTCGCCATGTCTTCCATTTCCTGAGTGCGGATCTGGATTTCGATGGGCACGCCATTCATGCCGATCAAGGTCGTGTGCAGGCTTTGGTAGCCGTTCGCCTTGGGAATGGCGATGTAATCTTTGAAGCGGTTCGGCACCGGTTTATAAAAATTATGCACCACGCCGAGCGTGCGGTAACAGGCATCGACCGACTGGGTGATGATGCGGAAACCGTAAACGTCGAGGATTTCCTGCAACGTCTTTTTCTGGTCCTTCATCTTGGTGTAGATGGAGTACAGATGTTTTTCCCGACCAATCACCTGAACGTCGATGCCTTCGGCACCCAGCCGTTCACTCAACGCCTGACGAATCTGCCCGACCAGTTCCTTGCGATGCCCACGGCTTTGTTTGATCGCCTTGGCAATGCGCTGAGCGCGCAGCGGATACAGCGATTCGAACGCCAGGTTTTCCAACTCGATGCGCAAATCGTTGATGCCCAAACGCAGCGCGATGGGCGCGTAAATATCCAGCGTTTCGCGGGCTTTGCGGCGTTTTTTCTCTGGCGGCATGGCACCGAGGGTGCGCATGTTGTGCAAGCGGTCGGCGAGTTTGACCAGAATGACGCGGATGTCTTTCGACATCGCCAGCACCATTTTCTGGAAGTTTTCCGCCTGTTCTTCTTTCTTGGTTTCGAATTCCAGGTGCGTCAGCTTGGACACGCCATCGACCAGTTCCGCCACGCCGGCGCCAAACTGTTCAGCCAGTGCTTCTTTGGAGACGGCGGTGTCTTCGATGACGTCGTGCAGCATGGCGGCCATCAGGCTTTGATGGTCCATGTGCATTTCACAGAGGATATTGGCGACCGCCAGCGGGTGGGTGATGTAACGCTCGCCACTGCGTCGCATCTGGCCTTCGTGGGCTTGCTCGGCGTAATAATACGCCCGCCGGATACGACGAATGTTATCCGGTTCCAGATAGCTCTCTAGCCGTTTGGCTAAGGCATCGACGGTGAGCAAGGCGGCGCACTTCCTGACGGTGACTGCGTTTAAGTGTAATGAATGCGGGTAGTGCAGCAATAAAAAAACCGGGACAAGCCCGGTTTTTTAACTATCAGAGTTATTACTGATCGAAATCGACGTCGAAGTCGTCTTCTTTGCCTTCGGCCAGAATCGCTTCCGGAGAAATCTTTTTCTCGGCGATTTCGCGCAGTGCGATGACCGTCGGTTTGTCGTTTTCTTCCGGCACCAGCGGCTCAACGTTGTCGTTGGCAATCTGACGAGCGCGTTTGCTGGCCACCATGATCAATTCAAAGCGGTTGGCCACGTTTTCCAGGCAATCTTCAACAGTGACACGAGCCATCAGGGTCTCCTCAGTAAACAGGCCGGGTTGCGAGCCGGCGAATTGTACGGACTTTAATCAAAACCACAAGCCCGCCCGGCCCTTTCAGCGCGCCGACTTAGCCCGTTAAATAGGCACGCCAGCCGCCAAACTGGCTGATGTCGGTCGCCCCCGCCAGGCCGGCGCCTTCGCAGATAAAGCCACTGACCCAGCGGCCGTCGGCCAGTTCCAGTTTGCCGATGCCCAACGGCGCCGGGATATCGGCGACAAAACCGCCCAATTGATCGGCCGGTACCGACCAGAGTTCGACTTCGATTGCCACGCCGTTCGCCTCATCGCGCACCAGCCCAGGGCGATACGGCGGGCCGCCAGCCAGCGCGTAAAACCGATAACAGGCGGCGGTTTGGGTGCGCTCGCTCAGCGTCGCGCCACGTTCGGTCAGTTGGAAGTTCAGCGGCAAGCCATCCAGGTGCGCGCCGCAGACGGCGATTTCGATTCGGTCGCGCGCCTTGGCGGCTGGCGCGTCGATGCTCAACGGTTTCAAACCCAGTGCGCCTTGAGTCAGTTCCAACTGACGCTGCAATCGCTTGGCAATCGACAGCAGCGCCCGGTCACGAAACGCCGGCGCGCTCAGCGTGATACCAAAGGGCCGGCCGGAGTCGGTAAACGCCGTCGGCAACGCCACCGCCGCCCAATCGATCAGGTTCATAAAGTTGGTGTAATAACCCAGCTCGCTGTTGTGCTGCACCGGCTCGGCGAGCATTTCCGCGATGGTGAAATGGCGCCCGGCGGTCGGCGTCAGCAGCGCATCAATCCCCGCCAACTGCGCCCAGCAAGTGCGTTTCAGCGCGTTTAACCGATATTGGGCGCGGAACAAGTCGGTCGCTTTGGGGTCGCGGCCACCGGCGATGATGTCGTGCACCACCGGAAATACCTGTTCCGGCTGGGTTTCCATCATCGTTTGAATCGCCAGATAGCGTTCGCTGACCCAGGGGCCTTCGTAGAGCAGCCGCGCGGCTTCATCGAACGGCGCGTAGTCGATCTCGACCCAGTCGATGTCGGCGTTATCGAGCGCCGCCAGCGATGTTTGATAGGCCGCTGCAAAGTCGGCGTCGCCAAAGAATTTCAAATCCTGCTCACGCAACCGACCGATTCGCAGCCGACCCTGGCGCTGGCCGTAATGACGGCTGTGATTGTCGTAAATATTGGCACGGCTGTACGGATCGGCTTCGTCCAGCCCTTCGGCGCAGGCCAGCACGGTATTGGCGTCGTCGCAGTCGAGCGCAAACACACTGACGCAATCCAGGCTGCGACAAGCCGGCACCACACCCGTGGTCGGCAACAAACCGATGCTCGGTTTCAAACCGACCAGATTGTTCAGCGCCGCCGGCACCCGGCCGGAACCGGCGGTATCGGTGCCCAGGCTGAACGTCGCCATGCCCAGCGCCACAGCCACCGCCGACCCGGAACTGGAGCCGCCGCTGATGTAGCTCGGATCGAACGCATTGGCGCAGGCACCAAGGGGCGAGCGCGTGCCGTTCAGGCCGGTGGCGAATTGATCAAGATTGGTTTTGCCGACGGGTATGGCGCCAGCGTCGATCAAGCGTTGCACCACCGTCGCTGATTCTGTCGGCGTATAAGCGAAAGCCTCGCAGCCCGCTGTGGTGGGGATGCCCGCTAAATCGATGTTGTCTTTGATCGCAAAGGGAATGCCCCACAGCGGCGTGGTAGCCGGGTCTTTCGCTGCCAGCGCGTCCAGATATGGCTGGCGTTCGGCGGCGCTGAGCCGATGAATCCAGATGTTGTGCCCAGCATAACGGTCGGCTTGCTGATCAATCTGTGCCAGCACGGCCGCCGGCGTCAGCGTGCCGGATCGATAAGCCGCGCTTAGGCGAACAATGCGGGTATCCAGGGTCATAGGGTGCCCTCTTCAAGCGGTTCAGGTTGCACGATCACAATGGGTTGGCCGGCAGCGACGCGGCTGCCGGCTTTCGATAACAAGCGAATCACCCGGCCATCGCAGGGTGCGGTGAGCGGAATTTCCATCTTCATCGATTCAAGAATCACCAGGGTGTCGCCGGCCTTCACGGGCGCGTCCAGTTCAACTTCGTACTGCCAGACGCTGCCCGCGACCGGGCTTTCCAGCACGCGGCTGCCCTCGGGCCAGCTTTCCGGTTCCGGCTCGGGTTCCGGTTCCGGCGGCTGGAAGTTGAACTGCCCGGTGGCGTGCCAGTCGGCCAATTCGGTTTCGAAGGCCGCCTGGCGACGGGTACGGAAGGCGTCGATGTCACTCTGGTTGGCGTCGATAAAGGCCTGATAGTCGGCCAGGCTGAAGGTGGTTTCCTCGATGCGCAGCGGGTATTGGCCCAGCGGGAAGTCGGCGCGGATTTGCAGCAACTCGTCTTGGCTGACCGGGTAGAAACGAATCTGGTCGAAAAAGCGCAGCAGCCAGGGCCGTTCAAATTCGGCGGTCTGGCGGTAGCGGTTCCACATTTGCAGCGTGCGACCGACAAACTGATAGCCGCCCGGCCCTTCCATGCCGTAGACGCACAGATAAGAGCCGCCGATGCCGACCGAGTTCTCCGCCGTCCAGGTGCGCGCCGGGTTGTATTTGGTGGTCACCAAGCGATGGCGCGGGTCAATCGGCGTCGCCACCGGCGCACCCAGATAGACATCGCCCAGCCCCATCACCAGATAGGACGCTTCGAACAGCACGGCTTTCACCGCCTCGATGTCGTCCAGGCCATTGATGCGGCGGATAAACTCCAGATTGCTCGGGCACCAGGGCGCATCGCGGCGCACCGATTGCTGATATTTCTGGATCGCCAGCCGGCAGGCTTCGTCGTCCCACGACAGCGGCAAATGCACGATGCGCGACGGCACGCTCAGTTCATCCAGCCGCTGCGCCAGCTCGCGCTCACCGGCTTGCAGATGATCGAGCAACTGCGCCAGCGGCAGTTGCTGGCTGTCGTAATGCACCTGCAACGAACGAATGCCTGGCGTCAGTTCGCGCATGCCCGGCAACGGATGCTGCTGTAGCCATTGCATCAGCGTGTGGGCGCGAAAGCGCAGCCGGATATCCAGCACCGGCTCGCCGTATTCGACCAGCAGGAAATGGTCGCCCGCGGCGCGATAAACCACCGCCTCGTCGCCATCCAGCGTGCATAACACCGGCGTTTCAACCGATGCGGTTTGCCACTCGACCGGTTTCGGCGCGAGTTCGGCGATGGCTCGCTGTTGTGCCGCTTCCAGCGCGACCGCTGTTTCAATCGATACCGGCACAAAGCGAATCCGGTCGCCGGCGCGAAGTTGTCCGAGCATCCACAAATCCGCGCTGATGACCGTCGCCGGGCAGACGAAACCGCCCAACGATGGCCCGTCCGGCCCGAGAATCACCGGCATATCGCCAGTGAAATCGACGCTGCCGAAGGCGTAGGCGTTGTCGTGAATGTTGGACGGATGCAACCCGGCTTCGCCGCCATCGGGCCGCGCCCAGTCGGGTTTCGGGCCGATCAGACGAACGCCGGTGCGGCTGGAGTTGTAGTGCACTTCCCAGTCGGTGTTGAAAAAGGTGTCGATGTCGGTCGGGGTGAAAAAGTCCGGCGCGCCGTGCGGGCCGTAGACAACGCGCAGTTGCCAGTCACAGCCCAGAGCGGGTTTTAAGTCTGCCGGTAATGTGCGTTGCGGAACCGGCTCAGTCGCGGCCGACAGATGCAACACATCGCCCGCCAGCAAGGCCCGGCCGTTATGGCCGCCAAACTGCCCAAGCGTGAAGGTCGCGCGCGAACCCAGATAGGCCGGGCAACCGATGCCGCCGCGCAAACAGACATAGCTGCGCGCGCCGGTATCGCTGACTTTGCCCAGCGTCAGTGTCTGACCGGCGGCCACGTCAACCACTTGCCACATTTCGATCACGTTGCCGTCCAGTTCGGCGGCAATGTCGGCACCGGCGAGCACAATTTGGGTCGCCACGCTGAACCGCAGTGTCGGTCCGGTCACGGTGATTTCCAGTCCGGCGGCGTCCGCAGCGTTATCGAGCAGGCGATTGCCCAGCCGGAACGAATGGCTGTCGAATGCGCCACTCGGCGGTACGCCGACGTCCCAGTAACCGAGCCGGCCGCTGGCGTCCTGAATCGTCGTCTGAGTGCCGCCGCTGAGTACATCGATGCGCGCCGGCAGTGCGCGAAAGTCGTTCAGATAGCGCGTCGTCATGCGGCCACTTTGCAACGCCGGATCGGCGACTAACGCACGCAGATAACCCAGATTGGTTTCGATGCCGTACAGCCGTGTCTCGGCCAGCGCCCAATCGAGCTTGCCCAGCGCGGCTTCGCGGTCAGCGCCGTGGACAATCAATTTCGCCAGCATCGGGTCGAAAAACGGCGGCACTTCCAGGCCAGCATCGATCCAGTGGTCGACGCGCACACCGTCGCCGTCGGCAAAGGCGACTTCGGTCAGCAAACCGGCGGCTGGCTGGAAATCGCGGTACGGGTCTTCGGCGTAGAGGCGCACTTGAATCGCATGGCCTTGTGGCGTCAGTTTCGGCGCGCTGGCTAATGGCGAATCGCCGGCCGCCTGGCGCAGCATCCATTCGACCAGATCGACGCCAAAGACTTCCTCGGTAACGCCGTGTTCAACCTGAAGGCGAGTGTTCACTTCGAGGAAATAGAAGTCGTCGGAATCGGCATCGACAATGAATTCGACAGTACCGGCGTTGCGATAATTCACCGCCGCCAACAAACGTTCGGCGGTCTGGTGCAACGCCGTCGCCAATTCGGGTTTCAGATTCGGTGCCGGGCATTCTTCGACCACTTTCTGGTTACGCCGCTGGCTGGAGCAGTCGCGTTCGCCAATTGCCAGCGTTGTGCCCGCGCCATCGCCAAACACCTGCACTTCGATGTGCCGCGCCCGGTCGATGAATTTCTCCAGGAAAACGCCGTCGTCAGCGAAGTTCTGCCGGCCAAGGCGTTTTACTCGTTCAAAAGCGTCGTCCAATTCAGCCGCGCTGTTGCAGCGCTGCATGCCAATGCCACCGCCGCCGGAAGTGGCTTTCAGCATGATCGGAAAACCGATGCGGTCGGCTTCGCGCTGCGCCATTGGCAAATCGGTCAATAAAGCCGTGCCCGGCACCAGCGGCACACCAGCGCGTTCGGCCAGTTCGCGGGCGCTGTGTTTCAAGCCGAAAGTTTCCATTTGATCGGGCGTTGGGCCAATAAAGGCGATGGCAGCGGCTTCGACGCGGCGCACGAAATTGGCGTTTTCGCTGAGAAAGCCGTAACCGGGATGAATCGCTTTGGCGCCGCTGTCGCGGGCAATCTGCAAAATCTTATCGACGTTCAAATAAGTATCGCTGGCACCGCCGTCACCGAGCGGCCAGGCTTCGTCCGCCAGGCGCACGTGCAGGCTGCGCGCATCGCTGGCGGCATAAACCGCGACTGAGCGAATGCCGAGCCGTTTCAGCGTGCGAATGATGCGCACAGCGATGGCACCGCGATTGGCGATCAGGACTGTGTCGAACATGGCTGTTTGTACCAAGAGAGCCGCCTCAAAACGGGCCGTCCCGTATGCAGAATCGAGCGACGGCAGCGGTCGTCCGCTGCCGGAATGGATTGACACCGCGCGCCGGTCAGGCGTCCCAGATCAACACACCCAGCGGCGTCGGGTTAAAACCGCTGCACGGGTTGTTCAACTGCGGGCAGTTGGAAATCAGCAGAACCACATCCATCAGCGCCGTCAGTTCGACGTACTTGCCAGGGCCGGACAGGCCATCCTGAAAACTCAGGCCACCGTCGGGCGTGATTGGCACGTTCATAAAGAAGTTGATGTTGTGTCCAATATCGCGCTTGTGCAGACCAAACTCCGGGTGTTCTGCAATGGCGAGCATCCAACTGTCGCGGCACGAGTGCATGCAGCGTTTTTCCAGGTCGTACCGCACGGTGTTGCTCTCGCCGGCGCAGGCACCGCCGAGGGTATCGTGGCGGCCGCAGGTGTCGGCGACGATGTCGAGCATCGGCCGGTTCAGGTTGGAACGCAGCTGGCTGCCGGTGCTGAGGTAAACGTTGCCTTGCTCGCGCACAGTGTCCATGGCGCTGTAGCGTTCGCTCGGATCATCAAGGCTGAAGAACAGCGTATCGGCGGCTTCGTTGCCTTCGATGTCGACAATGCGCACCGTCTGGCCGGCCATGACCGGATGGATGAAATAATCGCCGGCCATAATGGCTTCGTTAAAGATCGCTGTGTCCATCTGGCGCGGGCTTTCGGCCAGATGTTGCGGAGCTTGTATGGTCATACCGCCTCCGAAAATTGGCCGAGGTAATAGAGGGCGTTGTTGCGGAAACCGCGTTGGTTTTCGTCGCAGAAATTGCGGCAGTAGTCGTCGTCGCGCACCGGCTCGGCGGTGCCGAGTTCGACTTTGACCGGCCGCGCCGGGTAGCTGCTGGCGGTGTCGAGCGGGTGCGGGCAGGCGTGCAGCAACACCAGGGTATCCATCTCAAACCGCAGCGTGACGCTGTTGCCTGCCTGGCTGTGACCGGCGACGCGGCTCATCCGGCCGTGGTCATCAACGACAACCTTGTTGAAGAAATTCACGTTGGCGGGCAAATCGGCCAGGTCCATACCGTATTTCGCCATTTCCACCAGAAAGGCGTCGTGGCCGTTCTGGTGCCAGGCGTTGCGGTCGTTCTGGAAATCGCGGGCGCCCCAGCGTTCGTTGACAAGTTCAGCGTGGCTGTTGCCGCAGACGCTTTCGTGCCAGCCCAGGTCGTCTTCGATGATGGAGGCGAACACCCGGCCCATGTCGGAATACAGGCAGTTGCCGCGCGTCAGCTTGAAAGTGTGTTGGCATTTCAGGGTGTCGGGCGCGTTGTAACGCTCGAGCAGGTTGTCGGGGTTGAACATCAGCAGGCCAAGATTGGCGTCGCCAGTGATGTCAGTCAGCCGCATCACGGTGCCGCGCCGCAGCCGCAGCGACCAATGGCCGCCCGGGGCGATCTCGGTCTGGTAATCGATGGATCGGATCAGATCACTCATGCGTGAATCCTTTGAATCAGTTCGTCGTCGAGCACATCGAGCGTGACCGCATCGCGCTGCCCAACAGGTAAGTCGTAAGTGATGCGCGCGCCGTAGGCGTTGGGCGCTTGCGGATCGTGGCGCACCTTGTCGAACACCCACAGCCGGGTGCCGAGGTGAAAGCCTTCTTTGATGTCGTGCGTGACCATAAAGACGGTCAACTGGTATTCACGCCACAGCCGCAACACCAGTTCGTGCATGTCGGCGCGGATGCCGGGGTCGAGCGCGCCGAAGGGTTCGTCGAGCAATAAGATGCGCGGCTTGTTCAGCAACGCCTGGGCAATCGCCAAACGCTGGCGCATACCGCCCGACAGTTGATGCGGGTAGCGATTCAGCGCGTGGCCGAGACCAACTTCCTCAAGCAGCGCTTTGGCGTCTGCAACGGCCGTGCGTTTTTTCGCGCCGAATAAGTGACCGCTCCAGCCGCTTTGTTCAAATGCGCGGGCCGCCACGACGTTGTCGAGCACGGTCAGATGTGGGAAGACGGAATACTGCTGGAAGACGATGCCGCGGTCCGGCCCCGGTTCGTCTGGAATCGGTTGGCCGTCGAGCAACAGTTCGCCACGACTGGGCGCTTCGACGCCGAGCAGCAATTTCAAAAAGGTGCTTTTGCCGCAGCCGGACGCGCCGACCAGCGTGATGAATTCACCTTCGCTGACGGTCATGCTGACCCGCTCCAGCACCTGGGTATCGCCATAATTTTTCCAGACGTTACGCGCTTCGATCATGATTCAGCCCCCGCTTTGTGCCACGGGAACAACCAACGGTTGGCGCGCGCCAGCAGTTGGTCGAGCACAAAGGCCAGCAAGGTAATCCAGGCGACGTACGGCAGGATGATGTCCATCGACAAATAGCGCCGCACCAGAAAGATCCGATAACCCAGGCCGTCGGTGGCGGCGATGGCTTCGGCAGCGATCAAAAACAGCCAACCGCTGCCGAGCGACAACCGCACCGCCTCGATCAGGCGCGGCAGAATTTGCGGCAGCAAGACGCGGCACAGAATCTGGCTGGTGTTGGCGCCGAGCGTCTGCGCCTTGATCAACTGCTGCGCCGGAATTTCCTGGGTGCGTTGCAGAATGTCGCGGGCGATAAAGGGGGTGATGCCCAAAGCAATCAACGCCACTTTCGACAATTCGCCGAGGCCGACAACGATGAACAGAATCGGCAGCAAGGCCAGCGGCGGCACCAGCGAAATCACCGTCAGCAGCGGCGAGATACCGGCCGTTAACAACGGCAATGCGCCGGTCAGCAAACCGACCACCAGACCGATCAGGGCGGCGATGGCAACGCCGATCAACAACCGCTTCAGGCTGCTCAGCGTATCGACCCAGAACAGGTAATCGCCATTGCGTTTGCTTGGCTCCAGCGCCAGCGCATGCAGGGCGTTGCCCATCTGTTCGACGCTGGGCAGCAGCTTGTCGTTCGGGTTCGCCGCCAGCCGCGCATCCGATGCCAGCAGATACAGCACCAGCAGCAACGCGAAGGGCAGCAAACCGAGCAGCCAGCGGCCACGCAAACCCGGCGTTCGGTTGATCAGCCGTTTCATTCTCGTTCCTCAGTCAGTCTGGCGTTCTGGCTCAAAGCGCGCCGTCGGCTGCCATCTGCATAAAGCTCGGATCGAAACGGAACTGGACATTGCCCGCATCGCCAAAGGTGCCAGCCGGCATTTCGATGCCGATAAAGCCGGCGTCCGGTGCGCCCATGCCGAGCAGGCCGTGATCGAACGAGAATTCCGCGACGTTGCTCATGGTGCTGACCAGGGTGTCGCTGTTCGCCAGTTCTAAAGCTTGCTCAGGGCTGTAGAACATTTCGGTGCTGGCAAGCTGAGCGTCGTAACCGGCAAGGTCGGTACCGGAAGCCACAGCCATGGCGGTACGCGCTTCGATGGCGGCGGCGGAATCGCCCTGCATGGTGCTCATGATTTCGTACCAGGCGCCTACTAAGGCTTTGCCGAAGTTCGGGTTTTCCGCCAGCGTTTCGGTGTTCACCACCAGCATGTCGATGATTTCGCCCGGAATTTGCGCGGAATTGAACACTTCGGTGCTGTTGTCCATCGCATTGATTTCGCTCAGCAACGGGTTCCAGGTGACCACGGCGGTTACGTCGTCAGTGGTATAGGCTGCAACCATGTCGGCGTCCGAGGTGTTGACCACTTCAACGTCGGCTTCGCTCAAGCCCACGCTATCCAAGCCACGCGCCAGCAAGTAATGCGACACGCTCAGCTCAACCAGATTGACCGACTGGCCTTCGATGTCGGCCAGCGTTGAACCGTTCTTCAATACGATGCCGTCGTTGCCGTTGGAGTAATCGCCCAGAATCAGGCCGGTGCTGTCGACGCCGCTGGCGGCCGGAATGGTCAGCGCATCCATGTTGGTCATGGTGCAGCCGTCGAATTCACCGGCGGTGAATTGGTTGATCGATTCGACGTAATCGTTGATCTGCACAACGTCGATGTCGATGCCGTATTTGTCGGCCCATTTATCGACAATGCCCGCATCGGCACCGTAGGCCCAGGGCATCCAGCCGACGTAAATCGACCAGCAGATGGAGAAGGAATCTTTCGCGTTCGCTGCGGTCGCAGCCAGGGACGTGCAAAGCAACAGGGGGATCAGACGAGTCAGTTTCATGGCGTGCCTCTCAGTGGTTTTACAGTCGGTCTCGGTTGTTGGCTCAGGAGTACTCTTGGCAATGCGCCAAACAAGTCTCCCGGGCTTTTGTCCCGCCGTGTAACCCTTCACTGAAAGGTCGAGTGCTCTCGGACCAGACGCCGTTGCAACGGCAACGACCGGAACCCTAGCGCTCTATTTTCCGAATTGTGATGTCCGGTATTGCCAAGAGTACGGACGCAAGTCGCTTTACAAGCTCTGTGCCAAAGGCGACGGAAGCCAACCAAATCAAGCAGTTAGCGGCACGTTCGTGCACAAAGGAATGGAGCGATGGAACCAGAACGCACCGCCATCGCGCAGCGGCGCACTCTCAGAGGGCATATCGAAGGGAAAGAGACGTCGGTTCAGTCGTTCAGCAAATGCTTGAACAACTCACCGTGCGATTCCTGCTGTTTGCTCAACGTCTGACGATTGGCAATGAAGATGGCGCAGAGTTCATCGAGTGCTTTATAGAAGTCGTCGTTGACGACCACGTAGTCGTACTCGTGGTAATGCGACATTTCGTTGGTGGCGTCGCGCATGCGTCGGGCAATCACTTCGGCGCTGTCTTGCGCGCGTTTTTCCAGTCGTTCCTGCAACGCATCGCGCGACGGCGGCATGATGAAAATGCCCTGAGTGTTCGGCATCTGTTTGCGAATCTGCTGCGCGCCCTGCCAGTCGATTTCCAGAATCACATCGTGGCCGTCGTCCAACTGCTGCTGCACCCAAACTTGGCTGGTGCCGTAGTAGTTGTCGAACACCTGAGCGTGTTCCAGAAACTCGCCGCGCTTGACCATGGCAAGAAATTCATCGGTCGAGACAAAGTGATAATGCTCGCCATCGGTCTCGCCCGGCCGGGTGCCGCGCGTGGTGTGCGAAATCGACAGATAGACAAACGGCAGACGCTTGATCAGCGCGTTCACCAAACTGCTTTTGCCCGCGCCCGACGGCGCCGAAACGATGTAGAGCGTGCCACTGGCAGGCTTGGGAACGAGATCTGGCGGGATGCTGAGCGTCATCGGCGGTCCTGGTCGGCTGGGCAAAGAATGGCGGGCATTATAGAAGCTTTACCCGCCAGAAACAGGACCGGTTTTCCAGACTACTTAGCTTCCGGAAAAGCGTAGCCGAGCGACTTGCTGGTTTGCAGCCCCAGACTCGCCAACGCATCGACGCCATCGACAGCCGCGATCCGAACAAGGCGGTGCAGTGCATGCGCCACCATCTGCACGATCTGGAGCAGCATTTGAATCTGGATTTCTGGGAGACGCGCAGCGTCGATTTGCAGGCGGCGCTGCGTCCACTGGACGCGGAATAAATCGCTCAGACGACTTGCCACTCTGCGTAAGGCAACCGACGATGGACACTCTGTGCACACAGCGATGAATCCTGCGCTGACCACCGCCACCCCTGGTACCAAACGGAGACCGTTATGCTCGGCATCAATGATCTGTGGTTGTTTGTAATTTCCGGCATCGTGTTGAACATTCTGCCGGGGCCGGATTCGCTGTACATCGTCAGCCGCAGTGCCAGCCAGGGGTTTAAAGCCGGTTCGGCGGCGTCGCTCGGCATTGGCAGCGGCACCTTTGTGCACATCTTCGCGGCAGCCTTGGGTTTGTCGGCGGTGCTGGCGACTTCGGCAACGGCCTTTACCGTCGTGAAAATCGTCGGCGCGCTCTATTTGATCAGCATTGCCGTGCCGATGATTTTCAGCCGCGTCCGGCAAACGCAGACCGTGCAAACCGTCGCGCCAACGCGGTTGAGCAAAATCTATCGCCAGGGTTTTCTGACCAACGCCTTGAACCCAAAAGTGGCGTTGTTTTTCCTCGCCTTCGTGCCGCAGTTCATCGACCCGGCGTCCGACAACAAAGCACTGGCGTTTATCGTGCTTGGGCTGATTTTCAATCTGAACGGCATGATCTGGGCGCACTTGCTGGCCTGGACCAGCGCCCACGCCAGCCGGCGGGTAAAACAAAACCCCATACTGACGCTGTGGTTAACCCGGCTGGCCGGTGGCTTGTTCGGGTATTTCGGCGTCAAGCTGGCGTTCAGTGCGCAGTAGTGAACCGGGCTTGGCTCGCACCTTGTTGACATATCAACCTCCACAACTAAACTAGGTTGATACATCAACTTCCTGGTTTTTCCGATGCCATTATTGTCCCCCGAAGAGCTTGCCCTCTGGCAAGCCATCAAGGTTTTGGGCGATGAAGCCTGCCAGGCTGTTGGCCGAGATATAACGGCCAAAACCAGCCTTTCCGGGGCGGATTTCGCCGTGCTGTCGAAACTCGACGAACTTGGTGACGGCCAATTGCAACAGCGCGATTTGCTCACCGCTCTGGGCTGGGACAAGAGTCGCCTGTCGCACCAGCTCAGGCGCATGGAGGATCGAGGGCTGATCACGCGCAGTTCCGGGCCGGGTACTGTCGAAGCGACGCTGACAGCCGCAGGGCGAACAGCGCTCCGTGCCACCAGGCCGGTGCATGCGGCGGCCATTCGTGATCGCGCCTTGCGCCATATCCAGCCGCAGGAACGCGCGGCGCTGCTCGCTGTTGCGCAGCGGGTTACCCAGGTACTGAGTGAATGAGCCAACCAGAAAGCATGGCAATGAAACCCGAACCCTTTAGTGTCCAGGTTAGCGAACAAACTCTCGACGACCTGAAAGCGCGGATTCACTCCACCCGCTGGCCGGATGATCCAGGCAACCAGGATTGGTCCTACGGAGTCGAGGCCAACTATCTGCGCGACCTTTCCCACGACTGGGCTGAACATTTCGATTGGCGCGCCGTGGAGGCGCGGATCAATGCCTGGGACAACTGGCGCGTCGAGATTGACGGCATTCCCATCCATTTTTTGCGCGTGGCCGGCAAAGGGCCGGCGCCCAGACCGCTGATTCTGACTCACGGCTGGCCTTGGTCCTTCCTCGATATGGAAAGAGTCATCGCCCCGTTGACCGATCCTGCGGCTCACGGAGGTGATGCTGCCGACGCTTTTGAAGTCATCGTGCCGTCACTGCCCGGCTATGGTTTTTCCGGCCCGGTACCACGCGCGGGCCTCAGCTTTTGGCAGATCGCCGATCTCTGGCATCGACTGATGACCGAAGTGCTCGGCTTTAATCGCTATGCCACCAGCGGAGGCGACTGGGGAGCGCTGATCTCATCGCAACTGGGCCATAAATATGCCGACCACCTGCTCGGTGTGCATATCATGCATCCGATGCTGCTGGATCAATTCAATTCGACCATGCCTTGGAACGTGGCTGCCCGCGCCTGGGATACCCAGACAAAATTACCCGAGAGCATCACCAAATTCGCCGCTCACTTCGCCGTGCACGTGCTCGACCCCCAAACGCTGGCGTATGCACTCAACGATTCACCGGTAGGTTTGCTGGCCTGGCTGCTGGAACGTTGGCGCGCCTGGGGCGATACCCGAGATGAAAACGGGCAGAAAACCGGCGATCCGGAGCGAGTCTTCACACGCGAGCACATGCTTGCCAACGCCACTATCTATTGGGTGACCGGTACTGCTGGATCTTCGATGCGAGCCTATGCCGACGCAGCACGACAGCCGTGGTCACCTTCCCACAATCGCACCCCGGTGGTTGAAGCTCCGGTGGGTATCACCTTCGTGGGTGGAGAAAACCCGGTTGGCGTTGCTACCCAGGACAGAGCCCAACTGTTTGCCAAAGGGCCACGCGCGGCCTTCTTCAACACGACCTATTTGAACGCGCATGAACGCGGTGGCCATTTCGGCTATTTCGAAAACCCTGAAGCCGTTGTACATGACCTGCGCGCCATGTTCCGTATCTAGCGTTCTGGCATAAGACATTCACCATCACTGGTAACGGACACCATTCAATCGCGGTAATGTCTGATTAGTTCAGACTGTGCTCATAACTAAGCCGACCACCACTGCCACAGCAACGCCAGCGCCAGCAGCGCGGAAATGCCCTGCCAGACGCGCACCGGGTGACGCTCCAATAAAGGTCGCCGGTCGGTTTTCAGGTTCGGGTTGGGGTGGCGTAAGTCGTAGAGGAATTCCGACAGCTCGGCATAGCGCCGTTCCGGTTGTATCGCTAACGCCTTGGCCAGGGTGGCGTCGAACCAGGCTGGCAGTTCGCTGTGCGCATCGCGCAGCGGTCGGTAACGCAACTTGCTTTGCTGTCCGGCGCTGCGCGCTTTCGCCACGGCCGTGCCGTAAGGGTGCGAACCGCTGAGCAGGAAGTAACCGAGCAGTGCGAGGGAAAACTGGTCGGCGCGTTCATCGCCGAATTCGCCGAGAAAATACTCCGGCGCGGTGTAGAGCGCGGTGCCAAGCAGAGCCGGTTCGTCGTCGGTTTCGGCCAATCCGGCGACGCGCGTGGAGCCAAAATCGATCAACGTGACGTGGCCGTGGCGGTCGATCATCAGGTTGTCGGGTTTGATGTCTTGATGCAGCAAGTCGCGCCGATGCATCGCCTGCACCGCCCGCCCGGCTTGGTCGAGAATATCGCGCACCGCGTCGAGCGACGGTGACGCTTGTTCGCGTTGCCAGGCGTCCAGCGTCTGGCCGTCGATCCATTCCAGCAGAGTGTACAGATAACGACGCGGCCGTTCGGGCAAAGCAACGCCTACGATGTGCGGGCTGTCGAGTTGCCGGCCGATCCATTCTTCCAACAGAAAACGACGCAGATAGGCCGCGTCTTCCTGGCCTTCGCGCGAGGGCAATTTCAGCAGTACGGTTGCGCCGCTGGCGTCGTCAATCGCCTGGAACACCCGGCTGCGCGGGCTGGTATGAATCGACTTCACCAACGTCAGGCCATCGAGGTGGTCGCCTTCATCGACATCCGGCGCGAATGGGCGCTGGGCGAGTTCAGTGTCGATCCAATCGACGCTGCTGTTGTCCAGGGCATCGATGCGCACCAGTTGCAGGCTGAGGTTGTCGTCGCTGCCGCGCGCCAGCGCCAGTTGCAACAGCCGCTGGGTGTGCGCGGCGACATCGGTGTCATTCAGCGACGCGGCCCAATCGCGGTCGTCGAGGAAGTCGTGCACGCCGTCGCTGCTCAGTACAAAGACATCGCCAACGGCGAGATCCAACATCCGATAATCGACCGATACCGATTCCGCCGCGCCCAATGCCCGCGCCAGGCAGGAACGTCCATTGCCCAACCAGGCGCGATGATCTTGCGTCAGGCACTCCAGCCGCTGCGCGCGCCAGCGATACAGCCGGGTATCGCCGACGTGAAACAAATGCGCCTGCCGGCCTTTTAATACCAACGCAGTGAAGGCACAGACGTAGCCTTTGTCGCGATCATCGCTCAACCCCTGCGCCAGACTTTCCTGGCGCAACCGTTCGTTAATCGCGTCCAATACCTGTACACCAGCACTGCGCACCGTCATCAGTTCATTCATCCGGCGCATGACGGCGATGAATTCGTTCACCGCATGCTCGGCCGCCATCGCGCTGACGGCGCTGCTGCTGACGCCGTCGGCCAGCGCAAACACCGCTCCGGTACGGGTGCGCTGGCTGGCGCAGAAATCCTGATTCTGCGCCTTACGCCCGGCCAGACTTTGCGCGGCTTCGGTGAGTTTTAACATCGTCTACATCCAACGCAGACAACCCGACCGAGGCCGGGTTGAAGAGCAAAGGTTGGTTGCCTCAGGCGGTTTTCGCTTCGGCGGTATTCAGCGGCGCACGGTTTGCCAACTGGCGCTTGGGCGCCGTTTTGTAGTGCGTGCTGAACAAGGTCAGGCCGGTGAACGCCAGGCCGCCGACCAGGTTGCCCAGAGCGGTCGGAATTTCGTTCCAGATGAAGTAGTCGGCGATGGAAAAATTGCCGCCCATGATCAGCGAGAATGGGAACAGGAACATGTTCACCACCGAATGCTCGAAGCCCATAAAGAAGAACAGCATGATCGGCATCCACATGGCGATGACCTTGCCGGACACACTGGTCGACACCATGGCACCGACCACGCCGAGCGACACCATCCAGTTGCACAACATGCCGCGAATGAAAATGGTGAACCAACCGGCCGCGCCGTACTGGGCGTAACCGACGGTACGGCTTTCACCAATGGCCGCCACCTTGGCGGCAATGGCACCGCCATCGGTGTTATAGCCGTAGGTGAAGATGAACGACATCATGAAGGCGACCGTCAGCGCGCCCGCAAAGTTGCCGAGAAACACCAGACCCCAGTTGCGCAACACTTGCGGCACGGTGACACCGGCGCGGCGGTCGAGCAGCGCCAGCGGTGTCAGCATGAACACGCCGGTCAGCAGATCGAAACCCATCAGATAGAGCATGCAGAAACCGACCGGGAACAGCACCGCGCCCAGCAGCGGGCTGCCGGTGGCAACGGCCACAGACACCGCAAACACCGCCGCCAGCGCCAGAATCGCCCCGGCCATAAAGGCGCGAATTAAGGTATCGCGCGTGGACATATAAATTTTCGATTCGCCCGCATCGACCATCTTGGTCACGAACTCGTTCGGCAGTAAGTAAGACATGGCTTTCCTCTCTTGCAGTCGCGTTGGTTGTGGTCTTTGTTCATGAACCGCCGACGTTTTACAGGCACTGGCTTTATGGACAAAAAATCGCAGCCATAAAAAAAGCGCCCACCCGATTGAACGCAAAAACGCTCAGTCGAGGTGGACGCCATTATCCGAGTGCACAGATTGTCAGCGGGTTTTCACCCTTGCTGGGCTTCGCCAGAGCAAAGTCGAGGCCAAGTTTAATTTTTGTGCCAGTTTTGTCTTTTAAGTCAGACAGTTAGCCAAGGCTTGGATTTTCTAACGCCGGTTTTGTTGGCCGTCGCTCTGTTCCGTCTTGGTGCACTGCAAGCCGGCAGTGCCTCCAGAACAGACATAAAATTGTGCGTTATTAACCGTCGCTTCCACTGACCAGTGTTATGGAGCAATCCTTGCCTTAAAGAACGCATCACAGCCGAGTTGACCCCGTTATGAGCCCAAGGCCCCGCGCCACCGAACAGTTTTTGCTGGCCGCCAAACAGTCGGAAATGACCAGTCTCGCGGAGCTTGCTGATACCTGCGAAGTGGTTACCGCGGTCAGCGAGTTGATTCATCAATTGCAGCGCGAACGCGGTTTGTCGAACGTCTATTTAGGCAGCCAGGGGCAACGCTTGGCAGACCAACGCGACGCACAAATCGACCACAGCCGCGATCAGGAAAAAGCACTGCGCCTGTTGTTGCAGCAACGCTATCTGGAATCGCGCCGGCATTCGCCATCAACGCGTGTGCTGACGCGCACGGCGCTGGTGATGCAGGCGTTGGATGAACTCGACACCCTGCGCCAGCGCATCACCCAACAGCAAGTTGACGCTCGGCTCAGCACTCAGGCGTTCAGTCGATTAATGGCGGGATTGCTCAGCATCGTGTTCGAAGCCGCCGATGGCGCCGGCGACCCGAGCACCACGCGCGCGCTGCTGGCGCTGTTCAATTTTATGCAGGGCAAGGAATACGCCGGGCAGGAACGCGCCTGGGCGGCCTTCGGTTTTACCGCCAGCCAGTTCAACGACGACAGCCGCGAACGACTCGCCAACCTGCGTTTTGCGCAGCAACGCTGTTTCGATCAATTCCTGGCGTTCGCCAGCGACGAGCAACAATGGCAATGGCAATCGCTGGAACAGGCCGACGTCGTGGCGCAATTTTTAAAGCTGCGCGAGGTTATCGATGCCTTCAAAGACGACGACGCCATTCCGGCCGACCTCGGCGAAGTCTGGTACGACTTGGCAACCCAACGCATCGACCTGATGCACGAACTGGAGCGCGATTTAGCAAGCTATCTGTTAGCGCTCAGCCAGGCGCAACTGACCAAGGCCAAACAGCAACTGCGCGATCACGAGTACCATTTACTGTCGGTCTTGGCCGACCATCAGGACGCCTATGCCGAACCGCCATCGCTGTTACTCGACTTGGATGCGCCGCTGGTGCCCGCCGGTTTGGCCGGCAGCCACAGCACCGAATCGGAACCGGTCATCGGGCGCACTCTTTATGACTTATTGAAAGCCCAGGCCGAACATCTGCGCGAAGTCAGCGACGAATTGTTTGAAACGCGCGAAGCGCTGAACGAACGCAAACTGCTCGAACGCGCCAAGGCGTTGCTGATGAAGAGTTTAAAATTGAGCGAAGACGAGGCGTATCACCGCATTCAGAAACGCGCCATGGATTCGCACATGCGCGTAACCGAAGTGTGTGAATTGTTAATCGAGGCCGCCGAACAAGCCGGCCGTTGACTCCAACCAAAACCAGGATGCCCATGCCCGAACTCAACGCCAGTCCCAACCTCGCCGACCTGCAACGCTACGTGCATGAACTGGAAAGCGAACGCGGCTTCGACACCCAGAGCAGCCGCGACAAATGTTTATTGTTGGGTGAAGAAGTCGGCGAGTTGTTCAAAGCGGTGCGTCAGGCTGAGGGCATGCCGATGGATGTGAACGCCGCGGCCGCTGATCTGGCCGACGAATTGGCCGATGTGCTGATTTATCTGTGCTCCATCGCCAACCGTTACGACCTGAACCTGGAAGACGCCTTTCGCGCCAAGGAAGCCAAAAACAAACAGCGCCGCTGGGAATAGTTCCACGGCGCTGTGCTAACGGCACGACAGCGGATCAGGCAACGCCGCCGTTGGCGCGCAACACCTGCCCGTTCACCCAGCCACCATCGGGGCCGGCCAGAAAAGACACCACACCGGCGATGTCATCCGGCTGACCCAGGCGCTCCAACGGCGGCAGTTTGCTCAGCCGCTGAATCAATTCCTCGCTCTTGCCTGCAAAGAACAGGTCAGTCGCGACCGGGCCTGGCGCTACGGCATTCACACTGATGTTGCGGCCACGCAGTTCGTTGGCGAACACTTTCATCAGGCTTTCCACACCGGCTTTCGACGCCACGTACGGCCCGTAATTGGGCGTGTTCAGCGCAATCGCCGTGCTCGACACGGCAATAAAACGACCGCCATCGGGCAAATGTTCCTTGCCGTAGGCCATCATCAAAAAGGTGCCGTCCAGATTCGTGGTGATGTGGCGACGATAAGCGGCAAAGCTCGCCGGCTCGATGGCGTGCATGCCCAAAATGCCCGCCATATTGACCACCACATCGACCCGGCCAAATGCCGCCAGCGTCTGTTGGTACAGCGACTGGACTGCTGCTTCATCGGCCACATCGGCCTGAATCGCCACGGCCGCGCCGCCGGCTTGCTGAATCTCGTTCACGGTTTCGTCGGCGGCCGTCTGATTGCCAGCAAAGTTGACCACGACGTTAAAACCATCGCGCGCCAGACGCAGCGACACAGCCTTGCCAATACCGCGAGAACCGCCGGTAACAAGGGCAACTGAAGGGGTGTTTGTCATAAAAAACTCCGCGTTGAATGAATGACAGCTGCAGTATCGTTATTATCGATTCCCGGATAATGCCCGATATTTTGGTTTAACTATTCAGGATATATAAACAATGGACCGTCTCGATGCCTATCAACTGTTCACCCGCATCGTCGAGTTGGGCAGCTTTACCCAGGCGGCAGAATCCTTGGGCATTCCGCGCGCCACCGCAACCCAGGCCATCAAAGATCTGGAAGCGCAATTGGGCGCCCGCTTATTGGAGCGCACCACTCGCCAGGTGAAACCGACGTCCGATGGCGAGACGTTCTACCAACGCTGCCGGCTGATTCTCAGCGACGTCGAAGACGCCGAAGCCGCACTCAAACAAAGCCTGAACAACCCCAGCGGCCGGCTGCGACTCGACTTGCACGGCTCGCACGCCGCCAACGTCGTGTTGCCGCGCATCGACGATTTTCACGCCCGCTACCCGAACATTGAACTACAGATCAGTTGCGGCGATCGGCTGGTGGATTTGGTCGCCGAAGGCATCGATTGCGTCATCCGCGCCGGCCACCCGCGCGATTCATCGCTGGTTGCCAAACGCCTGGCGGTAATCCCCGAAGCCATCTGCGCCAGCCCCGCGTATTTTGAACGTCACGGCCAGCCGCAACACCCGGACGACCTGGCAAACCACCAGGCGGTCGGATTTTTCTCACGCGGTTACGACTCGAAATACCCACTGGAATGCACGGAGAATGGCGAAACCCACGAATACCAACTGCCATCCTGGATCACCCTCAACGACGCCGCCGCCTACGTCGCCAGCGCCCTGAGCGGTTGCGGCTTAATTCAGGTACCCCGCTTTCACATCCAAAAGTATCTCGACACCGGCGAACTGATCGAAGTGCTGTGTGACTACCCCAGCCCGGGTATCCCTATTTCTGCCATGTATCCATCGCAGCGGTTTTTATCGCCGAGGGTACGGGTGTTTGTGGATTGGGTGGGGGGTTTGTATACGGAGCGTTTTCCGGCGGCGGTATGAGTACGCAGGGTTCTTCAAGATTGCGGGTAAAGTGGGTAAGTTAAGCTCTAGCAATCGATCTGCAATTAAGGGATGGCCCGGAGAAGATGAATGGATAGTTACGAACACTTACCGAAATACGACGACCTGTTTATCGAGATCCTGCGTTATTTAAACGACCACGGTCCTTTATTAGCACGCGAATTGGAACGCCCTTTGGCCGACCGTTTCCAACTAACCGACGCTGATCTATCGATTGAGTACCCGTCCGGTAACGGTACCGTTTTCTCTGATCGCCTGACCTGGAGTCTGAGTCATCTGGTGAACAGTGGTCTAGCCGAACGACCCAAGCGCGGCCATTGCCAAATCACTGTTTTAGGGCAGGAATATCTTGCCAAGACAGGTGAGATTAAAACCTTCGTTAAACAAACAATCGCGGAAAAAACCCGTCAACGACAACGCGAGCTGGGTGAATCCAAATCATTGATCGAAGACTCGCATTTGACCGACAGCGATAAGACGCCGCAGGAGTCTTTGCTGAGCGCTTATCACTCAATTCAGGCAACTGTGTGCGAACAAATTCTCGAAACAATTCTGGGAAAATCACCCTACGAGTTTGAAAAATTGGTCATCAAATTACTGGGGCGCATGGGATATGGCGGCAAAACTGCTGACTCCCTTCTGGTAACGCAGAAATCTAATGACGGTGGCATTGATGGTGTGATCAAAGAAGACGTTCTAGGTTTGGGGCGTATTCATTTACAAGCCAAACGTTACCGCAGAGACATCAGCATTGGTCGGGAAGACATCCAGCGTTTTGTCGGTGCACTTGCCGTTGCGCAATCGCAAAAAGGGGTATTTATCACCACGTCCTATTTCACCAAAGGCGCATTGGAATACGCCCAAAGCTTAAACGGTGCGACCACTTTGGTGCTGATTGATGGAGAGCGTCTGGCGCAGTACTTGTACGATTATGGTGTGGGGATGCAAGAAGAACAGACGTTGGTTTTGAAAAAGATGGATACGGATTTTTGGGACGAGATGCTGGATGATAAATAAAAGAAAGGGGCTAAAGCCCCTTTCTTTTATTGGCATTTTAAATAGTTTTGGATTCAGTCTTCAGAACTATCTTCCAGGCCGAGCGTATCAGGGTTTTCCAATGACTTCTTATCCGCAGAGGCAAGGCGACGTTCAACTTTTTTAACATCTTCCGCAGGCGGTAAGTGCTCAGGCCTGATCCCTCGATTAATTAAGGTTTGCCGTACTGCTTCATTGTTCGTCACGTGTTCGGTCGAAACTTGCGCTTCTTCCGTCATCTGTTGGGCCCTGGCATTGTGAATGGTGATTTCAGTCGCAAAATCTTTGGCCTTTAGAATAATCGTCGGAGCGAAGTCTGCCAGCGGACGGCTCTCTGGCACCTGCCACTGGGCTTTCATCGCTTTGGTGGTGCGCCCAAACAAGGCCGTGTCACCTTTACTGCGAATCAGCGCGAAATTGTCATTTCCGCCTGTTTGCTCATAGATAACACTGGAAAGTTCTTTCTCAGTCGTCGAAAGCTTTTGCCGTGCCTGTACTCGTTCCGCTTCCAGCAATCTCTGCTCAATCAGTTCTGACTTTCGTGTTTGCATTGCGAAATAAGTCTGAGCAAACGCAATTTCTGATTTTCGAGAATCTCCATTTTGCGCGATCAGGTAGCACGCGTAGCGAGTCAGCATGACATCATCGATTTCTCGCTGACTTCCTGAGCCAAGCTCGACCATTTTCCCGACGTCGGCAAAATGGTCTAGAACTGTGTGCCCACTAACTTCACAAGCCGTTTTGGCTTTGGTGATGACGCTGACAAAATTATCCCACTTGCCATATCCAAGTAGGTGCTGAAGATCTCGCGCCAGCCAATATTCAATGCCATTTTCTGTTTGCTGTGCATGGCCTTCAAACGTGGCGGTGAGTGATTGAATTTGCTGCTGTTCCATTGCTTGAGCTCCTTTTGATAGGTATTCAATAAGTCTGACCCCTCACTCCAAATTCTGCACCTGCTCACGCATCTGTTCGATCAGCACTTTCAAATCCACCGCTGCCTGAGTGGTGGCGGTGCTGGTCGATTTTGATCCCAAGGTATTCGCTTCGCGGTTAAATTCCTGCATCAGAAAATCCAAGCGTCGACCAATAGCGCCTTTTTGTTTTAGGGCGTGTCGTGCTTCCTGGCAGTGGGTGTCGAGGCGGTCGAGTTCTTCGGCGACGTCGGATTTTTGTGCCAGTAAGACGACTTCTTGTTCCAGTCGTTCCGGGTCTAAATCGACCGATAATTGCGCGGCCTTGGCTTTTAGGTTTTCACGGTATGCATCGATCAGCGCCGGGGCATTTTTGCGCACCTCGGCGACAATGGTTTCGATGCTGTCTAAACGTTGGCGCAGCAGTTCGGCCAGTTCTTTGCCTTCGCGTTGGCGGTGAGCGATGAAGTCGTCCAACGCTTCATCGAACAGGACTTTCATGGCGTCGAAGACGGCGTCCATATCGGTATCGGCTTCGATCAAAACGCCGGGCCATTGCAGTAAGTCCAACGCATTGGGTTTGGCGCTGTTGAGGATGGTGGAGCGTACCTGGCTGAGCGCGACGTCGAGGGCGATCAAGCGTTCGACATTGACCGCCAGGCTGTCGCTGCCCTGGTTCGGATAGAAGCGCAGGTTCACTTCGACTTTGCCGCGCGCGACGCGTTTTTTCAGGGCGTCGCGCAGCGGTATTTCCACCGGCTTTAAGCTGTCGGGCAGTTTGAAACTGGTTTCCAGATAGCGATGGTTGACCGAGCGCAGCTCGACCGAGAGTTGGCCGCTGGTGAGGCTGTGTTCGCGACGGGCGAAGGCGGTCATCGACAACGGCATGACATCAGGCCTCGTTCAGGGCAGCTTGTTGGATGTCGCACAATTCCGCGACGCCTTTTTGCGCCAGCGCCAGCATGGCGGTCAGTTCATCCGGCGCGAACGGTTCGCCTTCGGCGGTACCCTGAATTTCCACGAAACCACCGCTGGCAGTCATGATGACGTTGAGGTCGGTTTCGGCGGTGCTGTCTTCGGCGTAATCCAGATCAAGCACCGCCTCGCCGTTCCAGACACCCACCGACACTGCGGCGATTGGGTGTTTGATCGGACTCTTTTTGATCAAGCCTTTTTCGAGCATCCAGTTAATCGCATCGCACAGCGCCACGTATGCGCCGGTAATGGACGCGGTGCGAGTGCCGCCGTCGGCTTGAATCACATCGCAATCAAGCGTGATGGAATGTTCGCCCAGCGCTTTGAGGTCAATGGCGGCACGCAGTGAACGGCCGATCAGCCTGCCGATTTCGACGGTGCGTCCGCCCTGTTTGCCGCGTGCGGCTTCGCGCTGATTTCGCGAGCCGGTGGCGCGCGGCAGCATGCCGTATTCGGCGGTGATCCAACCCTGGCCCTGGCCTTTGAGAAAACGCGGCACGCTGGTTTCGACGCTGGCGGTGACGATGACTTGAGTGTCGCCGAAGCTGACCAGCACGCTGCCTTCGGCGTGTTTGGTGAAACGGCGTTGAATGGAAACGGGGCGGAGTTGATCGGGCTGGCGGCCGCTGGGTCGCATAAGGCTGAGCCTTCTGGCAGAGAATGAAGGCGCTCAGTATAGGGATTGCGTTTGGGGATGCCTACCGCAGCCCCGGCGGCATTGGCGTAGCGGCGCAGTAGGTGTGCTGGTCTATCCGGCTGAAGCGATAGCTGTGCGGCGGCTGTTCGCTGTCGGCTGCAAGCGGTTGCCACGGCAAGGGCGCATTGGCCGACCAGTCGAGCGTTTCCGGCAGTTGCCCGTTCACTTGCACCAGACGGCTGTCGAGCGCGGTGCTGGTGACTGTTAATACGGAAACAGCATCGGTGCCTAACGGCAGGCGGATATTCATCGGTTTGTCGCTCAGGTTCACCGTCAACAGCGTCAAGGCGCCGCTGGCGTCTGGGGTGCAATGGGCGAAGGCTTGCACCGGGCCGTCGGCGCCAGTGACCGCCAACCAGCGCGGCCCCATCAATCGTTGCCACAATAATTGCGCCCAGTAATCCGGGTTTGGGCTGTAGTGATTGCGGTAGGCGAGCAGGGCGTAGTCGCCGCCCATCAGGCTTTGTCGGATCACCGTTTCCTGACCGGTTCGAGCGGCCAGACCCAGTTGCGTCAGCCACCACAAACTGGCGCCGAAACGATTGGTCAGTTGATCAACACCGCCGCATTGTGCCGGGCCGGTTTCGCCGAGCCAAAGCTGTGTTTCGGGTGAATAGCGATCCACCCAGGCGCGCACCTTGCGCGACTGCTTGGCAAATTCGGTGACGGCTTCGACATCCAGCAGCGACTCCCAGCCGGCGCCTTCAGTGCGCACCGTGCAGCGGCGCGATTGGGTCGGGTAATAGTGCCAGGTGAAAATGGCAGGGTTGGCGCCGCTTTCGAGGAATTCGCGCGACGAGCCGACTAACGTACTCAGCGGTTCGCCGACTTCCGGCCAGAACGCATTCGCCGGTCCGGCCAACGGAATGGTGCCTGAGTATCCACGTGCTTTAACGAACTCACGGCTGTATTGGTCGAAACCAATTTGATGCGTTGGTCCGAACATCAACCAATGCGCGCCCGGTTCATTGCCGAATTCGAGAATGCCGTTGTAGTCCGACGGCAACCAATCGAGCAGGCGTTCGAGTTGCTCCGGTTGCCAGTCGCCATCGTCATCGCGCACACGCGGGCCGGTGCTGACGGTGAGCATGGGGCGGGCGTTCAGGTTATCGACAAAGGCCAGAAACTGAATGATGTCGGCGCGGCTGAGGCTGGGGTCTTCGTCCGGTTCGTCGTCGAGGCGCCACCATAGGCGATCAGCTTCGGTGCCACCCAAACGCACCCAGGCCGGTTGCAACAGGCGCGCCCAGCGCAGCAGTTCATCGTCGGCTAAATTGACCGGGCGCGGTGGCCCTTCGCCGGCCCACCATTCACCGCCGGTGAGCATGGCGGCGTCGATGGCAACGCCAATAAAACCCGGGCTTGTCTCACCGGATTCGAGGCCCCAATTGAGTACCCAGAACGACGGCGCGTCTTCGCGCGCCAGCACCGACCAGAGCACCCAGATCAACAAGGCGGCGGCGAGCGGGTGGCGACGGCGGTGGGCAAAACGGTACAGCGGTCTCAGCATGGCCTCGTTATACTGCCAATCAATGACGCTTTCACGAACCTTAGCATTCCCACGCAAAAACGGAGGGCTCCATGACCAATCCCCTACTCGAACACCACGAATTGCCGCCCTTCGCTCAGTTCAAAGCCGAGCACGTTGTGCCGGCGGTCGAAACCCTGTTGCAACGCAACCGCGACTGCATTGAAGGCTTGCTGGCTGAAGTCACCGATCCAACCTGGGCTTCGTTAGTCGAACCGATCAATCGCAGCCACGAAAATTTCGACAACGCCTGGTCGGTTTTCGGCCATCTCAACAGCGTAAAAGATTCGCCTGAATTGCGTGACGCCTACAACCAGGCGCTGAATATGTTGACCGAATACAATTCCTGGATCGGGCAACACCGCGGTTTGTTTGAGGCCTACCAAGCCATCGCCAAGCGCTCCGATTTCAAACAGTTGAGCCGCGCCCAGCAGGCGTCGATTGAAAATTCGCTGCGCGACTTCCGCCTCGCCGGTGTCGATTTGAACGACGCCGACAAGAAAACCTTCGCCGGTCTGCAAACCGAACTGGCCCAACTGAGCCAGAAATTCAGCGAACAGTTGCTCGACGCCACTCAGGCCTGGAGTCTGCACATCACCGACAAAAACCGGCTGGCGGGATTGCCCGAATCGGCGCGCGCAACCTTGCGCCAATACGCCGAACAAAAAGACAAAGACGGCTGGCTGGTGACGCTGGAAATGCCCGCGGTGATTCCAGTAATGACTTATGCCGACGACCGCGAATTACGCCGCGAAACCTATTTCGCCAACGTCACCAGGGCGTCGGAACTCGGCCCGCAAGCCGGCCAGTTTGATAACGGCCCGGTGATGACGGCGATTCTGGAAAAACGCCAGGCGGCGGCCAAACTGCTCGGCTTTGACAGCCACGCTGACGTTTCACTGGCGACCAAAATGGCCGACAGCCCGGCCGGCGTACTCGCCTTCTTACGCGATCTGGCCGAGAAAGCCGTACCGCCAGCCAAGCGCGAATTCGACGAACTGAAAGCCTTCGCCCGTGATGAACTGGGCCTGGACGATCTGCAACCCTGGGATGTCAGCTACGCCAGCGAAAAGCTGAAAGAGCAGCAATATTCGGTGTCGCAGGAAGAACTGAAACCCTACTTCCCAGTACCGCGCGTTATCGATGGTTTGTTTGAAACAGCCAGCCGTCTGTTCGGCGTCCGCTTTGAACGCGTCGATGACTTTGAGACCTATCACCCCGATGTTCAGCTCTACAACGTACTCGAAGACGGCACTGTGATAGCCCGAGTGTTTATGGACATCTACGCCCGCGAAGGCAAACGCGGCGGTGCCTGGATGGACGAGTGCCGGCGCCGGGTGGAACTGGCCGGCGAATTGCAAAAACCGGTCGCCTATCTGACCTGCAATTTCACCCCGCCAGTCGGTGGTAAACCGAGCCTGCTGACGCACGATGAAGTCACCACTCTGTTCCATGAATTCGGCCACAGCCTGCACCACATGCTGACCCGGGTGAACGTGGCCGAAGTGAGCGGCATCAATGGCGTCGCCTGGGATGCCGTCGAGCTGCCCAGTCAGTTCCTGGAAAACTGGTGTTGGGAGCCGGAAGCACTGGCCTTCATTTCCGGCCACGTCGACAGCGGTGAGCCACTGCCACGAACCTTGCTCGACAAAATGCTCGCGGCGAAGAACTTCCATTCCGCCATGGGTACGGTGCGGCAATTGGAGTTCGCCTTATTCGACATGGAATTGCACCGCCGTACCAATGGCTTTTCTGCATCGGACATTCAAGGTGTTTTGGACTCTGTGCGCGCCGAAGTCAGCGTGACAAAAGCGATTCCGGAAAACCGCTTCCAGAATGGCTTTGGACACATTTTCGCTGGCGGTTATTCCGCTGGCTATTACAGCTACAAATGGGCAGAAGTATTGAGCGCAGATGCGTTCAGTCGCTTTGAAGAGGAAGGGGTGTTCAACGCCGATACCGGCCGCGCGTTCCGCGACATCATTCTGGCGAATGGGGGAACGGAACCGGCTGGAGAACTGTTCAGGCAATTCCGCGGTCGCGAGCCGAGTGTCGATGCGTTGTTGCGACACTCAGGCATCGCGGCTTAACGGATCTCAAAAGCCCGGTCAGCGATAGGCCGGGTTTTCGGGCACCATATAGATGAACGCATCCAAGCCACCATCGCGTACCGCTTGAGCGCGGGCACGCGCATCGGCCAGAGTGTATGGGCCGATGACAATGCGGTAACCGTTCAGCCGCTCATCGTAATGCACCAGCAATTCGTCAGCCCAGACAAAGTCGGTCACCAGATTGCGGTAGCGCTGAATGGAATGTACCTGGCGGAAGAAACCCAAATGGACGTAGACACCGTCGGGCAAATCGCGTTTGGCCTGGTCCATCAGATTCGACAGCACTTGCTGCACTTCCGGTTCTGGCGGCGGCAACGGTTCTGGTGCTGATTCGGCGACTTGGGGTTCTGGCTCCGACTCTGGTACTGCTCGTGGTTCTGGTTCTGCTTGTGGTTCTGAGTCTGGCTCTAGTTGTTGCTCTGGCTCAGGTTGCTGAGCCTGGGCTTGTTGCTCGCTGACATCTGACAGTTCGATGCGGCCATTGAACTCACCCTCTTCAGCGGTATCCGGGTCGCTGTTGCGCATGCGTACATCCAACCGCTTGGCCCGGCCAGGCCAGAAGCGAATACCCACCTGAAGGTGCCAGTCCTCTTCCCGCCGAGTCTGATAGCGAGTTTCCAGGAAGCCACCCCATTGATCTATCCACTGCTGCTCAACCCCGATGCCAAAAAATAAAGCCGGCTCAATAGCGTCGGCGTCCACTTGCTGGTCGATACCCATGAAAGGGTAAAACCGCTCATTCAAGGATGTCTGAAATGGAAAAGACAGACGGGTTATCACACTACCCTGACTGACGCCCAATTGTGGCTCGACCTGAGCATAGCCGGCACCAAGTGTCAGATGCTGACCAATGTCCGTTTGCACATAGGCACGTACACCGATGCGATCAAATTGCGTCACCGGCGTAGTACCAGCCACAGAAAAAGAAGTGTCGGCGGCGTGAGTGGATAACGCCCAAAACAGGAGACTGATCAGCCCTAACCATTGTTTCATCAAGAATTGCTCACGCTCTATTAGAGTTGCTCTCGCAACCCTTTCAGGACGGGTGTCGGATCGGGACGAACACCACGCCACAGTTCAAAACTCACCGCTGCCTGCCCCACCAACATGCCCAAGCCATCAGCGCAATGCACCGCACCTTGCGACCGCGCCCAACGGTTGAATACCGTTTCTTCTTTGCCGTACATCATGTCGTAGCAAAAGGTATCAACACTCAACAACCCTTCCGGTAAGGGGGGTAATTGTCCAGACAGACTGGCAGAAGTGCCGTTGATGATGAGGTCGAAATGACCACTGAGTTCGTCAAATGCCAGGGGGGCAACTTCGGGAAAATCTTCGGTCAGCGCTTCGGCTTTGGCTAGGGTTCGATTGGCCAGAACCAGCTGCGCCGGACCGCGTTCCAACAGCGGCTCCAATACGCCTCGAACAGCGCCGCCGGCGCCCAGGATCAACAGGTTTTTTCCGGCCAGTTCCCAGCCCAATTGCTCCACCAGATCAAACACCAGTCCGGCTCCGTCCGAGGTGTCGCCCAGAATACGGCCGTCCTCAGTGAGTGTCAAAGTATTGACAGCGCGGGCGCGTTTGGCGCGTTCTGTCAATTCGTCGGCAAAGTCATGGGCGTCCACCTTGAACGGCACGGTAATGTTGAACCCCTTGTAGCCATCCTTAAACAGCTGCCAGACGCGGGTTTCGAAGCTGGTCACCGGCAATTCAATGGCCTGGTAATCAATCTTTTGCCCGGTCTGACGGGCAAAAGCGGCGTGTATGTCCGGTGACAGGCTGTGCTTGATGGGGTGGCCCAGTACCGCGTAACGATCCATGCTTGTTCCTTATGACGTGGCTGAACGGCTGCGATGATGTAATGGCGCTGATTGAATCGACTCTGTTGCAAAAAGACAACAGAGCATCCCCTTCAACACAGCAGCAATCGATTCATTCTGCCCGGCAATCCGCTTGGGACGACCCCGGCGCACTGTTAAACTAACGCGTCTGCCACCTACCCTCCAAAGGACCGCCGTTGTATGGCCCAGTTAAACCCCCGTCAAAGCGAATCGGTGCACTACATCAGTGGGCCGATGCTGGTGTTGGCCGGGGCGGGCAGCGGTAAGACATCGGTTATCACGCAAAAGATCGCCTATCTGATCAACGAGTGCGGCTATAAGGCACACAACATCGCCGCCGTAACGTTCACCAACAAGGCGGCGCGGGAAATGAGGGCCCGGGTCAGCAAGTTGGTGAAGGGCAAAGCTGGCCACGGTCTGATTGTCTCGACCTTTCATACGCTCGGCCTGAACATTTTGCGTCGCGACGGCTCACACCTGGGCTTGAAACCCGGTTTTACGCTGTTCGACGATCACGACACCAAAGCATTGATCAAAGACATCGTGCTACGCGAAGTGCCCAATGCCGTCGATGAAGTCGATTTCTTCCGCCATCTGATCAGCCTGTGGAAAAACGATCTGGCTGAACCGAATGATCTACGCGGCAAGATGGAAGACGCCCGGCATTCGCTGGCGGTGGAAGTCTATGAGCAATACCTGCGCATGCTCAGCGCCTATAACGCCACCGACTTCGACGACCTGATTCGTCTGCCCACCATCCTGTTCCGCGATCACCCGGAAGTACTGGAGCGCTGGCAACGTCGCATCCGTTATTTGCTGGTGGACGAATATCAAGACACCAACGCCTCCCAGTACCAGCTGGTAAAAATGCTGGTGGGCGATCAACGCCGCTTCACCGTGGTGGGCGACGACGACCAGTCGATCTATTCCTGGCGCGGCGCCAAACCGGAAAATCTGGTGCAATTACAGGAGGATTTTCCCGGCCTGAACATCGTCAAGCTGGAGCAGAATTACCGCTCCACCGGCCTGATTCTGAAGGCCGCCAACACCGTCATCGACAACAACCCGCACGTCTTCACCAAGACGCTGTGGAGTGAGATGGGCTTTGGCGACCCGATTCGCATCATCCGCACACCCAACGACGAAGCCGAAGCCGAACGCATCGCCAACGAAATTCTGCATCAGCATCTGGTGCGACGCGGCCAGTACAAAGACTTTGCCGTGCTCTATCGCGGCAACTTCCAGGCACGGGTGTTGGAAATCAAACTGCAGCAGAACCGCATTCCCTACAAGATGACCGGCGGCACCTCCTTCTTCGCCAAGGCGGAAATCAAGGACGTGATGAGTTATCTGCGCTTGCTGGTGAACCCGGACGACGACGCGGCATTTCTGCGCATCATCAACACACCACGCCGCGAAATCGGCCCGGCAACGCTGGAAAAACTGAACGAATACGCAGGGCAACGCGGCGTCAGTTTATGCGCCGCCTGTCAGGAAGTCGGCCTGAAACAGCACTTGCCGGACAAAGCCGGCGAGCGGCTGGATCGCTTCAGCACCTGGCTCGACCGCACCATCAAAAAGCTGCACACCGAAGCCGACCCGGTCATGGTCATTCGCGAAATGATCACCGACATCAACTACGAAGCCTGGTTACGCCAGGACAGCGACACCGACCGTCAGGCCGAAAAGCGGCTAGCCAACGTGCACGTACTGATCGACAGCTTGCAGGCCATGCTCGAGCGCGGTGACGAAGACGACGATTCCGACATCCAGGTACAGGACGCCATCGGCAAGCTGGTGCTGCGCGACATCATGGATCGTCAGGAAGAGGAAGACGACAGCGACGCGGTGCAGTTAATGACGCTGCACGCCTCCAAAGGATTGGAGTTCCCGCACGTTTTCATCATGGGGCTGGAAGAAGAATTACTGCCGCACCGCAACTCGATTGAAAGCGGTGACATCGAAGAAGAACGCCGGCTGATGTACGTCGGCATCACCCGCGCGCAGCGCACACTGACGCTAACCTACGCCGCCAAACGCAAACAGTTTGGCGAGATCGTCGACTGCACACCGAGTCGCTTTCTGGATGAACTGCCACAAGATGATTTGCAGTGGGATGGTCGCGAAGATGCCGATCCGACCGCAACCCGGGAGAACGGTCGGCAATCCATCGCCAACCTGCGTGCCATGCTCAATTCGTAAGGTGTTGCTCGCTCAGCCCAGCGCCAACCAGACACCGACGCCCATCATCAACGTGCCTGCGACCCGATTAATGCGACGCACGTTCGAGCCACGTGACAGCAACTTGCTCAGCGTCTTGCCGCCACTGGCGTAGAGAATCAGCGACAACCATTCGATCATCAGAATGATGGCAATCAGCGCTGCCAGCTGCGGTGCCAGCGGCCGGCTGTCGTCAAGAAACGGCGGCAGCAACACCATAAAAAACGCCCAGCCTTTGGGATTGGCAACGGCGGTGACAAAGCCCTGCGTCGCCAATTGCAGCGGCCGGGCACTGGCATGCGCCGAGTCGCCAGTCTCCGGAATCGCCAACTTGCCACGCGAACGCCACATCTGCACACCCAGCCACAGCAGGTACGCACCACCGGCCCACTTGAAGGCCATAAAAATCTGCGGCGAGCCGAGCATGATCGCTGCTACCCCGACCACAGCACAGACCGCCACTAGGCCAACACCGACCAATTCACCGGCCATCATCCAGAAGGTACGGCGCACGCCAATGGTGATGCCCAGACTCATCGATAGCGTCATGCACATGCCGGGGGTGAGCGAGACAAACAGAAACGTCGGAATAAAAGCAGCGAGCAAAGCGGTGTTGATCATGATGACGCCTTAGCCGAAGTGGAGGCGGAGTTATAACCGAGCGCATAGACCAACACCAGCGCCACCAGTGAGAGCAACGCGCAGAACAAAAACACCCAATCAAAACCACCGACCTGGGCAATAACGCCACCCAACGCCGAACCGATCAGACTGCCGATTTTAATGGCATTGGTGTACAGCGTTGACGCCATGCCGAGGCGGTCTTTCATCAGTGTTTGAAAAATGCTGATGCCAAGGCCGGCCGCCAGGCCAACCAGGCCGGCGTTGAAAATCTGCAACGCCAACATGGCGCTGAAACTGTCGAACCACCAGACGCCGAGATAGAAAAACACGCCGCACAAGGCCGCGACTTTCAACGGTGAAAACAGTGGCCAGCGATACGCCTGAGCACCGGCGCCGATCATAATCGGAATTTCCAGACCGGCGGCCAAACCCATCAACAGGCCGGGCGCAATGCTGAGCAAACCCAACACATCGCGCACGTATATCGGCATGTAGACAACGTACATGGAGTTGGCGGCGAACAGGCAGACGATCACCAAGGTCAAACCCAGGATGCGCGGATCGGTGACCGTTACACCGGTCGTTGCCGGTGCCATACGTGCGTCTTTCAAACCCGGCAACAGCAACAGACACAGCCCGAACAAACCCGCCGTGACCAACATCAGATGGCGGAAGCCGATCACTTCAAACAACACATAGGCTAACGGCGGCCCGGCGATCCAGCTCATTGAAATGGTGGCGCGCAGCACCGACTGGAACAGTGCCGCCTGGCGGTCATCCACCTGTTCGCGGGCCAGCGCAAACAACTGCGGCTGCGCCGTGGACGACAAACCAAACCAGATCATGCCGGCCAGCAACAGGGCCGGATACCAGTCGAGATATCCCAGGCCAATGGAACCGAGCATGGATATGCTGACTGAGATCACCAGAATGCGCATCCGACTCATGCCGGCGTCAGAACGTCGCGCCAGCCACAAACTGACACCGATACCGGCCAATGTATTGGCGCCAAAAAAGACACCAATCCACAACGGTTCGATGCCCAGATTGCTGGCCAGATGGGTACTCAATACCGGAAAGACCGACGCGCCCGCCGTACCCAACAACAGGCACAGCGCCAACAGGCGCAAAATGGTCGGTTGTAGCCAAAATGTCAGTGTCACAGAGAATCCTTGAACAACACGCAGTGCGATCAGCAATGCAACAGAAGCAGGCTGGGTGCCGGTCGAACGCCGGCACCCGAAGCGGTTACTGGCCGAAGCGTTCCGGCGCAGGCGGGCGATTATCCAGAATTGCCTCGATGCGGTCCATGACGGCCGTGTCGAGTTTTGCAACGGCGTCGAGCGCAGCCAAGTTGTCGTTCAGTTGCTCCAGTCGCGACGCGCCCAGAATCACGGTGCTGACGTTGGGGTTTTTCAAACACCAGGCCAGTGCCAGATGCGTCAGGCTGATGCCTAATTCATCGGCCAGCGGTTTTAACTGGCGGATTTTTTCCAGCCGTTGCTGACCTTCTTCACTGCGCAACGCTTTCTTCAGCCACTCGTAACCAGGCAACTCAAAACGACTGCCACTGGGAATGCCGTCGAGGTATTTGCCGGTCAGCAGACCGGAGGCGAGTGGCGAGAAAATCGTCGTGCCCAGACCCGGGCCGTCGTACAACGGCCGGAATTCGGCCTCGACTTTGTTGCGCACGAACATGTTGTATTGCGGCTGTTCCATCGTCGGCGGCGTCAAGTGTTCCTGGCGCGCAATGGCGTGCGCTTCGGTGATCTGTTGCGCGCTCCATTCAGACGTACCCCAGTACATGACTTTGCCCTGACGGATCAGGTTGTCCATGGCGCGCACGGTTTCTTCGATTGGCGTGTCGATGTCCGGACGGTGACAAAAATACAGATCCAGATAATCGACTTTCAAGCGGCCCAAGGCGGCATCGCAGGCGTCACGCACGTGTTTGGCTGAAAGGCCCAATTGCATCGGGCCATCACCGCCCCAGAAAACTTTGGACGATACCGCAAAGGTATCGCGCGGCAGACCAAGTGCCTGAATGGCATCGCCCATGATGCGTTCCGATTCGCCGGCTTCGTAACCTTCGGCGTTGTCGAAGAAATTAACGCCGGCATCGTAGGCGGTTTTCAGCAGCGTTTTGGCGTCTTTTAAATCCACCTGTTTGCCAAAGGTGACCCAGGAACCCAGCGACAACGCTGAGACTTTCAAGCCGGCTTTGCCCAGACGACGATAATGCATTAGATCAATCCTCGAATGTGTGAACGTACGTTTTGGTGATAAAAATCGCTCAGTTGTCGATGCAGTTCTTGCGGCAACGGCGGCAACGCTGAAACGGCGGCATTGTCGCGAATCTGCTCCGGTCGGCTGGCGCCGGTGATGACGCTGCTGACCGCCGGCTGATCGAGCAACCAACGCAGTGCCAGTTGCGGCAGGCTGAGGCCGTCCGGACAAAACGTCTTTAATTGCTCGGCCAGATCGACGCCCAGTTCATACGGCAGACCGGAAAAGGTTTCGCCGACATAAAACGCCGCGCCATCGCGGTTGTAATTGCGATGATCTTCGGCGGCAAATGCCTGGTCTTTGCGCATACGGCCGGACAGCAAACCGCTCGCCAGCCCTAACCGCACAATCACACCAACGTCCTGCTGCGCTGCCTGCGGCAGTATCTGTTCGGCCATGTCCTGGCGCAGCAAATTGACGATCAACTGCAAGCTGGCGACCTGGGTGTGTTCCAGGCAATAACGCGCTTCTTCGACGGTTTCGACGCTGGCGCCGTAGAAACGAATCAAGCCATCCTGGCGGCACTCCTCCAACCATTCGAATACGGCGCCACGCTGAATTTCGGCAAAGGGAATGCAGTGCAACTGCACCAGATCGAGGGTATCGACCAATAGCCGGTCACGGGATGCCTCGATGGACGCACGCAAGGTGTCACGACGATAGCCATCCGGATACAGGCTGGCATCGCGACCAGCCTTGGTAACGATGACGCGCTGCGCATCGGGGTGCATCTGGTTAAAAGCACCGATGATGCGTTCGCTGGTGCCGCCACCATACACATCAGCGGTGTCCCAGAAATTCACACCGGCGTCTGTCGCCGCCTGCAATACGGATTCGGCCCGGCCTTCGGGCAAAGCACCCCAGTCGCCACCGAGCTGCCAGCAACCCAAACCGATTTCAGATACGGCGAATCCAGTGCCGCCCAGTGGGCGTTGTTTCGGTGTGGTGGTGGTCATCTGTGCCTCCTGCGAGTTGATGCGGTGTGAGGCCAACGGCCCAAGGGTCGCTATTGTAATTGGCTTGTTGAAAACGATAATCCGGTAAAAATTAACGGTTTTCGTTATTCAGGCTAACCAATGGATCGCTATACCCAAATCCAGACCTTTCTTGCCGTCTGCGACGCCGGCAGCTTTACCGCTGCGGCTCAGACGTTGGGATTGTCGCGCAGCCGCGTCAGCCAGTTGGTGCTGCAACTGGAACAACGGCTCGGTGTGACCTTGCTGCAACGCACTACGCGCAGCCAACATCTGACACCTGAAGGCGAACATTTTCGACGCCAGTGTCAGCTCGGTCTGCAGCAGTTAGACGACGCCGAACACAAACTCAAATTAATGGCCGACCGGTTGTCCGGCCCGGTGCGCATTAATTCGGTGGGTGGCTTGTTAGGCGAGCATTATCTGGCGCGAATGCTGACTGAAATTGTCGACTCACATCCGGATCTCGATATTCGCCTCGACTATTCCAGCCAACGGGTCGATCTCAGTCGTGACCCGGTCGATCTGGTGATTCGCGGCGGCGACGATCCCGGTTCCGGCGTCGAAGCCGAGCGATTGGGTCGGCTGGAGCACCGACTCTGCGCCAGCCCAAAGTATCTGAATCGGGTTGGCTTTCCGCATCATCCGACCGATCTCGACCGCTTCAATTGCGTGACCGGCACACCAACCCTGTGGCGATTCCGGCGCGGCAACGAGCAGCTGGACATTACACCCAGCGGCAACTGGCGGTCGCCGTCGAGTCAGGCGCAATTGTTGGCGGTAGAACAGGGATTGGGCATCGCCCGTCTGTCGAATCTGGTGCTGAAAGAACCGTTGCAGGCGGGCCGGCTGGTGCCGGTATTGAGCGATTGGCAGATTGAAAATACGTCGATCTGGCTGGTTTGGGCGCCCCGCCTGGAACTGCCCAGGCGGGTACAGATGGTGCGCGACCATCTGATCCGCCGTTTTCACAGCATCGATTTGGGCGCGCTTTAGACGCTTATTGCAGGCAGCAGTGTTTGTATTTTTTGCCGCTGCCGCACGGGCAAGGGTCGTTGCGGCCAACGCGGGGTTCCAGTGTCGCCTGCGCCACTTCGCTGACTGACATCGACAGCCGGGCGTGCAAATCCACCGCTTTAGGGAACTGACCGAGAATCTGATCGGCCAGCTGTTCCGGCCGCATTTTGGAATCGCGATCCGCCAAAAAGGCGCGCGCTTTTTCCGGCGAGGCAAAGAAGCCGAGGGCAAAACGCTGGCTGTCCAGCTCGGCTTTTAATTCGGCCGGAATCAGTCTCTGCCACAACGCCTCGACGTGATCGAAACCGAGATCAAAGCCGCGGCTCCAGTCGTTCAGTGGCCGGCCCGGTTGAATCTGATCGATGGCGTCCAGACCATTCAATTCCGGAATCGGATAGCGCTGTTCCTGACAGCGTTTTTCCAGGTGCCGCTGATACGACAACAAGGCATTCAGCGCCTCGCGGTTATCAACGTCGGCACTGAACAACACCAGCAAATCGCCCACCCATTCGCTGGCGGACACCGGCACTGGCGCCTGGGCGATGGCAAACAAATAGCCATCGACGCCTTCGATTGATGGCGGCACGGCACTGGCCGCTTCGTCATCGATTTGATCGATCAGCCAGCGACGCGCATCACTAAAACTCAGGCTTTGAACGGCGGTTTCAGTCATGGCGGTTGCGCTCGAATGAAGCTTGCTGGTCGGCACTGGCTTCGCTTTGGTACTGGGCCTTCCAATCGTCGTAGGGCATGCCGTAGACGATTTCGCGGGCGGCTTCTTTATCAATCTGTTCGCCACGTTCGGCGGCCGCTTCGCTGTACCAGCGCGACAGACAATTGCGGCAGAAACCGGCGAGGTTCATCAGATCGATGTTTTGCACATCGGTGCGTTCGGACAAATGCTCGAGCAGGCGACGAAAGGCCGCGGCTTCGATTTCAGTTCGGGTTTGGGAATCCATCTGGGTGCTCCGCTCAACCACCGGCGCGTTTGACGCGATAGCCGAGTTTTTCCAATTCCAGCACCAGCGTATCGCGCTGGTCGCCTTGTATCTCGATCACAAAATCCTTAACCGTGCCGCCGGTGCCGCATTTGGCTTTCAGCGTTTTGGCCAGGGCTTTGAGGTCTTTTTCCGGTAACGCCAGGCCGCTGATCAAGGTCACGCCCTTGCCTTTGCGACCTTTGGTCTCGCGCGACACCCGCACAATGCCGTCACCGGCTGGCGGTTCGGCTGGACCACACCGACAGGCGGCAGTCGGTTGTCCACAATCCGGACAGGTCCGACCGCCTTCGGTGCTGTACACCAGTGCCATGACAATCCTTAACGATTCGTTTCAGCCGTTCAGTTCAACTAGCCGCGCGAGTATAGCAGCCCCGCCTTACGCGCTCATTTCATCGGCGATCTGACGCAACGCCTGCTCGAACACTTCCGGCGGCTGGCCGCCGCTGATGGCGTATTGATCGTTAACGATGTAAGTCGGCACCGACTGAATGCCGAGTTGACGATAACGCTCTTCTTCGTTGCGCACTTCTTGAACAAAGGCGTCGCTGTTCAACACCTCGCGCGCGGCATCGACGTCCAGGCCGACGGCGGCAACGGCCTCGAGAATAATGGCCTGGTCGTTCACGTCTTTGCCATCGGTGAAATAGGCTTTGAAAAACGCCTGTTTCAATTCGGTCTGATGACCGCTGTCGGCGGCCCACAGCAACAGGCGGTGGCAGTCGAAGGTGTTGGCGGTACGCATACCATCGCGGAAGTGGAATTCAAAACCGGCTTTGGCGCCCAGATCGATGATGCGCTGATGGTTGGTGTCGTATTGCTCATCCGACATACCGTACTTGGTTTTCAGCATCTGCCGATGGCTGTCACCACCGACCGGGGTATCCGGGTTCAGCTCAAAGGCATGCCATTGCAGGTCGACACCGATTTCGCCGTCCAGCCGGTGAAGAGCGTTTTCCAGATTTTTGTAACCAATGGCACACCAGGGACAGACCACATCGGATACCACGTCGATTTTCAGTTGTTTCAATTCACTCATGATCGTTCTCCAGTTTGGCGGCCAGGCTCACCACTTGGTTGCCTGGATTGTTGCCTGGATTGCCTTGTTTAAGAACCGTCAGATGGGGCAGGTACTGGCAAGTTGCAAGGCTGGGCCTTAGTCTGAAGGCTGCGCACTCCCACGGAGATCGCACCATGGCCAAAGACAAACCACCGCGACGCGTCCGACACAACTGGTCCTACATTGTGGTGGGCGTGGCGCAAGGGCTGCTGCTAACCCTGCTGATATTTCTGTTAATGCTGTAACACCGAACGGCCGCAAACCTTAAAAATTGGCCGTCCGCACATCGGCTACCAAGGCTTTGGCGCTCAGCCAGGCATCTTCAAGCCGATCCCCCAAGGTCCAGTCGCCCGCCAATCCGAGTTTTAACCGACCGTCCCATTGCGGTACCGGCATCTCAACCGGGCCAGAACGGGCATAGAGCCAACGGTGAGTGAACACTTGCTTCGGTGTTGGCAGGTCGCTCGTTGCGATATTGCGCAGTAACGTCCGCAACAACGTCAGCCCCTGTTGCTGCAATAAGTTGTCGGCGGCATCCAGATGGTTGGCTGACCACTGCGAGGCGAAATGCATCAGCCAGACTTCCAGTTCGCCATCGCGACCGGGTTTGGCGGAATCGCGCGCCGCCCAATCGACAACGCCTTCGCGCACAAAGAGCGCATCGGGTTCGACGCCGGTTGGTTGATCGAATGCCATCGCCAAGGCCCAGGTCGGTTTCATGCTGGCGTTGCGCAACGGCACTTCGGCACGTGAGCCAGACGGCAATAAGGCCAGGCTTTGCGCCAATGGCGCGGTAAGAAACACGGCATCAAACTGGCCGTATTGTTCACCGGCGTCGTCCCATAAACGCCATTGGTCGCCGACCCGTTCCAGCCGGTCGACCCGGGTTTGGGTATAGACCTCGATGCCTTGACCAAAGCCTTTGATCATGGCGTTCATGCTTGGCGTGCCGACGTAGCGTTTGCGTTCGTCGGGCGATGGACGCAAACCGTCACGATCCAGAATCCAAGGCTCCAACGGCCAGGGTGCGACCCAGCCTTGCTGACACCAGGTATCGACGATCTGCTGAAAATGCGGGTTACGGACGGTAAAATATTGCGCGCCGTGATCGACCTGCCAGCCGTCACAGCGTCGCGTTGCCAGTCGCCCGCCAATACCGCGACTCTTCTCAAACACCTGACAATGGTGACCGGCATCGATGAATTCGCGGGCGAGGGTCATGCCGGCCAAACCCGCACCGACGATGGCAAAGACGGCCATGCAAGGCTCCTTTGACAGACTGGACGAATGGAAACGGCTCTACTCTACTCCGTTAACATCGACTTTCCAGACACACTCTGGCTTTTTCATTGGTGGCATAAAGGTGTTCGCTCAAGTCGCCTTTTTATTCCCGGCGCCTGCCCCTATAAAGGTGGGCACGCCACAGTCTCAGAGAACGCAATGACGGTTAAACAACGTGCCAGCGTTGGCATCCCACTTGGGGAAGCCGGCATTCCCACCCGCTTTATCAGTTTCGAACCGCTCAGCGATGGCAAAGAACATCTGGCCATTGTCTATGGCGATGCCGAACATCAGGACGCGCCTCTGGTGCGTCTGCACAGCGAGTGCCTGACTGGCGATGTGTTCGGCTCGCAGCGTTGCGATTGCGGCGAACAGTTAAAGGAAGCGCAGCGGTTGCTGGCCGAGCAAGGCGGTATTCTGCTGTATCTGCGCCAGGAAGGCCGTGGCATTGGTCTGTACAACAAACTTGATGCTTACGCGCTGCAAGACACCGGCATCGATACCTACACCGCCAATGCAATGCTCGGTTTCGGTCACGACCTGCGCGACTTTGGCCCGGCGGCGGAAATGCTCAAAGCCATGGGCGTAACGCGCATTCGCTTGCTGTCGAACAATCCGCACAAGGCCACGCAGTTGGAAGAACATGGCATTGAAGTGGTCGACCGCGTTGATACTGGCGTGTACGTCACCCGCCATAATGCCGCTTATCTGAAAGCGAAAGTCGATCAACAAGCGCATTCCATTCGTCTGGATCAACAAAGCAATCGCAAAGATTCCGACCCGTCCTAGCTTCGTCTAACCTCTCTGGCTCAAACCGACACGGGCAGGAGTGGCGCAATGCAGTATCTCGAAGAATGGCTGGAAACCGACGATGGCCATGCCATTCCCGTTAAAGTCTGGCGGCCGCGTCAGCCCGATCGAATCCTGGTAATCGTTCACGGCATGGCCGAACACGCGGCGCGTTATGCGTCCCTGGCCGAATGGCTGACTGAGCGCCAGGTGGCGGTCGTCGCTATCGAACAACGCGGCCATTCCGACGATTGCCCGGAAGAGGATTTAGGCCATCTGGCCGATCACGACGGCTGGCAAAAAGCCGTCAACGATGTGATTCAAGTGGTCGCCTTCGCCCACCAACTGGAACCCGGTTTACCGCTCACCCTGTTCGGCCACTCGATGGGCAGCTTCGTGGTTCAGAACGTCGTTCAACAAGACGGCACAGCGTTGGACGCGGTGATTCTAAGTTCCACCCGACGCGTCAACCGACCGCTGCTGCGATTATCAAAACTGGCCGTGGCAGTTATCGGCACGCTGACCGGCTGGCGCAACGCCAGCGGTTTGATCGAGAAAATAGAGTTCGGCTCTTACAGCCGAAAATTCAAACCCAACCGCACCGATTTCGATTGGATCAGCCGCGACACCGATCAGGTTGATGCCTATATCGAAGACGCCTACTGCGGCTTTCCCTGCACACCGAGATTCTGGAGCGATATGACCGGTGGCTTGATCGCCATTCAGCCGCAACTTTGGCCACGGGATTTACCGGTGCATCTGATGTCCGGCACTGACGATCCGTTGGGCGGCATGGGCGTGGGAATTCGGGGTTACATCGAAGATTTGCGTCGCGCCGGTGTGCGCGTGGAAAGCACTCGATTGTTCGACGGCGGTCGTCATGAATTGATCCATGAGATCAACGCCGGGGAAGTCTGGCAGCACCTGGAAAGCTGTCTGGCGAGTCAGACCAGATCCTGAAAACCAGGTTTATTTACCAATACAAAAACTGGAAAAGATGCGGCCGAGTAAATCATCGGAACTGAATTCACCGGTGATTTCACCCAAGGCCTGCTGCGCCTGACGCAGATCTTCGGCCAGCAATTCACCGGCTGCTGCACCCGCTAATTGATCACGCCCGCTTTGAATAAACGCCTGCGCCTGTTGCAACGCTTCCAAATGACGTCGCCGGGCGATAAACCCGCCTTCCTGCGTGCTGTCGTAACCCATCAATTGTTTCAGGTGGTCGCGCAAAGCATCCAGACCGGCACCGGATTGAGCCGACAGACGCACCAATGGCACGGACAAGTCTGTGGATAAACCTGGGGATTCCCGGTTTAAATCGATCTTGTTGCGCACCACCGTCACCGCCGCGTTTGCCGGCAAGCGGTGCACAAAATCCGGCCAGATAGCAGCCGGCTCAGTGGCTTCCGTTTCCGTCGCATCCACCATCAACAGGATGCGATCGGCCTGTTCGATCTCTTTCCAGGCACGTTCAACGCCAATGCGTTCCACCGCATCCGGAGCGTCACGCAAACCGGCGGTATCGATGATGTGTAACGGCATACCATCAATGTGGATATGTTCGCGCAGCACATCGCGCGTCGTGCCGGCGATGTCGGTCACAATGGCACGATCCTGCCCGGCTAATGCATTCAACAAACTGCTCTTGCCGGCGTTGGGCCGACCGGCGATGACCACCGTCATGCCCTCGCGCATCAGACTGCCTTGATTCGCCGTCGCCAACACCTGCGCCAGATGGGTTGAAACCGCATCCAGATCGGACTGGACCCGGCCATCGGACAGAAAATCGATTTCTTCTTCAGGAAAATCGATGGCGGCTTCGACGTAAATGCGCAGTTCGATTAAGCGTTCGACCAGAGCCTGCACTTCGCGCGAAAACGCACCTTGCAACGAACGCACGGCGGAACGAGCAGCAGCGGTCGATGACGCCTCAATTAAATCCGCGATGGCTTCGGCCTGCGCCAAATCGAGTTTGTCGTTCAAAAAGGCACGTTCGGAAAATTCACCCGGACGCGCCAAACGTGCACCCAACGTGAGCAAACGTTGCAACAACAGATCAAGAATGACCGGACCACCGTGGCCCTGCAGTTCGAGCACATCTTCGCCGGTAAAGGAATTGGGGCCGGGGAAAAACAAGCCGATGCCTTCGTCCAGAACCTGGCCGTCTGCATCGTAAAAGGCACCGTGGTAGGCATAGCGGGGCGGCAAATTACGCCCCAGAACGGACCGGCACAACTCGCCGGCTTTGGGTCCGGAAACCCGGATAATGCCGACCCCGCCGCGTCCGGGCGGGGTGGCTAACGCACAGATGGTATCGGCGGCGCTCACGCCTGGCCTTTTTTCGCCTCCGCCCGTTCAAATTGGCGGTTGACGATCCACTGCTGAACGATGGTGCTGACGTTGTTGACGAACCAGTACAGCGTCAATCCCGCCGGGAACCAGAGGAACATGAAGGTGAACATCACCGGCATCAGTTTCATGATGCGCGCCTGAGTCGGATCCATGGTCGGCTGTTGCTGCATTTGCATCTGCAGGAACATGGAAGCACCCATCAGCAGCGGCAGCACAAAGAACGGATCTTTAATTGACAAGTCGTCAATCCAGAAGATGAACGGTGCCTGACGCAATTCAACCGATTCTTTCAGCACCCAATAAAGTGCGATGAACACCGGCATCTGAATCAGAATCGGCAAACAGCCGCCCATCGGATTCAGCTTTTCCTTGCGGTACAGCTTCATCATTTCCTGGCCCAGCTGCTGACGGTCGTCGCCATACTGCTCACGCAACTGTGTCATCTTGGGCGCGAATTTACGCATCTTAGCCATGGAGCGGTAGCTGGAGGCGGTCAACGGATACAACACCGTTTTCACCACCAGGGTCATTAACACAACGGCCCAACCCCAGTTGCCGACCAGGCTGTGCATGAATTCCAACAGGTGGAACAACGGCTGCGCCGCCCACCAGAGCCAACCGTAATCAACGGTCAGATTCAGATTGGGTGAGATGGCTTCCAGGCGTTCCTGAACTTTCGGGCCAACGTAGAAATCGGCTCCGGTCGATGCGGATTCACCTGGCGCCAACGTTACCGCGGGCGATTGGAAACCGGCGTAATAGAAACCGTTGTTCAACTGACGCGCGTAATAGTTATGGGTCAGATCGGTCGGCGGAATCCAGGCGGATTCAAAATAGTGCTGCAAGAAGGCGATCCAGCCGCCTTGCTGACTGACGCGGAAGGTTTCGTCTTCCATATCGCCAAAGCTGACTTTTTTGTAACGATCATCCGGTGTGGTAAGTGCAACACCCAGGTAAGACGACATACCAATGCCGCCACCCTGGCTTGGATCGTCAGAACGGTCGCGCTTGATCTGACCAAAGAAGTTGGTCGTGCGCGTTTCTTCTGAGCGGTTATTCAAGTCATAACGGACATTGATCAGGTAGCTGCCACGGGTCAGCGTGTAGACTTTATCAACCAGCAAGCCGTTGTCGGCGGCATAACTGAGTGTCACCACCAGTTGATCGTCACCGTCGACCAGATCGTAACGTGCCTGTGCGGTTTCAAACTGAGCCCGACCTTCGGTATCCACACCGTCAGCACCCACCAGTCCGCTCATCGCGGTATAGGTGCGTTGTTCGTTTTCCAGAATGGTGAATGGAACATCTGGCGTATTTGCGTGGGCGGGGTACTGCCGCAGGCTGGCGTGAACGATGTCGCCACCGTTGAGGTCGATGCGCAGATTCAACACATCGGTATGAACCTCAATCTGGGTGCCACTGACCGCACTGGCCGCAACCGGTCCGGACGTATCGGTAGTTGCCGCTTCGGCGCTGGGAACTTCGCTGTTACTGGCATTATTCACGGCCACCGGCACATCGCTGCCGGACGACAGGCTGGCGCTGTTCTGAGCTTGCGCAACCGGGTCGGAGTAGTCCTGGGACCACTGCAAAATCATCAGGTAAGAGACCACGGCGAGGCCCGCGATCAGGAGGATACGACGCACATCCATAATCAGTTTCCAGTCAGATCAATCGCCCCGGATTGGCATAAAACCACCGTCTGAACCGCTGTACTGGCCAGACTCAAAAGAAGTTGGCGGTTGGCTCCGGGCTGGGTAAAAAAGCGCCGAAATGGTACCTGTCCGTAGGGGGTTTTGCCAGCCAAAAGGCGGTTTACTCGGCGTGGTCGGTCTGACTCTTGCGCCAACGGCGAGACAGCCGCTGCAATTGCTTGTCGATCAATTGATGCAGCTGGGCAGTGCTCAGTTGATCGATGCCGGAACGACCCATCAGGATGATGTCCAATTGCGGCCATTGTGCGTAGCCACAACGAAATACTTCGCGTGCCACACGTTTGACGCGATTGCGGGCCACTGCACTGCGGCAGTTTTTGCGGGACAGGATAAAACCGAGGCGGGCTTGAGCTGTGTGACTGGTGCGAGCCAATAACAACAGTTCAGGGCAAGCGGCCTTGACATCGACCTGGTCAAAGACCGAACGGAAATCCCCGGCTGTCAGCAGACGATGGGCTCGGGGATGTCCGTTGTGAACCATCTTAGACGGTCAGAGCAGCCCGTCCGCGAGCACGACGACGTGCCAGCACTTTACGGCCGTTTTTGGTCGCCATGCGAGCACGGAAACCGTGAGTGCGCTTACGCTTCAGAACGCTGGGTTGGAAGGTACGTTTCATAGGGTTCTCACCACGAGAAAGGAAGCTAGGCTTCCGTTAAGTCTTTGGTTCAATGCAATCGATGCATCGAGCCCTGAAATTGGATCGCGGATTCTAAAGGCTTTATCGATCTACTTCAATGTCGTTTTTTAACGTTCGAATCGGTCTTTGTAGGCAGAGCACTTAACATATAAATAGATTAGGTATGAATGTTTGAAAGGATTGATTGTATTTGTTCATTATTAGTGCCGGCTATTTCTGTGGTTAACGTTAAAAAATCTTTAATAATCATAAAGTTAGGTTAATAGTAACCGCATGACTAGCATGCGGATTGGGCGGGCACTGACCGTGGATGCGTTGTGTATAAAGTGGCATGTTATTCACAGCCAAAACCATCCGAAGGTTTTTCAGTCGTTGCACACAGCCTTGCAAGCCTAGTTACCCACAAGACTATTCACGCCCGTTTTTTCGTTAAGTCGTTGATTTTTTTAATCGAAATCGACACCCGCTGCCGCCTGGATGAACGACTGGCAAGGGCCAGACGAGCAAGTTAGAATGGCAGGCCATTTCCCAGACCCCTTCGGAGTATCC